>JANWZN010000359.1 GCA_025054575.1 Geminicoccaceae bacterium | reverse complement strand
CCAATTTGCGCGGTCGTGGCGGCGCTGGCTTCCCGACGGGGATGAAATGGTCGTTTGTGCCCAAAGACAGCCCAGAACCTAAGTATGTTGTGTGCAACGCAGACGAATCCGAGCCTGGCACATTCAAGGACCGCTTCATTCTGGAGGAAATCCCACATTCGATCATTGAAGGCATGATCATCGCCGCGCTCGCGCTCAATAGCGAACAGGGCTATATCTATATCCGTGGTGAATTCTACAAGGGCTGGCAGCGCGTGGAGGCTGCCATCGCCGAAGCTTATGCTGCCGGTTATTTGGGTGACAATATCCTGGGCACGGGACGCCGATTCCACCTCGCCACTTATCGCGGTGCCGGTGCCTACATCTGTGGCGAGGAGACAGCCCTTTTAGAAAGTCTGGAGGGCAAGCGCGGCCACCCGCGGCTTAAGCCTCCTTTTCCTGCATTCAAAGGGCTTTATGCTTCCCCGACCGTGGTCAATAACGTGGAGACTTTTGCAGCAGTGCCGGGTATCTTCCGCATGGGTGGTGAGGCCTATGCCAAGTTAGCCAAAGGGAGTGAAAAATCCGGTGGGACCAAGGTCTTTTCGATTTCCGGCCACGTGCAGCAGCCAGGGATTTATGAACTTCCGTTGGGCCTACCACTCAAAGAAGTGATCGCGATTGCCGGTGGCCTGCGCCCAGGACGAAAACTCAAAGCGGTGATTCCAGGTGGCAGCTCGACGCCGATCCTGACGGCTGAGGAGGCCG
>JANWZN010000358.1:460-750 GCA_025054575.1 Geminicoccaceae bacterium | reverse complement strand
CGCCGGGGTGAGCTCGGCGGTGGAGGGCAGGATCCACTCCCCCTGCTCGTCGTACTTGCCGACCACCGTCGGCCGTCCCTCGAGGTTGTAGAGGTACTCCTTGAGCTGGCTTTCGAGGAAGCTGCGCTTCTCCTCGACCACCAGGATGTCGGCCAGGCCGCGCACGAAGCGCCGCACCCCCTCGGGCTCGAGTGGCCAGGTCATGCCGACCTTGTAGACCCGGATGCCGATCTCGCGGCAGGCGGCCTCGTCGAGCCCGAGGTACTCGAGCGCCTGGAGCACGTCGAGAT
>JANWZN010000358.1:0-450 GCA_025054575.1 Geminicoccaceae bacterium | reverse complement strand
AGCTCTTGCCGGTGGTGAGGATCCCGAAGCGGGCGTCAGGGGAGTCGATGACGATGCGGTCGAGGCCGTTGGCGCGGGCGAAGGCCTGGGCCGCCTGCATCGCGTACTGGTGGAGCCTGAGCTCCTGCTCGAGCGGCGGATCGGGCCAGCGGATGTTGAGGCCGCCCGGCGGCAGCTCGAAGTCCTCCGGGATGCGGATCTCGATCCGGTCCGGATCGACCTCGATCGAGGCCGAGGACTCCACGGTCTCGGCAATCACCTTGAAGCCCACCCAGCGCCCCGTGTAACGGCTGAGCGCGAAGCCGAGCACGCCGAAGTCCAGGATCTCCTGCACCCCGGCGGGATTGAGGATCGGCATCAGCGCCGAGACGAACTCGTGCTCGGAGGCATGGGGAAGGGTGGAGCTGCGGCAGGCGTGGTCGTCCGCGGCGAGCGCGAGCACCCCTCCAT
>JANWZN010000357.1 GCA_025054575.1 Geminicoccaceae bacterium | reverse complement strand
GCTTGCGCAGGCGGGATGATCGCGCGCGCCAGGATGCGGCGCGCCTCATCCGCGAGCGGCAGGTCGCTGTCGGTGAGGAGGCGCGCGAGGGCGACGGTCATGCGCGCATCGGGCGCGACGGCGCGGGCGAGCGCGATCTGGTCGGCGGCGTCCAGCGCGCCCCATCCGGCGCGCAGCGCGGCGTGCAGCGCGGGCTGGTCTGGCGCGGGCGCGAGCGCCAGGCGGATGATCGGGGCGAGGGGGGCGCGGCGCGCGCGGGCGATGGCGTTGATCGTTTCCCATGCGACGTCTGGAAGGGCGGCGCGCGCCAGCGCGAGGGCGTGCGCGTCCGCGAGCGCGCCGTCGACGGGGAGCAGCGCGCGGAGCGCCATCTGCGCTGTGCGTGCATCCTGGGCGGCGGACTCCAGCAGCGCCTGGCGCGCCGCCGCGTCGAGCCGCGTCCAGTGCGGCGCCGCGTCCGTGATCAGCTCGGCGCTCTGCCACGGGTTGCGAGCGACGGCGGACGCGAGGGCGGCGATCTGGTCGGGCGCGAGCGCGCCCTCGATGGTGATAAGCGCCGTCAGCGCCCTGCGCGCCGCCCATGCATCCTGGGCGGCGGCCTCCAGCAGGGTCTGGCGCGCCGCCGCGTCGAGCCGCGTCCAGTGCGGCGCCGCGTCCGTGATCAGGTAGGCGCTCGCCGACGGATTGCGAGCGACGGCGGACGCGAGGGCGGCGATCTGGCTATGCGCGAGCGCGCCGTCGCGGGGGAGCAGCGCCA
>JANWZN010000356.1 GCA_025054575.1 Geminicoccaceae bacterium | reverse complement strand
GACAGAAAAGCAGCGGCGCGAGCGGCCGCCTCACCCGCGAGCGTCCAGGCACCGCCGCGAAGCAAGCGAGCCCACAAGGGGCGCGGGCGCAGGGCAGATCCGCGCAACTTCCATCCCGTCGCTTCGTCGCGCATCAACGCGAACCGACACCTTGCGGCGACGGTCCGGCTTCCCGCGCCGCCGACGCCTGAAACGTCACCACCTCGAGACCGCCGATCACCGCCAACCATTCGCGGCTGCGACCCGGGGAGAGATCCACGGGCGACGCGCCCGCGGCGCGCCTCAGCTCCTCCACCCCCAGCCCCGGCCGCAGCCAGACGAGCGGCCGGCCGGCGGCGCGGATGCCGTAGACCTTGGAGGGATAGACGAGCCCCTCGAACCTCGGATCGAGGCTCACGAGGTGCACATCGGCCACCGAGAGCGTCTCGGACAGCCGCTCGCGCGGTCGCCGCGACGGGAACATCGCGTGCGCGAACCGCCCTCTCTGATGACCCGACACGTCCCGATCCCTCGCCAATCGGGTCACGCAGCCCTCTCGATGCCTGTCTTCGGCCGGGCTTCGGCGACACCGGCGATCGTCTCGAGCGAGCGCGCGACCCCTTCCGCGTCCCCCACCTCGACTCGGTAGTAACGGTCCGACGGAAGGCCGCTCGCGGCGATGCGGTGTACGTCGGACCGGGCACTGCCGATGAACAGGAGCGGCCTTCCGGTCGCGACGCAGGCGTAGATCTTCGACGGCAGCACATAGCCGACGAACGC
>JANWZN010000355.1 GCA_025054575.1 Geminicoccaceae bacterium | reverse complement strand
CGCGCCCGTCTCGCCTGGGTCGCGCAGGCAGGGACCTTCCGCCACGTGGAGGCCGATCTCGGCGACGCGGCGGAGGTCGCCCGCTGCTTCGCGGAGGCGCGGCCACAGATCGTCTTCCACCTCGCCGCCCAGGCGGGGGTGCGCTACGCCGCGGAGAACCCCGGCGCCTACGTGCACAGCAACCTGGTCGGCACCCTGCATCTGCTCGAGGGCTGCCGCCGCCATCCGGTCGAGCACCTCCTGCTCGCGAGCACGAGCAGCGTGTACGGCGCAAGCCGCCGGCTGCCGTTCCGGGAGGACCACTCCACCGACCATCCCCTGACGCTCTACGCCGCGAGCAAGAAGGGGGCCGAGGCGATGGCCCACGCCTACGCGCACCTGTTCGCGATCCCGACCACGGTGCTGCGCTTCTTCACCGTCTACGGCCCCTGGGGACGGCCCGACATGGCGCTGTTCCGCTTCGCCGAGGCGATGCTCGCCGGGCGGCCGGTGCCGCTCTACAACCACGGCCGCCATCGCCGCAGCTTCACCTACGTCGATGACGTGATCGAGGGCCTGCTGCGGGTCGCCGCCCGCCCAGCGGCTCCCGATCCCGCCTGGGATGCGCGCGCCCCGGGCCCCGCGAGCAGCGGGGTCGCGCCCTACCGCGTGCTCAATCTCGGCTGCGCGCGGGCGGTGGAGCTCACCCGCTACCTCGAGCTGCTCGAGGAGGCGCTCGGGATCCGCGCCGAGCGCGAGCTGCTCCCTGCGCAGCCCGGAGA
>JANWZN010000354.1 GCA_025054575.1 Geminicoccaceae bacterium | reverse complement strand
TCGTCAGTCACGGCCACGTGCTGGTCAACGGCAAGCGGGTGACCATTCCCTCCTTCCTCGTCCGCGACGGGGACCAGATCGAGTTGAAGGAGAAGGCGAAGCAGTTCGCCTCCGTGCTCGACGCGGCGCAGTCGGCGGAACGCGACGTGCCCGACTATGTGGAGGTCGATCACCGCGCCATGCGGGGGCGTTTCCTGCGTGCGCCGAAACTCACCGACGTGCCCTATCCGGTGCAGATGGAGCCCGCCCAGGTGATCGAGTTCTACTCGCGCTGACGCGAAAGCGCCGGCCCGGCGGCGGGCAGAGCCGGTCCGGCGCACGACTTTTCCGCCGGGGCGGCACGCCAGGCGGTCGAGTACACTATTCCCGCAGGGCGCTCAGACGCCGCTGCCGCCGAGCGAGCGCCGAAGCTGCGCAGTCAACTTGCTCAAGGCGGTTCGCGGTAAGCCTCTGCCGAGCCGGTCAAATCTTATGACCGGCACGCCGCTTCGTTCGGTTCGCCGGCAGATGTCGGCAACGAAATCGGCTTGGGCCTCGTATGCCTGACGAACGTGTGCCCGCTGGCTCACCAGCCAAGCCTCGTCCAGGATTGGGTCGCTGTAATGGCGCGGCGCGGCGTTGGCCGCCGGGCTCAAGGCGCCCGCGACGAGAACAATCACCGCGTTGCGATCGCCAGTGAACCGTTCGAGCGCCGCCTGAGCCTGGCCCGCGATGAACACGAAGCCGCTCGCGCGGTCCGGCGGCGCGGCCGCCAGCACCTCGTA
>JANWZN010000353.1 GCA_025054575.1 Geminicoccaceae bacterium | reverse complement strand
CCAAGATAGGCGACGTACTTCGGTTCGAGGGGCAGGTGCATGAAAAAGCGCACCACGAGGTAGGCCTTGACGACGGCGATTCCGAACGCGGTCAGCAGCGTCACGATCGGGATTTCGAGCATCGGGCCGACGACGCTCACGACGAGCAGGACGCACAGGGCGGCCCACACACGGACGTAGTGCCGCTCGTGCGCGCGCGGATCGTCGTGTGCGTGGGTGCCGTGCGCGGACGGGGCGGCGCCCGCGGACGTCGCGGTCGAATCTTGCGAAGGGGAGGGCTCGCGCTCGGTCATCGGAGGCGGCTCACTTGGCGATGTACAGCAGCGGGAAGAGGAAGACCCAGACCACGTCGACGAAGTGCCAGTACAGCCCGATGAGCTCGACGCGGTGCAGATCCTCGTTGCGCCGCGCCTGTACCGCGATGAACAGCATGATGACCACGCCCGCCAGGACGTGCAGCGCGTGCAGTCCCGCGGCCGTGTAGTAGAACGCCCAGAAGCCGCTCGAGGTGATCGTGTGGCCCGCCTCGATCTTCGGCGCCCACTCGAATGCCTTGACGACGAGGAACGTCGCGCCCCCGGCTGCCGTGTACAGCAGCCGACGCGCCGCCAGCGGGCCATCGCCGCGCTCCGCGGCCGCATGGGCGAGCACGGCCGAGAGGCTGGAGGTCAGCAGCACGAGCGTGTTGAACGCGCCGATCCAGGTGTTCGTGAGCGCCGCCTGCTCGGCCCACTCGGGATGGCCGAGCCGGTGCATCACGTACGAGG
>JANWZN010000352.1 GCA_025054575.1 Geminicoccaceae bacterium | reverse complement strand
GAGGGCTCGACCACGCCCGGGGCCACCGGCCCGTGCGGGCCGCGGCCCGAATCGGGCGAGCCGTAATGCGCGACCGCGAGCGTGCGTCCGTCGGGCAGGAGCGCGATGTCGTGCGGGGCGATCCCGCCCGAGGGCCAGACCGCGAGGACCCGGCCGTCGCGTCCGTCGCGCACCACGACCCGGCCCTCGTGCGCCGCCGGATCGCCCGAGAAGGGTCGCGGTGCTCGGCGCTCGGTGACGTAGACGACGGCACCCTCGGGCGACCAGACCGCGTGGCCGCCGCCCACGAAGCCGGGCGCGTGCGGAGCGAAAAGCGCTTCGACCTCGAGATGCGCGAGCTCCAGGAAGAGAAAGCTCTCGCCCTCGAGCGAGCTCACGAAAGCCCGTCGCCGATCGGGTGCCACCGCGACCTGGTGGATCGCGATCGGCAGGACCACGCGGCGGACCGACCCGTCCGGCCCGACCCGGGTCAAGAGGGTTCGCGGCCCGCTCCAGTCGGCGGGCACCCCCCGGGCGAGGTCGGCATGGTGTGCGATCGGCCAGCCGCGCAGCCGGGCACGATCCGGCCGGTAGCCCGGGACCAGGAGGGCGGCACCGCGCTCGGCCGCCGCCGCGCAGTCGCTCGCGCCCGTGCTCGCGGCGAAGAGTCCGGCCGTGGCACCCACGAGCACCGCCCGGCGGCCGATGCCGCCTCGATTCTCCCGCACGGGCCCTGCTCGCGGGTCGGATCGCCAATCCTGGAGGAGCGCTCCCCCCGCGGCACCGGCGAGCGAAGCCC
>JANWZN010000351.1 GCA_025054575.1 Geminicoccaceae bacterium | reverse complement strand
TTTTCGGCGTAGATGCGCGCCTCGATCGCGTGTCCTCGGATGCGCAGCTCCTCTTGCCGTAGCGGCAGCGGCGCTCCGCCCGCGACCGCGATCTGCCACTTGACGAGGTCCACGCCGGTGATCATTTCGGTCACCGGATGCTCGACCTGAAGCCTCGTATTCATCTCCATGAACCAGAAGCGGCCGTCGGCCTCGGCGATGAACTCGACGGTGCCTGCGCCGACGTAGCCGATCGCGTGCGCGGCCGCGACCGCCGCCTCGCCCATCGCGCGGCGCCGCTCGTCCGTCATGCCCGGCGCAGGCGCCTCCTCGATCACCTTCTGGTGCCGGCGCTGCACCGAGCAGTCGCGCTCGAAAAGGTGCACGACGTTTCCGTGCCGGTCGGCGAACACCTGGATCTCGATATGCCGCGGCCGAAGGAGGTATCTCTCGAGAAGCACGCGGTCGTCGCCGAAGGCGGCTTTTGCCTCGCGCCTTGCCGCCTCGAGCGCCGCATGAAAGTCCGCCGCTCGCTCGACCACCCGCATGCCCTTGCCGCCGCCGCCCGCCGAGGCCTTGACGAGTACCGGATAACCGATTCTGCGCGCTTCCGCGGCGAGGAACGCGGCATCCTGATTGTCTCCGTGATAGCCGGGCACGACCGGCACGCCCGCTTTCGCCAACAGCGACTTCGCCGCCGCCTTGTCGCCCATCGCCGCGATCGCCTCGGCGGGCGGACCGACGAAGACGATCCCGGCGCGCTCGCAGGCGCGGGCGAATTCCGCGTTTTCCGAAAGAAA
>JANWZN010000350.1 GCA_025054575.1 Geminicoccaceae bacterium | reverse complement strand
CACACCGCACGGGCCTCGCGCCCACGCCCTCTTCGCAGCCGCAGCCGCACCACCTCACGGCAGCACCACCGCAGCAGCAAGAGCGCATCTGCGCGCGAGTCTGCGCTCGCCGTCTTCGTCAGCCATGTCGCGCTTGCTTGGTTGCAAACGTGTGTGCTTGACGTCAACTCTCTTCGCTTCTCTCTTTCAGCAGGGCTGCCCCCTGGCACCCAGCAGCACGATGGCGGGTTGCCCCAAGCCACCTCACCGCCGCGCCAGACACAACCCTGCTGACTCGACTCCATGCATTGTTAAAGAACAGCCTTGTCGTTGCCGGCCTCGTTGCAGGCCAGCAAAGCGCAGCTTCCGCATCCACTGTTGGATGCAGCCGCTGGGCTTTGCTCGGCGCTTAGGCGCGCCGCACCACAGCCTTGACCCACCGCTTGGTGGAGGATGCCGGGATCGAACCGACGACCCCCTGCTTGCAAAGCAGGTGCTCTCCCAGCTGAGCTAATCCCCCGTCTTGCAACAATCTACATCAGAGCAAATCGTACCCCCCACAAATCACACAGCCCCTCATATAGCCCATTACACCGGCATCTGCACAGCTATCTGCACAGCTATCTGCACCTTTATCACCGCCGATCTCATCACAGCCGCTCTACGCCACAAACTCAAGCCGTCCTACACAGAACAAATACAAAGAACAACACAGACTTGCCCGGCTTGAACCTGCACGCAAGGCAACCGGCTATTTTTTAGTCGACCATTTTGTAGCTATTCATCTTTTTGGCCAGTCATCT
>JANWZN010000034.1 GCA_025054575.1 Geminicoccaceae bacterium | reverse complement strand
CACGAAGCTCGCGACGAAGGCGGTCGCGGGCGCATCGTAGATCTCGGCGGGCGTGCCGACCTGCTCGATCCGGCCCTGGCTCATGACCGCCACCCGGTCGGACATGGTCAAGGCCTCGCCCTGGTCGTGGGTGATGTAGAGGAAGGTCACGCCCGTGCGCCGCTGGATCGCCTTGAGCTCGGCGCGCATGTGCTGGCGCAGCTTGAGGTCGAGAGCGGAGAGCGGCTCGTCGAGCAGCAGGACCTGCGGCTCGACAGCGAGCGCTCGGGCGATCGCCACCCGCTGGCGCTGGCCGCCCGAGAGCTCGTCGATCCGCTTGTCGCCGTAACCCGGCAGCGCCACGAGCTCGAGCAGCGCCTCCGCGCGCCGCCGCCGTTCGGCCTTGCCGACACCGCGCACCTCGAGGCCGAAGGCCACGTTCTCCCAAACCCGCATCAAGGGGAACAGCGCGAGGTTCTGGAAGACGAGTGCCGTCGGCCGGGCGGCGGGGCCTACGCCCCGCACGTCCCGGCCGGCGATCCGGATCCTCCCCTCGCTCGGCTCGACGAAGCCCGAGACCAGGCGCAGGATCGTCGTCTTGCCGCAGCCCGAGGGGCCCAAGAGCGAGAAGAACTCGCCCGGGCGGACGAGCAGGTCGATGCCGCGGACCGCCCAGAAAGCGCCGAAGGCGAGGCCCACGCCCTCGAGCGCGACCTCGGCCCCCTGCATGCGCCGTCCCGCCCGGGTGCCCGGCTCAGGCCGACAGGAAGCGGTCGCGGAACTCGTTGCGGACGGCGATGAACCAGGGCGGCTCGGGCGGGTACCACCAGAGCTTCTCGATCGCATCGCCCGGATAGGCCGCCTTGAAGTTGGCGGCGTACTCCGCTCCGGCGAGCTCGGCCGCACCCTGGGTGACGGCGTTGTAGCCGGAGAGCCGGACGTGGATCGCCGCGTTTTCGGGCGTGTAGTACCAGTTCATCCAGGCATAGGCCTGCTCGATGTTCTCCGCACCCACCGGGATGCTCATCCCGTCCATCCAGGTGAGCGCACCCTCCTTGGGCGCCAGATAGGTGTAGCGGCCCTTGCTCTCGCTGCGCAGGCGCATGGCCGGCCCGTCCCAGGTCTGGCCGATGACAGCACCGTTCTGCAAAAACGCGGCCTCGGTCTCCTGGGCGTTCGACCAGAACTGAACGATGTTCTTCTTGCGCTCGATCGCGAAGGCGAGGCACTGTTCGTAGACCTCGCGCATGCGCTTCTCGTCCTTGTAGGTGTCGCGCATCTGGTTCGACGGCAGCTTGCCGATCGAATCGAGGTAGAGGCCGATGCCGAGCAGTGCGGAGTGCGCGCGGACCGTGGCCTTGCCGCGGAACTCGGGCTGCCAGAGCGTGCCGTAGGAGATCTCGCCGTAGACCGGCTTGACCGCCTGGGTGTCGAGGCAGATCGCCTCGGTGCCCCAGTTGAAGGGGGCGGTGTAGCGCTTGCCGTTCGCCACCGCGCCGAGCTCGGCCGAGGACTTCCACATCGAGGGGATGACCCCCGAGACCTTGATCTTGCTCTCGTCGAGCGGCTGGAGAAGGTTCTGGGCGAGCCAGGCCGGGGTGTAGGTGACCGACGGCATGACGAGGTCGAAGCCCTTGCCGCCCGAGGCCCGGAGCTTGTTCAAGACCTCGTCGTTCGAACCGTAGGTGGCGACGTTCAGCTTGATCCCGGTCTGCTTGGTGAAGGACTCGACCATCTCGGGGTAGACGTAGTCCGACCAGGTGTAGAGGTTGAGCACCCCCGAGGAGGAGAGCGCCCGCCGGCTCACGATCGCCGGTGCGGCGAGGGCCGCACCCGCGGCCGCCCCGAGCTCGAGCACCCTGCGCCGGCCGAACCCGCGGCCGTCCGTCCCGCCCCTTTTCGTCATGGCTCTCTCCTGTTCGTCCCCGACGCCGCCGGACCGGCCGATCGTCGCGCCGGACCTCGCCGCCGGCCGCTCGCTTAGGGAAGCAGCTCGGCGATTTCGTGACAATCGGCCGGGCTCGCCACGGCGCCCGGCGGTCGAGCGTCAACGATCCGTTAACCCGCGCGGGGTTAGAGAGACCGCGAACCGATCGGCCGTAGGTCGCGAGCATGTCGAACCCGTCGTCGCCTCCCCTCGCGAAACCTCGACCTCGCGGCGACACCCGTCCGCTCCGCCGCCACGTGCCGCTCGGGGAGAGTGGAGCGAGCGCGGTCGAGTTCGCGCTGATCCTGCCGGTCTTCCTGCTCTTGGTGATGGGATCGCTGCAGTTCGGCTGGATCCTGTTCGTCCGCCACGAGCTCTACGCGGCGGCGCAGCAGATCTGCCGGCAGCTGGCACTCGGCGCCGACACGGCGGCCACGGCGACGACCGCGCTGCAGCGGGAGATGGCCCGGCTCCGCACGAGCGGCACGCTCCGGGTCGTCCCACCCACACCCACCGTCGACGCGTCGGTCGAGATCCGCGTGCCGATGGCCCAACTGCTGTGGACCGAGCTCTTCCGGCCGATCGTCGGCAACCGACAGATCGAGGTCCGCGTCGTCTACCGCAGCACGAGCCGAACCGGCTGACATGCACCGCGATGGTCCGGAAGCCGCTCTTCGCGCGGGCGTTAACGGTTTCTTCAGCGGACTCGGGTAGGTGAGCGTGGAACGCTCGGATCCCGAACCAAGGAGGGCTTCGACCATGCCCGACATCGGACCGGCGCGATCGATCCTCGGCCGGCTCTTGCGCGACCGGCGCGGCGGCGTCGCCGTGCTCGCCGCGCTCAGCGCCCCGATCCTCGCCGGCTTCGCCGCGCTCGCGGTCGATATCGGCCATGCCTACATGGTCCGCACCGAGCTCCAGAGCACGGCCGATGCGGCCGCGCTCGCCGCCTCCGCGAAACTGCCGAACCGGACGGCGGCCCTCGCCGAGGCACGAACGATCGCGGCCGAGAACCTGCCGCCGGCCAAGCACGGCAACGTGCTCGCCGACCGTGATCTGTTGATCGGCACCTGGGACCCCGAGAGGCGTAGCTTCACCTCCGGGGGCAGCTCGCCCAACGCGGTCCGGGTGACGCTGCGCCGCAGCACCGCCAACGGCAACCCGCTGCCGAGCTTCTTCGGGCGGGTTCTGGGAACCGACTTCTTCGACATCGAGGCGCGCGCGGTGGCCGGTCCGTCGCGCGAGCCGCTCTGTCTCATGGCGATGCACCCGACCCGCAAGCACACCTTCTACATCACCGGCCCCGTCCGGATCACCGCTCCGGACTGCCACATCTACGCCAATTCGAACCACCCCGACGACGTGGTCGACCCCAAGGACCGCAACGCGTTCGTGACCGCCAAGTCGATCCAGGCGATCGGCTACGGCCACCACTACCTTCAGAATTTGACGCCGCCGCTCGAATACGCTCCCTACTTGATCCCCGATCCGCTCGCGACCCTGGCCTTGCCGCCGGCCGGCGGCTGCTCGGCCAGCGGCCTGCGCCTGTCGGGCGGCAACCACACCCTCTCGCCCGGCACCTATTGCGGCGGGCTGCAGATCAAGAGCGGCGCCAACGTCACCTTGCGGCCGGGCCAGTACCACGTCCGCGGCGGCGCCCTCGTGGTCGACCAAGCCACGCTCCGGGGCGAGGACGTGGTGATCTTCCTGTCGGACAACAGAGCAGAACTCGACTTCACGCGCGCCACGGTGCAGCTGTCGGGCCGCCGGGCGGGCCCCTATGCCGGGCTCGTGATCGCTTCCGTCCGCGACGCGATGGATCACGTCTTCGAGAACTCCCGCCTCGAGCTCGAGGGGGTGGTCTATCTCCTGCGCGGCGACGTCACCTGGATCAACCAGGGCACTCCGGCCAACAACGCGAGATGGACGGCCATGATCGTCGACGGCTTCACCTTCGACGGCAGCGGCGAGCTGCGGATCAACTTCCAGCCGCACCTGAGCACGGTGCCGTATCCGAACCGGCTCAAGGTGATCCCGCGCAACGGTTTCGCCCTCCTGCAATGAACCGATGCGCCGCCTGCGCCCGCGAGCGGACGAGCACCTCGCGCCGCGCTCCGTCCGACCGCCGCCGCGGCGCGCCCGGTCGACTTCACCAGAGGCGCCGCCGTCTCTGTCCGGCGTCGCCCTGTTCCCACCCACCGAGGAGACTCGTTCGATGCCCCGCGCCGTCGTTTTCGTGGCCACGCTGCTCGCGCTCCTCGCGCCGGCAGCGACCCAGGCCGGCTGCTACACGCTCGAGCTCGAGAATCGTCAGCTCGGGGTGTCGCGACCCGCTGGAGAAATCTGTGCGGAGGACGCGATCGAGGCGCGCCGCCTCTGCCGGGCCGAGGCCAACCGTCGCAACCGCGATCTCCCCTCGCGCGAACCGCTGCGCTTCTCTTGCCGACCGGCCAGCTGATCGCGCGCGAGGCGCCCCGAGGCCCCCGCCGCGGCCCGGTTCGCCACGGGCCGCCGGAGCGAGTAAGCTCGGTGGCCGCGAGGAGGAACGCCCGGCCGCGGCGATGGCACCGCCCGGTCGCTGTATCGCTCCGGCCGGCGTCCTGCTGGCCCCGGGTTGCGCCGAAGACGCAACCCGATATGTCGATGCCCCTCCGGTGAGCGACCCGCCGTTGACCCGCGCCGACCTCGGCGAGATGGTCGCAGGACCGGGCGAGTCGAGCCTCGGAGGGCCGAACGCGTCGGGCGGGACAGGAGACGCCGATCCATGGAACCGCGCTTGCTCGCGAGCGCTTTGCCGGCCGTGACCGGCGAGCCCGCGGGTCCGGTCGCGTCGGGCGCGGCCGGGGCGGGGCTCGGCTGGCTGCTCGAGGTGCTGCGCCGCAACCTTGTGGCGATTCTGGCGACGATCCTGGCGGCGGACCTCGCGGTCGCCGGTTGGCTTCTCGTCCGCCCGCTGTCCTGGACGGCGACGACCGAGCTCCTGATCGAGCCCGAGGACCGCGGCTTCGGCAATCTCCGCGAGGAGATCGATCTGCGAGTCGACCGGCTGCAGCCCGCCGATATCGAGAGCGAGGTCAAGGTGCTGGGCTCGCGTCGGCTCGCGCGCGCGGTCGTCGAAGCCGAGAAGCTCGCACAGGAAGTTCCGCCCGATCCGCCGCTGGCACGGCTGCGTGACGCTTTGGCCGGCGCCGGCGAGGGGCTGATGGACTGGGTCGCCGGCATCCGCTCGAGCTTCGCCGGCTATCCGACCGATCTCTCGGCCCGAACCCCTGATCGACCCGAGGTCGCGATCGGCGACGAGGAGGCGTTGCTCGAGCGGTTCGAGCGCGCCCTGTCGATCCGGCGCGATCCCCTGGCTCGGGTCGTCACGATCGCTTATTCGGCGCACGACCCGGCGCTGGCGGCGCGCGTGGTCGACCGGCTCGCACGGCTCTACCTCGACGAGCGCGTCGCCGTGCAGCGCGAGGCCCTGCAGCAGACCGCGCGCTATCTCGAGGAGCGGCTCGTCGTGCTCGCCCGCGACCTCGAGGAGGCGGAGCGCCGGGTCAAGGACTACCAGAGCAGCACCGGCCTGTTCGCCGGCGAGGGCGGCTCGGCGCTGGAGCGCCGCTGGGCCGAGCTCGGCCGCGAATTGACCCAGGCACGCATCCAGCTCGCCGACGCCCGAGCGCGGCTCACCCAGCTCGAGACGGCCCGTCAGGAAGGGGGCCTCGCGAGCCTGCGCGAGGTCGCGGGCTCGGCCGTGATCGCCGAGCTGCGACGGCAGGAAGCCGAGGTCGCGCGCCGGATCGCCGATCTGCAGGGCCAATACGGCCCGCGCCACCCGCTGATGCAGAACGCCCGGGCCGAGCTCGCCGATCTGCGCCGCTCGATCGCCGCCGAGATCGGGCGGATCGGCGCGTCGCTCGGCAACGAGGTGGCGATCGGCGAGGAGCGGGTCGCCCGGCTCGAGGCGGAGCTCGCGGAGACCGAGCGGCGGCTCGCGACGTTGGGCTCGAGCCAGGTCGAGCTCGCCGAGCTCCAGCGGCGTGCCGAGGCCGCCCGCAAGGTCTACGAGACGATGCTCGACCGGTATCGCCGGGCGAGCGAGCAGCAGAATCTGATCCGCCCGGCGGCCCGGATCATCTCGCCCGCGAGCCCGCCGACCCGACCGAGCAATAGCCCCAAGCTCGTGGTCCTGGCCTTCACCACGGTCGCCGGGGCCGGCCTCGGCTGCGCGATCGCCTTTTTGCGCGAGCTCCGACGCAAGGGCTTTCTCACCAGCGCGGAGCTCGAACGAGCCCTCGGCTCGCCGGTCCTGGCGGTGTTGCCGCGCCTGCCCGACCCCGCCGCGGTCGCCGAGGAAGGCGAGGACGGCGCCGCGCCGGCGCCGGTCCTCGCTTGGCGCGAAGCGGTGCAGCGGATCGTCGCCCGGCTTTCGCCCGCGCCCGAAGCGGGCAGCCGCCGCGGCCGGGTGATCGGCCTGACCTCGGCCTTCCCCGGCGACGGCAAGACGACCCTGGCGCTCGCGCTGGCCCGACGTGCGGCCCGGAGCGGCCGGCGGGTGCTGCTGATCGACGGTGACCTCCGGCTCCGTTCGCTCGGTCGACTGGTCGGCGCGCCCGAGCATGCGCCCGGGTTCGCCGAGATCCTGGCCGGGGATGCCGGTTCCATCGAACGAGCGCTGCACACCGATCCGAGCACGCGGCTGCGGATCTTGCCGGCGGGCGCAGCACCCGAGCGCCCGCACGAGCTGTTGGCCTCGCCGCGCGCCCGCCTGCTCATGGCCGGACTGCGCGAGCTGTGCGACCTCGTCATCGTCGATCTGCCGCCGGTGCTCGCGGTGAGCGACGTGCTGGCGCTCGCGCCGGCGCTCGACGAGGTGCTGCTGGTCGTACGGTGGCAGACAACCCCGCGCGAGGCGGTCGCTGCCGCCGCCCGCGAGCTCGCCGAACTCGGCCTGCCGGTGGTCGGTATCGCCTTGAACGCGGTCGACCTCGCCACCTACGGCCGCTACGGCAGCGCCGACCATCTCCGGTACGCGGCCCACTACGCGGCCTATTACGGCGCGCGGGGTTGAGCGGAGGACGGGGATGCGGGTCCTCTGTCTGCAGACCGGACCGCTCGATTACGCGCTCGAGGTCGCCGAGGCGGCGGCCCGGATCGCCGAGGTGCTGCTGATCGGCCCGGCGCACGAGCTCGAGCCGCGTCGCGGCGAGCTCGACCCGAGCTTGGCGCTCGCACCCCTGCCCTGGCCGCGCCATCGCAGCCTCGCCAATCTCCGGCTCGTGCGCGACGTGCTCGCCCGCATCCGCGAGCACCGGCCGGACGTCGTGCACTTTTTGGGCGATTCGACCTTGTGGCTCAATTTGGCGCTGCCGTTCTTGCGCCAATTGCCGCGGGTCGTGACGATCCACGACGTCCATGTGCATCCAGGCGACGTGCAGTCGCGCCGGGTGCCACGGCTCACGGTCCACCAGCTCCGCCGCAGCGCCACGCTCCTGATCGTCCACGGGCCGGACCAACAGCGGCAGGCGATCGCGCAGCTGGGAAGACCCGTCGAGGAGATCCGCATCCTGCCGCATCCGGCTCTGTCGCGCTTCGCACGAATCGCGGCCGGCGCCGGCCTCGTTCGCCGCGGCGATGCGCCACCCACGGTGCTCTTCTTCGGGCGCTTGATGCGCTACAAGGGCCTGCCCCACCTGCTCGCGGCCTGGCCCGCGGTGGCCGCGGCGGTGCCGCAGGCCGAGCTCGTGCTCGCAGGCGCCGGGCCCGACGCGGCTTGGCTGCGGCAGGCGATCGCCGGCTCGCCACGGGTTCGGCTGGTCGAGGGCCACCTCGCCGAACCGGCGGTGGCGCAGCTCTTCCTCGACGCCGATCTGGTCGTCCTGCCGTATATCGAAGCCTCGCAGAGCGGTGTTCTGGCCTTGGCGGCCGCGTTCGCTCGCCCCGTCGTCGCGAGCGACGTGGGCGATCTCGCCCACACCGTACGAACGACCGGCATGGGACGGTTGGTACCGCCGGCCGAGCCGACGGCGCTGGCGGCGGCCCTGATCGCGCTGCTCGCCTCGACCGGGCGACGCGCCGCGCTCGCCGCGGCAGCACAGGCGGCAGCCGAGGGCCCCCTCTCGGCGGCGGCGGTCGGCGATAGCCTCGCTCGGATCTACGCCGATGCGTTCGCGCGCCACAGCGCCCGCCTCGCCGCCTGAGCGCGGCGCCTCAGCCGTCGGCGGAGGACCGGCCGCCGCCATCGGCGGCGAGCGCGCGGGAATAGAGCGCCGCGAGCTCGCGCGCGTAAGCCTCGATCGCGAAGCACGCTCGCCAGCGTGCGCGGGCGGCCGCACCGAGCCGGTCGCGGAGCGCCGGATCGTCGATCAACCGCGCGATCGCCGCCGCGAGTGCCGCGGGATCGCCGGGCGGCACGAGCAGCGCCTCGCGCTCGTGCACGACCGCCTCGCGATGGGCGCCCACGGGCGTGGTCACGATCGCGAGCCCGTGCGCCATGGCCTCGAGCAGCGCCATCGCCTGCCCTTCGGCGTGCGAAGGCAGGAGAAGGATGTCGGCCGCGCGCAAGAGCTCGTAGGCCCGCTCGTGGTCGACCCAGCCCGGGAAGGCGCAGCGATCGCCGAGGCCGAGCCGCAGGGCCTCGGCCTGAAAGCGCACGCGCTCGCCACCGCCCGCCAAGGTCAAGCGCCAGTCGCGCGCGCGCAAAGCCGGACGGGCGAGCGCGTCGAGCAGCTCGGGCACGCCTTTGCGCTCGCTCAGATGGCCGAGAAAGAGAAGACGGATCGGGCCCGTCCGCCCGGCCCGCTGCGGCGGCGGGCCGGGATCCGGTACGGCGTTCGGCCGGACCACGACCCGCTCGACCGGTACGCCGAGGCACTCGATCACGAACGAGCGATCGCGCTCGCCGAGGACGAGGCAGAAACGGGCGCGCTCGAACATCCGGCGCACCAACCGCCGCTGCCACGCGGGTCGGCGGGCGAGATCCGCCGGGTAGTCGAAATCGTGCAGGTGAACGATCGTCGGCGTCCGCCAGAGTTCGGCCCAGAGCGCCAGGATCACCTTGCGGACCGTGCTGCCCCGTCCGGCGACGTTGAGGTGCACGAGATCGAGCCGGTCGCGTGCTCGCTCGAGCGCGATCCGGCCGAGTGCGCCCAGCAGGCGAGCGGGTGCCACGAGCAGCGAGCCCGGCCCGCGCGGGTCGAGCACGAACCAGTCCGGGCCGTCGCCCGAGGCCGCCCAGGCGCGGGTGGTGTAGAGCATGATGCGGCCGATGCCGCCGAACTCGAACCCGCCCGGCATGGCGAGCGCGACCCGCGGCCGGCGGCCGGGGCCTCGGGCCGCAGCCAGCGGTCGCGTGGAACGGTCGGGCGCGGGGACGGGCGTGGAGGGCGCTCCCGGCTGACGCGCCGACCGGTCCGGCGCGTGGTCTCTACCGCAGGTGGATCCTGGCCGCATCCGGTCGGCCGGGGCAAGCCCCGTCGCTCGCCCGTGCTGGCACCGGGGGTCTCCCCGGCATGAGCACACCCGATGGCAAACTCGCCCGCTCGGTCGCCTGGGCCGGGCTCGAGAGCGGGCTCTCGCTCGCGATTTCGGTCGGCAGCGTGGTGATCGTCGCGCGGTTCCTCGGGGCCAGCGAGTTCGGCCTCGGCGCCCTCGCCCACGGCCTCCTCCAGATCCCGCTCGTGCTCGTGGGCTCGCTCGTGCACGACGCGCTCGTGCAGCGTCCGGATCTGAGCGCGGGCCATCTCCGCGCTGCCCGGTCGGGCTCGCTCTGGGCCGGGGGCGTCTTGCTCGTGATCGTGGTCGCGTCGGCGCCGCTGCTCGCGGCGTTTTTCGAGGAGCCGCGCCTCGCGCTCCTGATCGCGGCGCTCGCCCCGCTTCTGCTCTTCGAGGCCGTGAGCGCGCCGCTTCTGGGGTTGCGTCGCCGCGCGCTCGATTTCGGCTCGGTCGCCCGCCGGCTGCTGGCGGGTCGCGGGCTCGGGGCGCTCGCCGGCATCCTCGCGGCGGCGGCGGGCGCACGCGCCTGGGCCGTCGTCGTGCAACAGCTGGTCGCGGCCGCGACGATCGCGGCCCTCTCGCTGCGCGACGCGCCGACCGGCCCGCGCGCCCGCTTCGAGCGCGACGCGTTCGCCGAGCTCGTCCGTTTCTGCCGGCCGATCGTCGCCGTGCAGCTCTTGATCCAGGGGAGCGAGCGGCTGTTTCTGGCCTATGTCGGCCACCAGCTCGGCATGGCCGCGGCCGGCTATTGGAGCCTCGCGGTGCGGCTCGTCGAGAACGTCGCGAGCGTCGTCGCGACCGCCCTCTATCACGTCGGCCTCGCCTTCATGAGCCGGCTGCAGCAGGACCGGGCAGCACTCGCGCTCCGGCTCGAGGAGGCCGTGCGTCACCTCATGCTGGTCACGGTGCCGGCGGTCGCGGCCCTCCTGGTCGGCGCCGATCTCCTGATCCTGCTGGCAGTCGGGCCGGGGTGGCTGGCCGCCGCCCTACCGGTCCAGATCCTGGCACTCGGGGCCATGCTCTTGTTGCGCCGCCTGTTGCCGACGGTGGCCTTGACCGCGGCCGGCCGACCGCGCGCCAACCTCGATGCCTATCTCGCCGAGAACGCCACGACCCTGCCGCTCTTGTTCCTCTTGGGCCCGCTGGCGCTGCCCACGGTCGCGGCTTTGCGCGCCGGGCGGTCGGCTCTGGGGTGGGCGGTCGTCACCGCGGCTGCCGCGCGCGGTCTCGATCGGCCGCTGCGGCGCGAGCTGGGGGGGCTCGCGGTCGACCTCGCCGGGCTCGGCCTCGGCCTCGCCGCGGGAACGGCCGTCCGTCTCGCGCTCGAGACCCGCCTCCAGGAGCCGCTCGTCGTGCTCCTCGGCGCCGCGCCGACCGCGGCCCTCGTAGCGGCCGGCGTGATCTTGGTGTTGCGGCCGGCGCTCGCCCGCTCGCTGGCCGGGCAGGTTCGGGCGCTCTTCGGGCGGCCGGCCGGCGCGGCCGAGGCGGTGCGCGCCGTGGGGCGCGGTCGATGAGGAACCCGGCGCTGGCGAGCCGGGTCCTCTTGCCGGGGCATCCGGCGCAGAGCTTCGCGCGCGCGGCGAGCGAGGCGTTTCTCGCCTACGCGCTCGTGATCTCGACCGGTGCGGTGCTGCCGCTTCTGGCGATGGGCTCGAGCGACGCGCTTTCCGCCGAGGACAGTGCCCTGCTCCGCTTGGCACTCCTGCCGCTGCTCGTGGTCACGCCGCTCTTGGCGCTCGCGCACGGGCGCGCGATCCTGGGGGCTCTGCTCGACACACCGCTCTTGCCGCTCCTCGTGCTCCTCGTCGCCGCCTCGACGATCTGGTCGGTGCTGCCGGCGATCAGCGCCCGGCGGGCGCTCGCTTTTGCGACCTTCTCGTTGCTGGCGGTGATCCTCGCGGTCCGTTGGAGCCCGCGCGAGCTGGTAGAGCGGCTGCTCTGGCTGGCGCTCGTCGTGGTCGCGGTGAGCCTCGCCTTCCAGCTCGCCCTGCCCGATCTTTCGAGGATGAGCGACGGCGCCTGGCGCGGTGCCTTCACCCACAAGAACGGGCTCGGCCACGTCTCGAGCTTCGCGATCGTCATCCTGCTGGTCGGCTGGCGGCACCGGCTGGCGCCACGAGCCCTGGTCGCCCTGGGCCTGCTCGCGGCCGTGCTCCTGTTGATCGCGAGCCGCTCGGCCACCTCGCTCGTGGTCACCGCTCTCGCCGCCGGTCTCTTCCTCTTGCTCGGCCGCGGCGGCCTCCCGCCTGCGGCCAAGGCGGCGCTCGTCTCGCTCGCGGTTGCCGCGCTCGCGCTTCTCGGCTTGTGGGTTCTGCTCGAGCCCGAGGCGGCGGTGGCGCTGCTCGGTCGCGATCTCACCTTCACGGGCCGGCTGCCGCTGTGGGAGCACGTGCTCGCCCGGATCGCCGAGCGGCCTTGGACCGGTTGGGGCTACCAGGCCTACTGGGCCGTACCGGCCTTCGCCGATTACGTGATGCTGACCTTGGGCTGGCCCGCCCCCAACGCGCATTCGGGCTACCTCGACGTGGCGCTCGGCCTGGGCTGGCCCGGGCTCTTGCTCGCGCTCCTCCTGCTCGCCCAGGCGCTGGTCCGCGCGCTGCGCACCCTCGCCTCCGGTGATCGCGTGCTGGGCGAGACCGCCTTGCTCCTCGTGGTCGCGCTTCTGGTCCGCAACCTGAGCGAATCCGAGCTGCTGCAACAATCGGGGCTGCTGTGGCTCCTGCTCGCGACGCTCTTGCTGCGGACACGCCCGGTGCCGCGGTCGTGAGCGGGCCGCGCGCGGCGCTCGCGCTCGCCACCCTGCTCGGCGCAGGCCCCGCGCTCGCCGCACCGAGCTGTGCGCCGGCCGAGGAGGCAGGGCGCCGGATCGTCCGGGTCGAGGCGGCGGCCGAAGGGGCGATGGCAGCGCTCGAGGCCGCCCTCGCACGGGCCCGCGAGGACCCGGCCACGACCGTTCTCGAGCTCGAGGGCACCTTTTTCCTCGAGCGACCGATCGAGCTCGGTCCGCAGCACGCCGGCCTGGTCCTGCGCGCCGGACCGCGGGGCGCCCGGCTCCTGGGCGGCGTCGACCTGTCGGCCGTCCGCTGGCGACGCGGGCCCGACGGCGTGCTCGAGACCCGGCTCGACGACCCGCGCCTGCCCGCAGGCCCCCTCGACCTCCATCTCGACGGGCTTCGTCTCGAGCCGGCACGCGAGCCCGACGCCGATCCGGGCGATCCGCGCGCAGGCTGGCTCCTGACGCAGCCGGGCAGCGAGGGCGTCCGCGCGTTCCGAGCCCGGCCCGGCGATCTTTCTGGGCTCACGGCGGAGCCGGGCCTCTCGGTCCTGATCTACGACGCCAACCAGTGGTGGACCAACCTGGTCCGGGTCGCCCGGCTCGATGCCCGCACCGGCCTCGTCGAGCTCGCCGACAATGTCGACTGGTACCGACTCGGGCCCGGCACGCCCTTTTTCTTTGCGGGCAGCCGGCGTTTTCTCGACCGCGCCGGCGAGTGGCACTTCGACCCGCAGCGTCGCACGCTGGCGCTTCTGCCCCCCGACGACCGCGGGCTCGCCGGCCGCAGGCTCGTCGCCGCCACCCTCGACACCCTATTGGCGGTGCGCGACACGGCCCGGATCGCGATCCGCGGCCTCGAGCTCGGCGAGGGCTCGCCGCACGGCAGCGACCGAGCCATGCCCTGGAACCAGATCGGCGGCGGGGCGATCCGGGTCGACGGCGCGCGCGCCGTAGCACTCTGCGACAACCGGATCCGGGGCGTCGGGGTCGGGATCGCGCTCCACTCGGTCGAGGACGTGCTCGTGCGCGGCAATCGGATCCAGGGGACGGCGGGTAACGGCATCTATCTCGGCATGCCCTGGGGCGGCCGACCCTCGCGCGCGGTCCGCATCGAAGCGAACCGGATCGAGGAGGTCGGCCACCGCTTCGCCGATTCCGCGGGCGTGCTGATCCAAGGGGCGCGCGCGGTCGTGGTCGTCGACAACCGGATCGAGCGGACGGGCGCGTTCGCGATCTACGGCGCGCAGACGCGCGGCAACGGCGAGGATCGCATCCACGACATCCGCATCGAGCACAATCTGTTGCGCGATTCCAATCTCCGCACCGCCGACGGCGGTGCGATCAAGTTGTTCGCAGCCACTCAGGACGAGCCCATGGAGGTCGTGATCCGCGCCAACTGGATCGACGGGACGAGCCATCTCATGGTCGGTCCCGACGGCCGGTTCTTCACGCCGAACGAGTTCGACGCCGCGCGCTGGCCGCAGCCGGTCTCCTTCGGCATCTATCTCGACTGGTACGCGCGCGGGGTCGTGGTCGAGGGCAATCTGCTGACCCGCGCTTATGGCGGGATCGCCATCGTCAACGGCTCGGACAATCTCGTCCGCGGCAACTGGATCCTCGGTGGCCCGGGTGCCGCGCTGGTGATCGACAACAAGACGCCGCAGACCAGCGGCCGGCCACCGATGGCGGGCAACCGGATCGAGGCCAACCTCGTCGTTCGCGACCATCCGGGCTCGGGTGCGGCACAGCTCTGGGACCTCGCGGCCGAGCCCGGGGCCGCCCGGTTCAGGGGCAACCTCTATTGGGGGTCGGCGCTCGGCGGGCGAGCCTTTCGCGCCGCACCGAAGCGGTTCCCCGGCGGCCGCGAGTTCGGCGATCTGGCGCTGTGGCGAAGCAGCCGCTACGTCGCCGGCCCCGAGCACGGCGAGGATCCGGGCATCCTGTTCGATCCCGTGAACGGCGAGCTCCGGGTCGATCCCAGGGGTGCCGTCGCCCGGCTCGGGATCCCGCCGCTCGACCCCTGGCTGCTCGAGCAGGTGCGGGGGACGACGAGGCGTCCCGAATGAGCGGGTGGCGATGAGCGGCGGCCTCGCCGCCGGGCTCGCCGACACCCGCGCCAAGGCGCTGCTCGCGGGCCTGCTCGCGCTCCTCGCCGCGACGATGCTCGTCTGGCGGGGCGGACTCGTGGCCTTCCCCGACGAGCGCGAGTACCTGACCCTCGCCCGCAACCTGCTCGCCTCGGGCACCCTCGGGTCGCAGGCCGGCACGCCCTCGGCCTACCGGCTGCCGCTCTACCCGGCCTTCCTGGCGGCGATCCTGGCGCTGCGCGACAGCGTGCTGCTGGTGCAGGCGGTCCAGCTCGGCCTCTGGCTCGTGACCGGGCTGCTCTTGGGGGCGATCGCCCGCGCCCGCGGCGGGCCGCTCGCCGGGCTCCTCGCGCTCGGCCTCTGGGGCGCCTACCCGCAGGGCCTCTACCTCGCCACCACCCTCTACCCGCAAGCGCTGTTGGCCCCGATGCTCGCTCTCTCGCTGGCCATGGCCCTCGGCCGGCCGACGGTCCCGCGAGCGGCCCTGCTGGGCCTTCTGGGCGGGCTCGCGACGCTGGTGGTGGCCAACGCGCTCCTCGTCGCGGCGATTCACCTCCTCCTGGCGGGGTCGCGGCTACCGGGCCGGCGCGCCCTGGTGGCCCTGCTTTTGGGCGGGGCGCTCCTCGCCGTGCCGCCCGGCCTGTGGATCGCTCGCAACGCCTGGACGCTGGGCGCACCGATCCTGACCAGCAACACCGGCATCAATCTTCTGCTGGGCAACGCGCCGGGGGCCACCCCGCAGAGCGGCACCGGGCTCGACCTGACAGCTTACGAGGCGGCCACCCGCGGCCTCTCCGAGCTCGAGGCCGACCGCGTCTTCCGTTCGATCGCGCTCGAGGCGATCCGTGCCGATCCGCTCCGGGCGGCCACGCTCTATCTCGGCAAGCTCGGCCACTGGCTCGCGGCGAGCGACCGGCTCGCGACCGCGAGCGAGCAGAGCCCCGCTCGTTCTTTGTTGGCCGCGGTCGGCTGGTACGGCCTTCTCGCCCTCCTCCTCCTGGGCACGCTCGCGGCCGCCCGCGCCGGGCGGCTCGAGGCGGGTCTCCTCGTCGCCGGCTGGGGGGCATGGCTCGCGACGGCCTTCGCCTATGCCGTCTTCTTCACCCGCGTGCGCTTCCGTATTCCCTTCGACGTCCTGCCCGTCCCGCTGGCGGCGATCGGGCTGGCGGGCCTCCTGGGCGAAGGCGTCCCGCGGCGCTCCCCCACCGCCGCCGGCTCCGACCGGTCTCAATAGGCGTTGCGACCGCCGAACCCGCGCACGACCGTCAAGGCCAGGATCTCGAGGTCGAGCAGCAGCGACCAGCGCTCGACATATTCGAGATCGTAGGCGAGCCGGGCCCTGGCCTTTTCGAGGCTGTCGACCTCGCCCCGGAGCCCGTGGATCTGCGCCCAACCGGTGATCCCGGGACGGACCCGGTGCCGCGCGAAGTAGCCTTCGACCACCTCGTGATAGTAGCGATCACCGATCTTCATCTCGATCGGATGAGCACGCGGCCCGACGATCGACATGTCGCCCACCAGCACGTTCCAGAGCTGCGGCAGCTCGTCGATGCTGGTCCGGCGCAGAAGCCGCCCGAGCCGGGTCACGCGCGGGTCGTCCCGCGTCGTGCGCCGCGCCCCGCTGGGATCGCATTGATCGGCCCGCATCGTGCGGAATTTGAGCATCGCGAACGGACGGTTGTTGAAGCCGAAGCGGAGCTGGCGGAAGAAGATCGGGCCCGGACTGTCGAGCCGGATCGCGACCGCGACCGCGAGCAGGAGCGGCGAGAGGAGGAGCAGGGCGGTCGCTGCGATCACGAGATCGGCCGCGCGCTTGATCCGCTGCTCGGTCATGCTCAGAGGCTGCGGCGAGACCAGGAGGGCGGGCAAAGGCCCGAACGAGCCGGTCGCGACGAGTGCCAGCCGCGGCTCGACCGCGGGGCAGTACCAGAGATCGACGGGCAGCTCCTTGAGCCGGTCGAGGATCCGCATCGGCGCCCCGGCCGCCGCCGCGATCGGCAGGACGAGCACGTCGTCGACCGCTTCGCGCCGCAGCGTGCGGGCGAGTGCTGCGGCTTCCCCGTCGAGCGAGCCGGCCGCGACCGCGGCGGGGTCGACGCGGTGGCAGGACAGGCGCAGGTGGGGCAGGACCGGGCCGAGGAGCGAAGCAGCCTCGCTCAACAGCGGCTCGGGTCCGACCAGCGCCAAGCGGCGCCGGGCGATCCGACCGGTCTCGGCGAGCCGACGAACGAGGCCGCTCGCCCAATGACGTGCGGCCAACAGGCTGGCCAGAGCGAGCCCGTACCAGCCGACCAACCAGCCGCGCGACAGCTCGGCCGTTGCGTTGAGCAAGAACAGCGTCAGCAGCAACAGGCCCACGGCCAGGGTCCAGGACGTGGCGACCAAGCGGAGCTGGGCTCGACGATCCGCGAGGCGAGGGAAGGCGTAGGCGCCGACCGACCAGAGTCGCTGCACGAGCAGCAGCGCGGCCAACCCGGCATAGCTGGCGTAAAGCCAGGCGCGGCCGCTGCCGGTGTAGCGAACCTCGTAGAACCCGTAGAAGACGAGCATGGCCGTCCCGACGGCGAGCGCACCGTCGGCACAGGCCAAGAGCGCGCCGACGAGGCCGGCCGGCAGCGCCCCTCCCCGGCGCTCGACCGGGGCGAGGGCCGCTTCGCTGGCGGCGGAGGTCGGGATAGTGGCCGGCTCGCGAGGCGAAGCCGCCGCGTCCGCCACGAACGGGATCGGGTGGGCGACGAGCGTCGCCGGCGCCGCATCGCTCACCGCCAAGGCTCCAGAACCTCCGAGCCACTAAACTCGTAGTTTAGTAACCACCCAGTAACCGACCACATAATACGGTCCTCGTCTCGCTGGCAACGACCCGTTCGCCTGTCGTCGTCTGGCACCCCCGTGTGTGGTCTTTTCTCAGCACCAGGTTGACCGAGCCAGCCCGACTGCGCAGCCTACGGCACCGGGGTGCGACGCGCTCGAAATCGCGCCGCCGAAACGGAGGAACGTGTTGCCCGAGATCCTCGGAACCCGTGTCGATCCGATTTCGCTGCGCGGCGCGGCGGAGCGGGTCCTCGCTTGGGCAGAAGGCGGCAAACCGGCCAAGATCGCGGCCGCCAACGTCCACATGTTGATCGAAGCCCGCGACGATCCGGCGTTCGCGGCGATGCTCGCCGGCTTCGACCTCGTCACCCCCGACGGGATGCCGCTCGTGTGGCGGCTGCGGCGGCTCGGCCACCGCGATCAGGAGCGGGTCTACGGCCCCGACCTCATGCTCGCGGTGTGTGCCGAAGCGGCCGCCCGGGGCGTCCCGATCGGCATCTTCGGTGGCTCGCCGGAGGCGCTCGAGGGCACCCGACGCACGCTCGCGAAACGGTTCCCGCAACTCGCGATCGTGTACAGCCACGCGCCGCCGGTCCGGCCCGCCGCGGTCGAGGACCCGCCGACGCTGGAGGCGATCCGGGCGAGCGGCGCGCGCATCCTGTTCGTCGCGTTGGGCTGTCCCAAGCAGGAGAAGTGGGTGGCGCTCAACGCCCCGCATCTTCCGCTCGTCCTGATCGCGGTCGGGGCGGCGATCGATTTCTTGGCCGGTCGCGTCGTCCAGGCGCCGCCCTGGATCCAGCGCGCCGGGCTCGAATGGGCGTTCCGCCTCGCGGCAGACCCCAAGCGCCTGTGGAAGCGCTACGCCTATACCAATACGCGATTTTTGGGCGAGCTCCTGCTCGGCCGCGTCTGAGCCTTTCGCCGCTCGCTCTTCACCCGAACGCCGCGACGCGCGACAAGCCCCACGAACGGATCGGGGAACGGATCATGGCGGGACGACTGCAGGGAAAGATCGCGCTCGTGATGGGCGCCGGCTCCTCGGGGCCGGGTTGGGGCAACGGCAAGGCCACGGCCGTGCTCATGGCGCGCGAGGGAGCCTCGGTGATCGCCGCCGATCTCAACCTCGAGGCGGCACGGGAAACCGCGGCCCTCATTACGGGCGAAGGCCTGCGAGCCGAAGCGGCCGCCTGCGACGTCACCCGGAGCGAGCAGATCGCAGAGCTCGTCGCCGACGTCCAGGCACGCCACGGGCGGATCGACATTCTCCACAACAATGTCGGGATCGCGGTGATGGGCGGGCCGGTCGAGCTCGACGAGGCCGAGTGGGACCGGGTGATGGCGGTCAACCTCAAGAGCGTGTTCCTCGCCTGCAAGCACGTGATCCCGGTGATGCTGCGGCAGGGCAAGGGTACCATCGTCAATGTGAGTTCGCTGGCGGCGATACGTTACCTCTATCCCTACGCGAGCTATTACGCGTCGAAGGCCGGCCTCAATCAGCTCACTGTCGGGCTGGCGCTGCAATATGCCCGCCACGGCATCCGGGTGAACGCGATCATGCCGGGCCTGATGGACACGCCGATGATCTACCGGCAGATCTCGATCGAGTATCCGAGCATCGAGGCCATGGTCGCGGCGCGCAACGCGCTCTGTCCCACGGGGCGCATGGGCACCGCCTGGGACGTCGCCAAGGCCGCCGTCTTCTTGGCCTCCGACGACGCCGCCTACATCACCGGCCACTGCCTGCCGGTCGACGGCGGCTTGTCGCTGCAGGTGGCGCCGGCGGGCTGAGCCGCCCTCCGCAACGGACCCGGCTGCGGCGCGAGCGCACCCGAGGCGGTGCCTTTCGGCCGGGGGCGGAAGCGAAACGAACCGTTAACCCTTCCCGACTAAGATCCCGCGCGTGAGCGAACCGGAGATCCGCGTTGCGTCTCGGACTGGCAGAGCGTTGGCCGTGGTCGTCCCTCTTGGCCCTGTTGCGGCTGCTCGTCACCGCCGTCGCACGCCGGGTCGAGCGATATCCGGGCATGCTCGCCCGCGCCGCGGAGCGCCCGGCGATCCGACCGAGCGCTGTGGCCTTGGCAGCGACCACGGCGCCGTCTACCGAGGTGGGGTCGACGACAAGCGCAGGCGCCGCCGGTGAGATTCTCGCTCGTCAACTTCTGGCGCCAGGCGCGGCGCGGACACACGGGTTGGCCCGAGCAGTGGCGCAAGGCCGAGCCGGCCCGAAGCTACGACGTCGTGATCGTCGGCGGCGGCGGCCACGGCCTCGCGACGGCCTACTATCTGGCCAAGCGGCATCGGGTCGGCCGGATCGCGGTGCTCGAAAAGGGCTGGATCGGCTCCGGCAACACCGGCCGCAACACCACGATCTGCCGCTCGAACTATCTCCGGCCGGAAAGCATCGCGCTCTACGACCACGCGCTCGAGCTCTGGCAGAGCTTGTCGGAGGAGCTCGATTACAACGTGATGTTCAGCCCGCGCGGCGTCCTCGTGCTCGCGCACACCCGCCACGAGGTCGAGGTGCTGAAGCGGCACGTCCATGCCGATCGGCTCGCGGGCGTCGACAACGCGTGGCTCACGCCGCGCGAGGCGAAGGCCTTCTGCCCACCGCTCGCGCTCGATTCGCTGCGTTTCCCGGTCCTGGGCGCGGCCCTCCAGCGCCGCGGCGGGACGGCCCGGCACGATGCCGTCGCTTGGGGCTATGCGCGCGCCGCCTCGACGCTCGGGGTCGACATCTGCGAGGGTTGCGAGGTCACCGGCATGCGGATCGAAGCCGGGCGAATCCTCGGGCTCGAGACGACCCGAGGTGCGATCGCCACCGGCTGCGTGGGGCTGGTGGCGGCCGGGCACGGCTCGGTCCTGGCGGCGATGGCGGGTCTCCAGCTGCCGATCGAGAGTTATCCCCTGCAGGCGCTCGTCTCGGAGCCGATGAAGCCGTGTTTTCCTTGCGTCGCGATGTCGGGCACGATCCACGCTTATCTGAGCCAGTCCGACAAAGGCGAGCTCGTGATCGGCGCCGGCACCGACCAATATCCTTCCTACGGTCAACGCGGATCGACCTGGGTGATCGAGGAAGCGGTCGAGGCGATCGGCGAGCTCTTCCCCGCCTTCCGTCGGGTCCGGATGCTCCGCCAGTGGGCCGGCATCGTCGACGTGACCCCGGATCGCTCGCCGATCATCGGTCCCACCGCGATCGAGGGCCTCTGGCTCAACGGCGGCTGGGGTACGGGGGGCTTCAAGGCGACGCCGGGCTCGGGCGAGCTGTTCGCGTGGTCGATCGCCCATGGCCGGCCGCATCCGATCCTCGCCCCCTTCGCTCTCGATCGCTTCGCGACCGGCCGCTCGATCGACGAGGCGGCGGCCGCCGCCGTGGCGCATTGAGCGCCGTGCTCGGTCCCTGGACGATCCTGCTCGTGACCGCCGACGCCCCCCCGACTCCGGCCGATCTGATCGCACGTGGCCTGCGCGAGGTCGCGCGCCAGGCGGTCGTCAATCCCTACGCCGGACAGCGCCGGGAAGAGATCCTGTTCGAAGGCTCGGCTCAGGGGCGCGAGCGCTGGCGGTGTCTCGTCTGGGGCGACGGTCGGTCGAGCTGTGTGCGGATCGACGGCGGGGAGCGCTGATCCGAGATGCTCCTGATCCCCTGCCCCTGGTGCGGCCGGCGCGAGGAGAGTGAGTTCGTCTGCGGCGGCGAGGCCGGCGCGCCACGGCCGGGCGATCCGGATGCGATCGAGGATACCGCCTGGACCGCATGGCTCTGGGGGCGCCGCAACGTGAAGGGGCGCGTGCGCGAGACCTGGTGGCACCGGGCCGGCTGCGGCCGCTGGTTCCTGGTCGAGCGCGACACCCGCGACGATCGCATCCTCGCGAGCCGGCCGATCGCGCCCCCTGAGCACCCCTCCTCGGAGCGCTCGACCGAGGCTGTCGGGCCGCGGCCTTCGGGCGACGGCCGATGAGGCAGCCCTTTCGCCTTCCATCCGGCGGGCGCATCGATCGCGGCCGGCGGGTCGTTTTCTCCTTCGACGGTCGGAGCCTCGCGGGCTTCGCCGGCGACAGCCTCGCCGCGGCGATCATGGCCCACGGCGTGCGGCTCGTCGGGCGCAGCTTCAAATACCACCGACCGCGCGGGATCTTTTCGGCCGGCCCCGAAGAACCCAACGCGCTTTTGCGGGTCGAGCTCGGGCCCGGGCGAATCGAACCGCAGGCCCGCGCCACGATGGTCGAGCTCGTCCCGGGCCTCGGGGCTGCCACGCTTTCGGGCTGGCCGAGCGTGCGGCGGGATCTTTTCGCCTCGTTCGACCGTGCCGCGGCCTTCCTGCCGGCCGGCTTCTATTACAAGACGTTTTTCCGGCCACGGGGTGCTTGGGAGCGGGTGTTCGAGCCGGCGATCCGGCGCCTCGCCGGTCTCGGCCGTGCCCCGGAGCGACCCGATCCGGATCGCTACCTGCACCGACACGCCCACTGCGACCTCCTGGTCGTGGGCGGCGGCCCCGCCGGGCTCGCAGCCGCCCGCGCGGCCGCCCGGGCGGGTGCGCGGGTGATCCTCTGCGACGAACGGCCTTTTCTCGGTGGCGGCCTGGCGATGGCCGGCACCTGCGCCCCGAGGATCGACGATAGCCCGGCCGAGAGCTGGGTAGTGGCGACGATCGCCGAGCTCGAGCGCGCGCCCGAGGTCACGCTGCTCGCGCGGACCACCGCGATCGCGCTCCACCCGAGCCGGCACGCGCTCCTGGTCGAGCGGGTCGCCGACCATCGCCTCGAGCCCGATCCGAGGCTGCCGCGCGAGCGGCTCTGGAAGGTCCGCCCGCGCGCGGTGCTGCTCGCCACCGGCCGAATCGAACGGCCGCTGCTCTTTCCCGACAACGATCGACCGGGCGTGATGCTGGCCGGGGCGGCACGCGCCCATCTCGCCCGCTCGGCGGTGCTCGCCGGCCGTGATCTCGTGATCGCGACCGCCGACGATAGCGCCTATGCCGCGGCACTCGAGCTCGCGGCCGCGGGGGTGCGGATCCGCGCGATCGCGGACGCAAGGCTCGAGCCCGGAGCGCTCGCGAGCGCGGCCGAAGCTGCCGGACTTCGGGTCCTGCCCGGCTGGACGGTGGTCGGGACCGAGGGCCGGCTCGGCATCCGTGCCGCCACCCTGGCACGGCTCGGAGCGAACGGGGCGCCGATCGAAGCGAGCGCGCGCACCCTCGCTTGCGATGCGCTGCTCGTCTCGGGCGGCTGGACGCCCGCGGTCCAGCTCTGGGCGCAGGCCGGTGGGCGCCTCGCCTTCGACGATGCTCGCGCGGCGTTCCTTCCCGACGGGCCCTGCGACGGTGTCCGGGTCGCGGGTGCTGCGGCCGGCGCGACGACGCTCGGCGAAGCGCTCGCCACCGCACGAGGCGCCGTCGCCGAGTTGTTGGCACGGCTCGGCTTCGCGATCGGGCCCGAGACCGGGCCCGCGATCGACGAGCCCCGTCCGGCGGCGAGTCGACCGCCCTGGACGCTCGAAGGGGTCTGGCGGCGCCGACCCGAGCGCAGCTTCGTCGACCTCCAGAACGACGTCACCGCCTTCGATCTCGGCCTCGCGCTCCAGGAAGGCTTCCGCGCGGTCGAGCACGTCAAGCGGTACACGACCTGGGGCATGGCGACCGATCAGGGCCGCACCTCGGGGCCGCTCGGCCTGGGCGTAATCGCGGCCCTCGGGGGCCGACCGCTCGCCACACTCGCGCCCACCACCTTCCGACCGCCGACCTCGCCCGTGAGCTTCGGGGCCCTGGCCGGCGTCCATCGGGGCGATCTGTTCCGGCCGATCCGCACCACGCCCTTGCACGACTGGTGCGCGCGGCAGGGGGCCCTGTTCGAAGACGTGGGCCTCTGGAAGCGGCCCACTGCCTTTCCGCGGCGCGGCGAGAGCCTCGAGGCCGCGGTCGAGCGCGAATGCCGGACGGTCCGCGAGGCCGTGGGGCTTCTCGATGCCAGCACGCTCGCCAAAATCGACGTGCAGGGGAAAGACGCGGCCGCCTTCCTCGACCGGATCTGGACGATCGACGTGGCCGATCTCCCGATCGGCCGCGCGCGCTACGGGCTCGTGCTCGAGGAAGACGGAACGATCCTCGACGACGGGATCGTTTGCCGCCTCGGCGAGCGGCGTTTTCTCCTCTTCGGCACCACGAACGGCGCGGCACGGCTCTATGCCTGGCTCGAGCGCTGGGCGCAGACCGAGTGGCCCGAGCTCGAGGTCTGGATCACGCCCGTAACCGAGCAATGGGCCACGCTCGCCCTTCAGGGCCCCAAATCCCGCCTCTTGCTGCTCCGCGCCGCGACGGGTGTCGACCTCGGGCCGAGGGAGTTTCCGCACATGGCGCTGCGCGAGGGGACGATCGCCGGGATACCGGCACGGTTGCGGCGGGCGAGCTTTTCGGGCGAGCTCGGCTTCGAGATCGACGTGCCGCCCAGCCGGGCCCAAGAGGTCGCCGAGGCGCTTGCGTTCTTCGCCCGCGATCTCGGCCTCGCCCCCTACGGCCTCGAAGCGATGCACGTGCTGCGGCTGGAAAAGGGCTACATCCTGGTCGGTCACGAGACCGACGGCACGGTCACTCCCCTCGACCTCGGTCTCGACCGGCTCTTGTCGAAGAAGAAAGACTTCCTCGGACGCCGTTCGCTCGCGCTGCCCGAGCACCGCTGTCCCGAGCGGCCGCGGCTCGTGGGCCTGTTGCCCGAGGATCCGCACCGCCTGCCCGAGCCGGGTGCCCAGCTCGTCGCCGAACCGGTGCCGCAAGCCGGCACAAAGGCCCTGGGGCACGTCACCTCGAGCGCCCGCTCGGCCACCCTCGCGCGGACGATCGCGCTCGGGCTCGTGCGCGGCGATCACGCGACCCCCGGGACCACCCTGTTCGCGACGAGCGCGGGCGCCACGGTCGAAGTCGCGCTCGCCGCGCCCTGTTTCTACGACCCCGAGGGAGCCAGGCTGCGTGGCTGAGCTTTCCGCACTCGACGGTCTCGACCCGGCGACCCTCGAGGCGGCGGGCGAGGATCCGGTCCTGCTCGGCGAACGGCCGTTTCGCACGAGGCTGCTCCTGCGCGGCCGGCCCGAAGCGCTGAGCGCGGCGGGGACGAGCCTCGAGCTGGCACTTCCGGACCGGGTCGGGAGCAGCACGACCCGCGGCACGCTCGCGGCACTGTGGCTCGGGCCCGATCGCATCGCGCTGCTCGACGAGCCCGGCCGCGAGCGTGCGCTCCTCGCCCGGCTCGAAGCGGCGCTCGCGAACCTGCCGGGAGCGATCGTCGATCTCGGCGAGGCGATGACGATCCTCCGACTCGAGGGTCCGGACAGGGCGGTCCGTGCCACCTTGGCCGAGGGCTGCCCGCTCGACCTGCATCCGAGGTCCGCGCCGGCCGGCTCGGCGTTCGCGAGCCATTACGGGAAGGTCGCGATCTGGCTGCACCTGCTCGCCGCCGCGCCCGACCGGTGCAGCGCCGAGCTCCACGTCGAGCGCTCCTTCGCTCGCCATCTCGCGCGGCATCTCGCCCTGGCCGGACGAGAACACGGTTTCCGCCTCGAGCGCCGAGCGCGGTCGCTTTCCGCCTGATCGTGGCAAGGTTGCATCGCTCGCGCGAGCCGTTCGCCTTCTCGTTTCGACAACTCACGGTTTAATCTCGCACGCGCTGGAACCGTGACAGCGATCGAGGCGAGGCATGAGCGAGACCAGGGCGGACCCTCAGCGTGCCTTCCGCGCCGGGTTGGGTGGGCGCGAGCCGACCGCGCCGGGGGCCGGACCGGGCCTCGCCGAGGCGGCGCCCGGCTGGGCCCGGGGCGCCAACGAGGCTCTCGTCCTCGCCATGCACCGCCTGCCCGGCCTCACCGACGCCAAGGCCGCGTTCGAGACCGGTCGGGCGTTGCGCATCATCGCCCGGCTGCTCGACGAGGTCGGCGCCCCCGCCCGGGTCGGCGAGCAGTTCCGCGACAATCTCGTGGCAGCCGCGATCGCGCATGCGAGCCGACCCGGTGCACGCCCGTGGGGCGGCGAGGACACGATCGCGATGTTCATGGAACTCTATCACCGCACGCTCGGGCCGGCCGACCCGGCCGCGACGATCGTGGAACGCCGGCTGTTGGCCTGGATCCGCGAGGAGCTGCGGCCGCTGCCGGGCCAGCCGCGCACCGAGCCGCGGCCGGCGCGCAAGAAGTCGCTCAAGCTCGCGGCCTGAGCGCCGCGGCGCCGGGCTCGCTCAGAACCGGGCGAGCGACTCGCGAAGCGCTTGGCTGCCGGTGTTGGTGACGCTGCGCTCCTTCAAGATCGCGGCCGTCGTCACGGGTTGGCCGTAGTAGCGGTTGTTCCAGTCGCTCTTGATCAAGATCGCGGTACCTTCGACCGAAAGCCCGCCATAGAGCCCCTTGCCGCGGCTGAACACGTAGAGATCCTCGCCGAACTGGACCGTGGTGGCCGCACCGACCCCGGCACCGACCGGTCCGGCTGCGACGCTCGCATCGGTGCCGATCTTGAAGTTGGAGCCGAGGATCTTGTCGAGCGCCCCCTGGTTCATGACCGTGATCACCACGTCCGACGCCTTGCCGCCGAATTGCAAGCCGATCGAACCGCCGTAGAGATCGAGGAAAACCGGATCGCTCCACGCCCCGCTGCGCACGTCGCGGGCGAGCAGCACGCCCTGACCGTACTCTGCTCCCCAAAAAAAAGCCGCCTTTCAACAGATCGGGGACCACGATCACGGCATAGGCGTTCTGAACGTAGACCCGCATCCGTTGGAAGTTCGGATCGGCCAAGAACTCGTCGACGACGATCCGGGCGCGGTCGACCAACCGTTGTTGCTCGCTGTCGGCGCGCGCGCCGCCCACCGCGAGCGCGAGCGGCCCGGCGATCGACAGCGCGAGGAGAGCGCGGCGAGTCGGGAGCGGCATGGCGGCTGGTCCTCGTCGGTGACCGGCCGCGGCGGGCAGACAACCGCAGCCGTTGGACACACGGTCGAGCCGGAACCCTTAGGCGATCGCCCCCGGCGGTCAAGCCGGCCGAACCCGGCCATCGGTTTCTTCGGGCGGAGCGAAGCGGCGCGGCCGCAGCCCCTCGTGGAACCACCGCACGAAGCCGACCATGTCGAACACCGGCAGCCCGACATGCCGTGCGATCGCATGAGCATAGGGGCACATGTTCGTGCATTCGAGCAAGATTGCGCCGACCTCGGGACAAGTCCGAACGAGCCGTTCGGCGGCATCCAAGAGGTCGGCCTCCGCCGCCTCCGGATCGAGGTCCGGCAGATCGCCCAGGATCACGCGGCTGAATTCGCGACCCCGCTCGGTGCCGACGATCGGCGTTCCGTCCGGAACGCCGGCCGCCCGCAGATGATCGGCCGTGAGACTCTCGGCGGATACCGTGAGGATCCCGACCCTCCGGCCCGGCGGCAGGAGCGCTTGGATCGCGCTCGCCTGGAGGAGCGAAGAGGTCGCGACCGGCACGCCCACGGCTGCTGCCAGCTCGCGTTGGAACAGCGCCAGGAACCCACAATTGCTCGTGATCCCGTCGCACCCGATCGCGACCAGCTCGCGCGCCGCCTCACCGCCCGCGAGCACCACCTCTTCGAGCCGCCGCGGCAGCCGGGCGAGGATCGGCTGCA
>JANWZN010000349.1 GCA_025054575.1 Geminicoccaceae bacterium | reverse complement strand
GCACCTCGTCGAGTTCCGCAACGAGGACTTGTTCCTCGCCAACTGGCGCGAGGCGACCGTGATCACGCTCTACCTGCTGCCCGAGCTGAACCTCCGGCTGCGGCCGCGGCTGCTGAAGGAACTGAAGCCCGGCACCCGCATCGTCTCGCACCAGTTCGACATGGGCGACTGGAAGCCCGACAAGAAGCTCGAGGTGAACGGCCGAACGGTGTACGTCTGGACGGTGCCCGCGCCGGCGAGACGCTGACGCGCGCGCTCAGTCGAAGAGCGCGATCGTCACGCGTCGGTTGCGCCGGCCTTCGGAGCGGATGCGGGTGACCGCGACCGCCCCGATCTCGCCGGTGCGCGCGACGTGCGTGCCGCCGCAGGCCTGAAGGTCCACGCCCGGAATCTCGAGGAGCCGCACCCGAGCGGCGCCGCGCGGCGGAGCGACCGACATCGTGCGCACGAGTTCCGGGCGAGCGTCGAGCTCCGCGTCCGAAATCCAGCGCGTGCGCGTCGGGAGATCGGCCCGCACGAGCGCGTTCAGGCGTTCCTCGATCGCGTCCTTCGCCAGCCGCTCCATCTCGATGTCGAAGTCGAGATGCGCCTTGTCCTCGGCGATCCGGCCGCCGGTGACCGGCGCGCCGACCACCGCGCCGAGCAGGTGAAGCGCGGTGTGCAAGCGCATCAGGCGGTAGCGCCGCGGCCAGTCGATTTCGGCGCGCACGCGCGTGCCCGGCGCAGGCAGCGGCGCGTCGGCCTCGACGATGTGCAGCACCGTCTCGCCCTCGCCCTTGCGGGT
>JANWZN010000348.1 GCA_025054575.1 Geminicoccaceae bacterium | reverse complement strand
TTCGTCTTCGAGCGCCGCGCTGCCCGCGATCCAGAGCAGCACCGCGAATTCGGTCGGCCCGAGCGGAATGTCGAGCCCGTCGGCCAGCGCGCGGCGCGCGCGCACCTCGAGCACGAGCCGCGGCGGCTCGAGCGAGCGATTCGCGCTCGAGACGACCTGAGACAGGCTCGCCGCGCCGCGCAACAGCCGCGGCGGAAGCCCCTCGCGCAGCCGCACGAACGGGATCGAGGCGAGCGTCACCTCGGCCTTGCGCGCATCGAGCGGCCGGTGCTGCGTATCGAGCGTGTGAAACACGTACTCGTAGGGCGTCGGGTAGTAGAACTGCGGGTGCGATTCGTACGGCGGGCTGACCAGCACGTGCGAGAGCCGGTCCTGCGGGCGGCCGTAGAGCGAAAGGGCATAGCCGAGGTAGAACCCCATCGTCTTGCGACCGCCCGCGATCGAGACGTGCAGCGCGGCCGACGGATCGGCGGCGAGTTCGCGCACCTTGTCGGTGATGAAATCGGCCGCGCGCTCGTTGTCCTCCGGTGCGCGAATGTCCTCGAGCGCCGCCCCCGAGGCGGCGGTGAGCACATGCAGGTGCTCCGGCCCGAAGGCGATCTCCGGCAAATCGTAGTCGCGCCGCAGTTGGTGAAACCAGCCCGGGCGCTCGGAGAGAAGATTGAGCCGGGCGTGCTCGGCGCCGGTCGCAGTGGTGATGAGGTGGATCTCGGTCGGAACGAACGCTGCGCGCCCCTCGGGCGGGCGCACCGCGAGCGCGTAAAGCGTTTCGGTGACGACCTGAGGCGAGAGCCCGGTCAC
>JANWZN010000347.1 GCA_025054575.1 Geminicoccaceae bacterium | reverse complement strand
ACGCTTCGAGCACCTCCGGCCGCTCGGCGAGCACGGCTGCGATGCGGCGAGCGATCTCGCCCGCCAATGCCGCCTGCGGCTTCTGCGAGGAAGAGGCGGTGTTCGCCATCGTGCTCGCCATCCTAGCCCGCGCCGTCCGACCGAGGTGCGGGATCGCGCACGCTCAGCCGATTGCGCTTGCACCGGCAGCGAGCGGACGCTGCCGTCGCTGCAGAACACTCAGAGCTCGCGAAGCTTCACGCGTGCGCCGCGGGCGGCGCCGCGAGCTCCTTGCGCGCGTGCCGTGCGACCGAAAGGCCCGAGGACAGGCCGAGCGCGGCGAGGACCGCGGCGACCGCGACATCCGGCCACACCGTAACGGTTTGCCAGACGCCGGCGGCCGCGCCGATCACCGCGAGGTTGCCGATCGCGTCGTTGCGGCTGCAGAGCCACACCGAGCGCATGTTCGCATCGCCGCCCCGGAAGCGGAAAAGAAGCGCAGCGACGCCGACGTTGACACCGAGCGCGGCGAGCGCCACCGTGCCCATCGTCACCGGCTCGGGCGGTGCGCCCGAGAGCGCGCGAGCCGCTGCGTAGCCGAGCGCGCCGGCGCCAAAGGCGATCATCGCGACGCCCTTGGCGAGCGCGACGCGGCTCACCCAGGCGCCGCCTGCCGCGAGCGCCGCAAGGCTCGCCCCGTAATTTCCGGCGTCGCCGAGGAAGTCCACGGCGTCGGCCGCGAGCGCCGAGGAACCCGAGTGCAGGCTCGCCGCAAGCTCGACGAAGAACATCGTCGCGTTCGCGAGCAGGGCGATCCAGAGGAT
>JANWZN010000346.1 GCA_025054575.1 Geminicoccaceae bacterium | reverse complement strand
CGGCATCGCCGCGCAGGGGCGCAGCCCCAAGGTCATGATGCGCCGCGCATGGCTGGCGCTGATGGGAGCTGCGCAGCGGGCCTACCTCGCCGCCGGCGGCGACCGCAACCCCACCAACCCCGCCGATCCATACATGACCGTGCTCGGCTACTTCAACAACCTGCGCGAATTGGGTGGCGCGCGGCGGATTTTGGAAGAAGAGGTGCAGAGCACGATCAAGGGGTATGGCGAGCGGAAGCGGGTGGGCGAAACGGAAGGTCTCTTCGCCAATCGTGAACGCTTCAGCGAAGTGATCGAACTCACCTCGCGGGTCAGCACCGGCCAAGTCGCCGAAGCGCGCCGGCGGCTCAGCTTACCCTTCGCCGACCCCAACGGGCGAGTTGATTGCGCCTTAGCCACCAACATGATCTCGGTCGGTCTCGACATCCCGCGACTGGGGTTGATGGTCGTCATCGGCCAGCCCATGCTCACCGCCGAATACATCCAAGCCACTAGCCGGGTTGGCCGCGACGACCGGCGTCCGGGGTTAGTCGTGACGCTGCTCAACATCCACAAACCGCGCGACCGCTCGCACTACGAACGGTTTCGCCACTACCACGAAACCTTCTACCGCGCCGTCGAAGCCGGCAGTGTCACACCCTTCGCTGCCCGCGCTCTCGATCGCGGCTTTGCCGGGGCGCTGCTGGCGTTGGCTCGCCACTGCGAACCGGCGCTCACCCCGCCCGCCGGCGTGACGCAGATCAAACAGGTGCGCCGGCGGCTGGAAGACCTGCTGATCGCGACGTTTCATGCCCGCCTGCGCC
>JANWZN010000345.1 GCA_025054575.1 Geminicoccaceae bacterium | reverse complement strand
TCGCGCGGTAGAGCGCCTCGTCTGCGGCCTTGAGCACCCGCTCGGGCTATCGACCTGCGCTTGCATCCGCCGCGCCGATCGAGACGGTGACCGAGAGGACTTTTTCGGGTGCGCGCGCACCGCGCAGGCGGCTTCCCTCCTTTTCGTCCTTCGGCCGGTCGTCGCCCCGCACCGCCATGCGGTAGCGCTCGATTTCGGCGCGGATCGCTTCCAGATGCGGCAACGCCTCCTCGAGCGTCCGCCCGGAAAAAACCACCGCGAATTCTTCGCCGCCGTAGCGATACGCGCGCCCGCCGCCGCCGATTCCCGCAAGGCGGGTGCCGACCAGCCGCAACACCTGATCGCCGATGTCGTGGCCGTGGGTGTCGTTGAATTTCTTGAAGTGGTCCACGTCCACCATCGCGATCGTGTACGCGGGGCCGAGCGCGCGCAGGTCCTCTTCCAGCGCCCGGCGGTTGGGCAGGCCGGTGAGCGCATCGCGGAAGACGAGCCGGTGCGATTCCTGAAGCACCCCGACGACGATCGCGGCGCCTGCGGCGGAGACGAAGATCGCGGCGGTGGCGGGCGACGCCGCGAAGGTGCAGCCGATGTAGAAGAGGAGGATCGCGGCGGCGCTTGCCACGTCCACCGGCCGCGCATCGGGCCAGGCGCGCCAGGCGGCGAGCGCGAAGGCCGCCCCCGTGAGGATCCGCCCCGCAAGCGGCACCGGCGGCCCGCGAAGCAGCCAATGATCGAGCATCGCCTGCCAGGCGGTGCCGGAGACGAGGCTTCGGCCGGAGGCGGCGACCCAGAGGACAAGGAGCGCCTCCG
>JANWZN010000344.1:561-810 GCA_025054575.1 Geminicoccaceae bacterium | reverse complement strand
AGAGCACCGCAAAGTCCTGCGGTCGGCGGCCCTCCAACGCGACCAGGCGGGCGATGTCGAGCGCGACCCGCTCCGCCTCCTCCTCCGGATCGCCGCAGCTCCACAGGGCGGGCGGTTCGCCCGGGCCGGCCTCGCTGCGCAGCCGCTTCTCGAACAAGTGGCCGTTGTGGGCGATCAGCGCGTTGGCAGCCTCGAGGATCGCGCCGGTCGAGCGGTAGTTGCGCTCGAGCCGGACCACCTCGAGGGCGG
>JANWZN010000344.1:285-551 GCA_025054575.1 Geminicoccaceae bacterium | reverse complement strand
TGCCGGAGAGTCTCGGGATGGGCCCCGCGCCAGGCGTAGATCGACTGGTCGTCGTCGCCGACCACGGTGAAGGGCGTGCCGTCGCCCACCAGCTCGCGGAACAGCAGGTACTGCGCGATGTTGGTGTCCTGGTACTCGTCGACCAGGACGTGATCGAAGCGGCGAGCGAGCCTCTGGCGGAAGGCCGGATCGCGCCGGCAGGCGGCGAGCGGCAGCAGGATCAGATCCTCGAAATCCACCGCGTTGAGCTGGCGCAGCCGATGGTC
>JANWZN010000344.1:0-275 GCA_025054575.1 Geminicoccaceae bacterium | reverse complement strand
TTACCACCAAAACCCCCGGGTTGGTGGGGCGGCCCCCTTTGGGCGTCGCGCCGGTGCTCCTGGGCCCCCCCAGGCCCCGCGGGCGAGGCGGCCGCCGCCAGCGCCTCCTCCGGCAGGACGGCGCGCTGCTTCAGGCGCGCCACCTCCGCCGCCAGCGCCTCGCCGCCAGCCCCCGCGAGCTCGGCGAGCAGGGCGCGAGCATCCTCCGCATCCAGCACCGAGGGCTGCGGCCGACGCCCGCAGCAGGCCGGGTGCTCGGCGATCACGGCCAAGCC
>JANWZN010000343.1 GCA_025054575.1 Geminicoccaceae bacterium | reverse complement strand
GGGCGGTGCGGCCACCCCGGCGGGGGGGCCGAACAGCTTGAAGGCGAGGCTCTCGTCGGGCGCCGGCGGCGTCCCCGGGGCGACGCTCGCGACCGGCGCCTCGGCCGGGGTCGCGGTCGGATCGCCGCGATGGACGCGCAAGAGGCCCCAGGCGCCGTTCCAGAGGCCGTCGACGGTGGTGACCTGGTAGAGCAAATCGACCCACTTGACCTCGGGCGGCACCGCGGGCGGCACCCCGGGCATCACGAGGTCGAGCTCGAAATGCTCGGAGATGCCGATCTCCTGGGCGGCGATCCGGAAGCTCGCCGGGTCGTTCGGCTCGCGCGGCCAGGAGAGGCCCTGCACGGCGAAGACGTGCTGGACCTCCTGGGCACCCTGGATCAGCCGGATCTGCACCCGCTCGCCTTCTTGGAAGAGCGGGATCTCGGTGGCCGGATCGCGGCCGTGCACCCGGCTCGAGAAGACCGCGGCGAGATCGCCCTCCACCCCCGCTTTCTGCCGCCAGGAGCGCGGCCCGGTCCGCTCGCCGATGCGCAGCGGCAGGGGCTCGTTGCGGTAGTTGAGGAGATAGGGGTCGTGATGGTCGGTCGAGATCGCCTCGGGCAGCTTCGGCGGGGCGATCGGCCGCTCGGAGGCGAGCGCGGCGCGCCGGAGCTCGAGCTCGGCGCGATGCGCGTCGGTCAGCAGGCGCGGCGGCCGGGTCGCCACGAGATGGGCGACCTGCTCGAGGCCGCGCGCCTCGGGTCCGACCGGGTCGCGGCAGGGCCCGCCGCCCCCGCAGGGCTCGTAGAGGAGCGCGAAATCGGCGATCG
>JANWZN010000342.1 GCA_025054575.1 Geminicoccaceae bacterium | reverse complement strand
GCAATTCTTTGTAGACAAGCTTGCGTCGGGGGTTGCCAAGATCGCCGCGGCCTTCTGGCCCAACGATGTGATCGTCAGACTCTCTGATTTTAAGAGCAACGAGTATGCGAGCTTGATCGGTGGTGCGCTCTACGAGCCGAACGAATCGAACCCGATGATCGGCTGGCGCGGCGCGTCCCGCTATTACGATCCCAAATACAAAGACGCGTTTGGGTTGGAGTGTCGCGCCATGAAAAAAGCTCGCGACGAGTGGGGGCTAACGAATATCAAAGTGATGATCCCGTTCTGTCGCACCCCAGAAGAAGGGAAGAGAGTAATCGAGACGATGGCGGAGTTTGGGCTGCGTCAGGGCGAGAACGACTTAGAAGTCTACGTGATGTGCGAGATCCCCAGCAACGTGATCTTGGCCGAAGAGTTCGCTGAGATCTTCGACGGTTTTTCGATTGGGAGCAACGATCTAACTCAGTTAACTCTTGGGTTGGATCGCGACTCAGAGCTTGTCGCACATATTTACGATGAGCGCAACGCAGCCGTGAAGCGTCTCGTCAAGCACGTCATTGCCGTAGCGCATCGGAAGGGGCGCAAGATCGGGATCTGCGGACAAGCGCCGTCAGATTTCCCAGAGTTCGCTGAGTTCTTAGTCGAGTGCGGGATTGACAGCATCTCGCTCAACCCAGATACGGTCATCAAGACACGGCTCTTAGTCGCGGATAAAGAGAAGGAGCTGGCGCACCAGAAAGTCGCCGTGTAGAAAAATCACTCTTCAGTTAACAAGGACCGTCGTGATCGTCACAGCTCAGGAATTCGAGAAA
>JANWZN010000341.1 GCA_025054575.1 Geminicoccaceae bacterium | reverse complement strand
GCATCCCGGTCAGCCAGTCGGCGCTCTCGCAGCACCTGGCCATCCTCCGACGCGACCAGTTGGTGGCGACCCGTCGCGACGGACAGCTCATCTTCTATCGCCTGCGCGAAGGCCCCGTGCTCCGGCTGATCGAGACGCTGCACGGCATCTACTGCGGCGATCCCTCGCAACGCGGGGCGGCACGAGCCGCCCGCGACGGCGCGTGAACGCGCCCGCGCTCAACGTGCTCGGCCGGCCGCTCGCTCCCTGCGGGCTGCGCCCCCGCACCGGCTGGTTCCGCGACGGCTGCTGCCGCAGCGATCCCGCCGACCGCGGCATGCACTGGGTCTGCGCGGTGATGACCCGGGAGTTCCTGGAGTTCACCCGGCGACGCGGCAACGACCTGCTCACCCCGCGCCCCGAGCTCGACTTTCCCGGCCTGCGGCCGGGCGATCGCTGGTGCCTGTGCGCTCCGCGCTGGCTCGAGGCCTGCGAGGCCGGGGTCGCGCCCCCGGTCATCCTCGAGGCGACCCACGTCCACGCGCTCGGCGTGGTCCCCCTCGCCCTGCTCGAGGCCCATCGCTACCGGGGCGAGGCGACGCTGCCGCCGCCCCGCCGGCGCGAGGACTGAGCCCCCTCAGCGGCGGAGGATCTCGCCGGCCGCGCGCTCGCCGGAAGCGAGCGCCGCCTCCATCCCGAGCTCCAGGAACTCGCTGTGCTCGCCCGCGAAGTGCACCCGCCCGTGGGGGCGGGCGGATCCGGTCGCGGCGGCGCGGCAGCCACCGGCCCGGATCTCCGCATAGGCGCCACCGAAGAGGGGATCCCGAGCCCAGCT
>JANWZN010000340.1 GCA_025054575.1 Geminicoccaceae bacterium | reverse complement strand
AGCTCGCGCTCGCGGCGGCGATCGCGTTCATGGGGACGCTCTCGCCGCGCGATTCCGCTTGGCTGCTCGGCGCCACCGCCCTCGTGGTGGCGTTCCTTTCGGCTTCGCAGGACATCGTGTTCGATGCGCTGCGCGCCGACTCGCTTCGGCCCGAGGAGCGCGGCGCGGGCGCGGCGGCCTCCGTGTTCGGATACCGGATCGCGATGCTCGTTTCGGGCGCGGGCGCGCTCATCCTCGCCGACCGCTGGCTCGGCTGGACGGCGACCTACTGGCTGATGGCGGCGCTCATGGCGATCGGCATGATCGCCACCTGGTTCGCGGTCGAGCCGGAACCGTCCGGTGCGCCGCCGAAGTCGCTCGAGGAAGCGGTCGCGAAGCCCTTCGCCGAGTTTTTCGCCCGCCCGGGGGCGGCGGCGCTCCTTGCGCTCGTCGTGCTCTACAAACTCGGCGATGCGTTCGCCGGCAACCTCACCACCGCGTTCCTGCTTCGCGGGCCGGGCTTCTCCCTCACCGAGGTCGGTGCCGTGAACAAGGGCCTCGGCCTTGCAGCGACGATCGCCGGGGCGCTCGCCGGCGGGGCCCTGATGACCGGGCTCGGCTTGTACCGCGCGTTGCTCACCTTCGGGCTGCTTCAGGCGGTGACCAACCTCGGCTTCGTCTGGCTCGCCGCCGCCGGCCGCGACTACGCGGTCATGGTCGCGGTGGTGGGGCTCGAGAACCTCGCCGGCGGCATGGGCACCGCGGCCTACGTCGCGCTGCTGATGGCGCTCTGCGACCGGCGCTTTTCGGCGACGCAGTACGCGCTCCTTTCGGCGCTC
>JANWZN010000033.1 GCA_025054575.1 Geminicoccaceae bacterium | reverse complement strand
CGGCGAGCCGAGCGGCTCGATCGCGCTCGCCGGCGGGAGCCGTGATCGCGAGCCGATCGAGCACACTGTCGACCTCGCCCTCGACTCCCCTGATCCGGTCCTGGGCGAGCCAGCCGAGCCCGGCAGCGACCCCGATCGGGACGAGCGTGGCCATACCGGTGCGCAGACGGCGTTTTCGGTTCCAGCTCTCGAGATGGGTCTCGAGCTCGGCGATGCGCGGATCGAGCGCCATGAAGTCAGCGGCTCCCCGAGGGTGCGTAGAGGCGTTCGACGAGATCGATCAGACCGGCGCGACGCCGGGCGACGACGTCGCTCGGGCCGGGCTCGGCCCAATCCTCGCCGAGCACGACCATGCCCTCCGCCCGATCGGAGAGCTCGCGGCCGCGCAGCCAGGGCAGGATCGCCACGGCCATCGCGACGGCACCGGGCGCCAGGAGCACGAACGTGCCGACCCAGAGCCCGGCCAGCACGAGGGCCGTTCCGCCGAAGACGAGAACGAGCGCGTAGCGCCGCTGCCCGCGGGCGCTGCGCAACAGCGTCGCCGCCATGCGGTCGAAGACGATCTTGCCGGGCACGGTCGGCACCGGTTCGCGCTCTGGGCTGTCGTCGACGGGAGTCATCGGCCGACCCGTGGGTCCCGCTCGTTCGCCGCCGCTCGGAGAGTGCACGGCCGTCTTCGAAATGCAACGCGCCCTTCACCCTCGGTCGCGGGCCGGTCGCGCAGTGTGCTCAGCGGGTCGTCAATTTGAGCTCGATCCGGCGATTGCGACGATAGGCCTCTTCGCTGTCGGCCGGGTCGAGCGGCTGGAACTCGCCGAAGCCGCGCGCGGCCAGCCGCTCCGGCGGGATGCCTTGCGCCATCAGGAAGCGGACCACCGAGAGGGCGCGCGCCGTCGAGAGCTCCCAGTTCGAGGGGAACCGCGCGGTCGCGATCGGCCGTCGGTCGGTGTGCCCGTCGACCTGCAGGACCCAGGGCAGCTCCTTCGGGATCTCGGCTGCGATCTGGCGCAGCGTGCTCGCGAGCTGGGCGAGCTGCGCTTGACCACCGGGCCCGAGCTCGGCCTCGCCCACGCCGAACAGCACCTCGGATTGGAAGACGAACCGGTCGCCGACGATCCGCACGTCCTCGCGATCACCAAGGACCCGGCGCAGGCGCCCGAAGAAATCGGAGCGGTACTGGGCGAGCTCCTCGACCTGCGCCGCCAAGGCCGCGTTGAGCCGCTGACCGAGATCGGCGATCCGCGCCCCCTGCCGGTCGATCTCGGCCTGTTTGTTGACGAGCACCTGTTCCAAGAGCCCGAGCTGCACCGAGAGGCTCTGGATCCGTTCGCTCAGACGACGGACCTCCTCCTCCGCACGGCCGCGACCGGCCGCTTCCTCCTGGCGTTCGGCCAGGAGTGCTTCGCGCGCCGCCCGGAGCGCTTCGACCTCGCGCCGCAGCGCGACGAGCTCGGCCAGCTGGACCTCGAGTTTTTCGCGATCGGCGGCGAAGCTGCGCTTGGCTTCCTCGAGCTCGCGTGCCAACAGCGTGGCCCGCCGCTCGCTCTCTTCCCGGGCGAGCCGGCCTTCTTCCAAGAGCCGCTCGAGGGCGGCGCGGTCGATCGCGAGCCGACGCAGCCGGGCGTCGAGCTCGCTGCGGTCGGATTCGGCCCGGGCCAAGCGATCCTCGGCCTCGCGACGCTCCGCCTCGCTCGTCTGCAGCCGTTGGCCGAGCTCGGCCAAGCTGCCGCGCAGCCGCTGTGCGGCCGATCGCTCCTCCTCGAGCTGTTGGCCGATCGCTTTGAGCCGGGCCTCGAGCCGCTCGACCGTCTCGTCGCGGCCCTCCAGCATCTGGCTCAAGAAGAACTGGCCGAGCACGAACACGACCAGCAAGAAGATGATGGCCAGCAGCAGCGTCGACAGCGCGTCGACGAAGCCCGGCCAGATCTCGGCCTGGTGGCGCAGCTCCCGGCGCGCGCGGGCCATTGCTCACTCCTTGGCGAGCGCGGGCTCGCCCGCAGCCGCGGCCACCGTCTTGGCGACGATCCGCAGCTCGTGCCGGAGCTCGCGCACGAGCTCGCTGCGGCCACGGCCGATCTCCTCGACGAGCCGGCCCAGCTGGAGATCGAGATTGCGGATGTGGTTCCGGGTCGCCTCGTCGTGGAGCTCGCCGGCGGCCGGCCGCGCCAGGTCGCGGGCGAGCGCCTGCTGCGCTTCGGCCAATCGGGCGAGCAGCTCCTGCTCGCGCTGCACGCTCTGGCCGAGGCCGGCCAGGCGATCGGCCAGCTGGTGGAGAAGGGCGTTCAACTGGGCGCGGCCGTCCTCGCTGCGGGCCATGAGCCCTTGCAGACGATCGAGGCTCTCGGCGGTCTGCTGCAACAGCGCCCCGACATAGGCCGGAAGCGGCGGCCCGCCGGCGAGCTCGGCCGGCAGGCTCTCGCCGACGCCGTGCCGGGTCATGCCGGTGAGCCACTCCTCGAGCTCGTTGGTGAAGCCGTTCTGTGCCTGGCTCGCCTGGAGATCGAGAAAGCCCACCACGAGCGACCCGGCGAGCCCGAACAGGGAGGCGCCGAAGGCTGTCCCCATGCCGCCGATCGGCTTGCGCAAGCCCTCCTTGAGCTCGGTGAAGAGCGCGGCGAAATCGCCGCCGCCGATACTCAGACCCGAGATCACGTTGCCGATCGCGCCGATCGCCTCGATCAGCCCCCAGAAGGTGCCGAGCAGGCCCAAAAAGATCAGGAGGCTCGTCTGGTAGCGGGCGATCTCGCGGCTCTCGTCGAGGCGCGAGGCGGTGCTGTCCAACAGGTGCCGGGCCGTGGTGGGCGAGATCTGCGCCCGCCCGCGCCGATCGCGCTCGCCGATCACGGCCAGGATCGGTGCCAGCAGCTGCGGGGGGTCGAGCCGCCCGAGCGGGGCGCCCATGCGATGCGCCTCGATCCACTCGAGGGCCGGCTTGAGGCCGAGGATGCGGCGCAGATTGTACACGATCCCGGTGATCAGGACCGCGAGGATCAGGCCGTTGAGCCAAGGATTGAACAGGAACGCCCGCCAGATGACGGGGAACAGCACGGCCGCGACCAAGAGCGCGATCACCAGGAAGGCGATCGAGCGATAGAGAAAACGTTGCGGGTTGGACATCGCCGCTCCTACCTCGGGTCGAGCTGCCGCGGCACTCTAGCCCACCGCGCGTGGTCTGCCACGCGCCGCGAGGGCCGGCCGCGACCTCGGGCAGGGTGGTCGGGCGATGCGGCGCGTGGCAGATTGGCGAAAAGGACGACGGGGGAAGCGACGATGCCGACGATCGACCGCGACAAGGTCTGCTGGATCATCCTCAAGGCCCGCGAGTTCGACGCCAAGACCGCACCGGTCGAGGAGGATCCGGGCTCGAACCCGGTCGACGAAGACATGCGCGAGATCCTCGAGGACCTGCCGGACGACCCGGTCGAAGAGGAGCTCACGACCTTCATCAACGGGCTCAACGAGGACGAGCAGGTCGAGCTCGTGGCCCTCGCTTGGGTCGGGCGCGGCAGCTTCTCGGCCGAGGAATGGCCGGAAGCGGTCGCCGAGGCGCGCCGCGCGCACAACGATCGGACCGCCGAGTATCTCTTGGGCATGCCGCTCCTGAGCGATTATCTGCTCGAAGGCCTGGCCGCCTTCGGCCTCGACTGCGAGGACTGAGGCGAGCGGCCTTGCCTTCCCGGTCGAACGGGTCGAACGCCTCGCCACCGTCCCTCCACGGGCCCACAGCCGCGCTACCGCGCTCCGCCGCCGCGTCATCATCGACCCCGTCCGGTAAAAATCCTCTTAACGCTGCGACGGCACGGGCTCAGTCGTGGTCCCGCAGCACGTGGCCGGCGAGATAGAGCGAGCCGCAGATCAACACGAAGCCGGGCCCGCGCTCGCTGAGCGCGATGCGGCGTGCCGCTGCGAGCGGCGAGGCAGCGGGCTCCGCGCGCAGGCCCAGGGCCCGCGCGATCGCCGCCTCCTCGCCCGCGTCGCGCGCGGCCGGCTCCTCCGGCACCGCGACCGTGCGCACGCTCGCAACGAGAGGTGCCAAAGGGCGGAGGAAGGCCGCGAGATCCTTGCTCGCGAGCATGCCGAGCACGAGGTGCACCGGCCGGCCGCGGGCGAGCGCGGGCAGGCTCGCCGCCAGCACCGCACCGGCGCCGGGGTTGTGGCCGCCGTCGAGCCACAGCTCGAAGTCGGGCCCGAGCGCGTCGATCATCGGCCCGCGCCGCAGCCGCTGCAGCCGCGCCGGCCAGCGGGCACGGCGAAGGCCCTCGGCGATCGCGGCCGCTGGCGGGGCGAGCGGACCGAGACGGCGGGCCGCGACGACGGCGAGCCCGGCATTGTCGAGCTGATGCACACCCGGTAGTGCCGGCAGCGGCAGCTCGAACCGCTCGCTGCCGTCCGCGAGAAGGAGCCGCTCGGCCTCTGCCCGCGCCCACCAATCGCGGCCGTGGACGAGGAGCGGGCAGCCGAGCGCCCGCGCCCGCGCCTCGAGGACGGCGAGTGCCTCCGGCTCCTGCGGCCCGAGCAGCGCCGGCACACCGGGCTTGAAGATGCCTGCCTTCTCGCCCGCGATCGCCGCGAGCGTCGAGCCCAAGAAGGCCTCGTGGTCCATCGAGATCGGCGTGATCAGGGTCAGAAGCGGGCGTGCTACCACGTTGGTGGCGTCGAGCCGTCCGCCCATGCCGGTCTCGAGCAGCAGCACATCCGCAGCCGTCGCGGCGAAGATCAAAAAGGCCGCAGCCGTGGTGATCTCGAAGAAGGTGATCGGTGCGTCGCCATTGGCGCGTTCGCACGCTTCGAGTGCTGCCGCGAGGCGCTCGTCGTCGACCGGCTCGCCCTGGATCAAGATGCGCTCGTTGAAGCGGACGAGATGCGGCGAGATGTAGCGCAGGGTGCGGCGCCCGGCCGCCTGCAGCATGGCGTCGAGGAAGGCGAGCGTGCTGCCTTTGCCGTTGGTGCCGGCGACGTGCACCACGGGCGGCAGGCGGCGGTCCGGGCGGTCGAGTCGGTCGAGGAGCCGCTCGATCCGGTCCAGCGAGAGGTCGATCCGCTTGGGGTGGAGGGCGGCGAGCCGCCCGAGGATCGGCTCAGCCGGGCTCGGCATGGACCACCGCCTCGCTCGCTGCGCTCTCCGCCGCAGCCGGCTCGACGACCCGCTCGGCCGGCGCCGGCAGCGGCACGGGCCGGAGCAGGAGATCGAGGATCCGGGCGAGCGTGCGGCGCAGCTCGAAGCGGCTCACGACCATGTCGACCATGCCGTGCGCCAAGAGATACTCGGCCTTCTGGAAGCCGGGCGGCAGCTTCTCGCGGATCGTCTGCTCGATCACCCGAGCACCGGCGAAGCCGATCACCGCCCCGGGCTCGGCGATGTGGATGTCGCCGAGCATGGCGAAGGAGGCGGTGACACCCCCGGTCGTCGGGTCGGTGAGCACGACGATGTAGGGCAGGCCCGCCTCCTTGACCCGCTCGACCGCGATCGTGGTCCGCGCCATCTGCATCAAGGAGAGGGCACCCTCCTGCATCCGCGCGCCGCCGGAGGAGGTCACGACGAGGAAGGCGGCGCGCCGCTCGATCGCGCGCTCGGCGGCGGCGACGAACGCCTCGCCGACCGCGGTGCCCATGGAACCACCCATGAACTCGAAGTTCATGACGGCGAGCACGACCGGCAGGCCGTCGATCGTCCCCTCGGCCGCCTCGAGCGCATCCTGCGCCTTGGTCTTGGCCTGCGCTTCCTTGAGGCGGTCGGTGTAGCGCTTGTTGTCGCGAAAGCGCAGCGGGTCGAGCGGGACCTTGGGCGGCTCGAGCTTCTGCCAGCTGCCCTCGTCCAGAAGCGTCTTGAAGCGGAAGTCGGGGCCGACCCGCATGTGGTGGGCGCAATGCGGGCAGACCCGTTGGTTCGCCTCGAGATCGCGATGAAAGATCATCCGTTCGCAGGAGGGGCACTGGTGCCAGAGGTTCTCGGGCACCTCGGGCTTGCTCGTGCCGCGCTCGACGAGCGCCCGGATCTTCGGCCGAACATAGGAGGTGAGCCAGTTCATCGGCGCGCCTCGCGCACCGCATGCGCGAGCGCACGGACTTTGTCGTGCACCGCGGCCACGAGACCGCCGCGCGGCTTGCCTTCCGAATCGAGATGGGCTGCGACCTCGGCCACGAGCGCCGATCCGACCACCGCCGCATCGGCGATGCGCGCGATCGCGGCTGCTTGCTCGGGTGTCTTGATGCCGAAGCCGACGGCGATCGGCAGATCGGTGTGCTTTCGGATGCGGTCGAGCTGCGGGGCGACCTGCTCGGCCGCCGCTTCCTTCACACCCGTGATCCCGGTGAGCGAGACGTAATAGAGAAAGCCGCGGACGTTGCGGAGCACGGTCGGCAGCCGGCGCGCGTCGGTCGTGGGTGTCGCGAGGCGGACGAAGTCGAGGCCCCGCTCGAGCGCCGGCAAGCACAGCTCCTCGTCCTCCTCGGGCGGCAGGTCGACGACGATCAGCCCGTCGACCCCGGCGCTCACCGCCTCGTCGAGAAAACGCAGCCGGCCATAGGCCCAGATCGGGTTGTAATAGCCCATCAAGACGAGCGGGGTCGTCTGGTCCCGGCCGCGGAAGCGGCGGACGATCTCGAGCGTGCGCGCGAGGGTGACACCGTGCGCGAGCGCGCGCAGATTGCCCGCCTGGATCACCGGGCCGTCGGCCATGGGATCGCTGAACGGCATCCCGATCTCGATCAGATCGGCCCCCGCCGCCGGCAAGCCGTCGAGCAGGCGCTCGAAGGTCGGGATGTCGGGATCGCCCGCTACGAGGAAGGTGACGAGGCCGGCCCGGCCCTCGGCGCGGAGGGCCGCGAACCGCTGTTCGATGCGCGTCGTCAAAGCTCGACTCCGAGATGCCGGGCGACCGTGTAGATGTCCTTGTCGCCCCGGCCGCAGAGATTGACGACGAGGAGCGTGTCCTTGCTCAGCCCGGGCGCGAGCTTAGCGGTGGCGGCGAGCGCGTGCGCCGGCTCGAGCGCGGGCAGGATCCCCTCGAGCCGTGCCAAGAGGCGAAAGGCGTCGAGGGCTTCGCGGTCGGTGGCGGCCGTGACCTCGAGCCGGCCGATGTCCTTGAGCCAGGAATGTTCGGGACCGATCCCCGGATAGTCGAGGCCGGCCGAGATCGAATGCGGCTCGATCACCTGGCCGTCCTCGTCCTGCAGAAGGTAGGAGCGCGAACCGTGCAGGATGCCCGGCCGCCCGCGCAGCATCGCCGCGGCGTGCAAACCGGTATCGAGGCCCTCGCCCGCGGCCTCGACCGCGATCAGCCGGACGGAGCCGTCGTCTAGGAACGGGTGGAACAGGCCCATCGCGTTCGAGCCGCCGCCCACCGCCGCCACCAGCACGTCCGGCAAGCGGCCTTCCTTCTCGAGCATCTGGGCCTTGGCCTCGCGCCCGATCACGGATTGGAAGTCGCGCACCATGGCGGGGTAGGGATGCGGCCCCGCTACCGAGCCGATCAGGTAGAAGGTGGTCTCGACGTTGGTGACCCAGTCGCGCAGCGCCTCGTTCATCGCATCTTTGAGCGTGCGCGAGCCCGAGCGCACCGGCCGAACCTCGGCACCCAGAAGGCGCATGCGGAAGACGTTGGGCTGCTGACGCTCGATGTCGCGCTCGCCCATGTAGATCACGCAGTCGAGGCCGAAGCGGGCGCACACGGTCGCCGTCGCCACCCCGTGTTGCCCGGCGCCGGTCTCGGCGATGATCCGCTTCTTGCCCATGCGGCGGGCGAGCAGGATCTGACCGATGCAATTGTTGATCTTGTGGGCACCGGTGTGGTTGAGCTCGTCGCGCTTCAAGTAGATCTTGGCGCCGCCGAGCTCGGCCGTGAGCCGCTCGGCGAAATAGAGTGGCGAGGGTCGGCCCACGTAATCGGCGAGGAAGGAATCGAACTCGGCCTGGAACGCCGGGTCGCGTTTGGCCTCCTCGTACGCGGCCTCGAGCTCCAGGATGCAGGGCATCAAGGTCTCGGCGACGAACCGCCCGCCATAGAGGCCGAAGCGGCCGCGCTCGTCGGGGCCGGTCCTGAGGCTGTTGGCTAGCATGCCTGGGCTTCCTCCGGGCCGAGGGCACCGAGGCGGCGCGCTTCGGCCATGAACGCTTCGAGCTTGTCGAGATCCTTGATGCCGGGTGCGCGCTCGATGCGGCTCGACACGTCGACGATCGGCGGCGCCAGCAGGGCCACGGCGGCGGCGAGATTGCCGGCGTCGAGCCCGCCCGCCAAGGCCCAGGGCAGCGGCAGCGCGAGCCCTTCGAGCAGCCGCCAGTCGAACGGCAACCCGTGCCCACCCGGCCAGGCGGCGTCGCGCGGCGGGCGGGCATCGAAGAGCAGCATGTCGGCGACCTCGAAAAAGGCCTCGATCCCCTCGAGATCGCGCGCCTCGCCGACCCGGATCGCCTTCATCACCCGACACCCGGTCGCGAGCGCGATCGCCCGCACCCGCTCGGGTGTCTCGTTGCCGTGGAGCTGGAGGATGTCGAGCGGGGCGTGCGCCAAGACGTGCTCGAGAAAGGCATCGGTCGGGTCGACCGTGACACCGACCGTGCGCACCCCGGGCGGGACCGCTTCCAGGAGTTCGCCCAGACGCTCGGGTCGGACGAAGCGGGGCGAGGGCGGGTAGAGGACGAAGCCCAAAAAGCTCGCGCCCAGCTCCGCGGCACGCCGGATCGCCGCGTCCTCGCGCACGCCGCAGACCTTGACGCGAAAGGGTCGGCGCGCGGGAGGGGCGAGCTCGGAGCGAAGAGAGGGGGCGGGCGGCGTCATGCTCGGGGGCACTCGCGCGAGCGGTTCGCCCGCGGGCTCCTAGCAGATCCGGACCGGCTGCCAAGCACGCCGGGCCCGGGACCGCTCACCGCTGTTCGTAGACGCCGCGATGGCGCAGCAGATGGTCGGCGAGCACGCAAGCGAGCATCGCTTCGCCCACCGGCACGGCACGGATGCCGACGCAGGGATCGTGCCGGCCGCGCGTCACGATCTCCGTCTCGCGGCCTTCTCTGGTGATGGTTTTCCGCGGGATCAGGATCGAGGACGTCGGCTTGACTGCGAACCGCACCACGATGTCCTGCCCGGTCGAAATGCCGCCCAGAATGCCGCCCGCGTGGTTGGAGAGAAAGCGCGGACCGGCCAGGCCCGCCCGGATCTCGTCGGCGTTCTCTTCGCCGCGCAGGGCCGCGGCGGCGAAGCCCGCGCCGATCTCGACACCTTTGACGGCGTTGATGCTCATCATCGCTTTGGCGATGTCGGCATCGAGCTTGTCGTAGACCGGCTCGCCGAGCCCCGCGGGGACGCCCGTGGCCACGACCTCGATGACGGCCCCGATCGAGGATCCGGCCCGGCGCACGGCCAAGAGCTGCTCTTCCCAGCGCGCCGCGGCCGCCGCATCCGGACACCAGAAGGGGTTGCGCTCGATCGCCTCGGGGTCGAAGCGGTCGCGGTCGATCCGATCGGCACCCATCTGCACCATGTAGCCCCGGATCGTGATCGCCGGCCCCAGGATCTTGCGCGCGATCGCACCGGCCGCCACCCGACAGGCGGTCTCGCGCGCCGAGGCGCGGCCGCCGCCCCGATGGTCGCGGATCCCGTATTTGAGATCGTAGGTGATGTCGGCGTGACCCGGCCGATAGGTGTGGGCGAGCTCGCCATAGTCTTTCGAACGTTGATCGACATTGCGGATCAAAAGGCTGATCGGCGTTCCCGTCGTCCGGCCGTCGAGCACGCCCGAGAGGATCTCGACCCGATCGGGCTCTTGGCGCTGGGTGGTGAACTTGGACTGTCCCGGCCGTCTGCGGTCGAGCCAATATTGGATGTCCTCTTCGCAGAGAGGCAACAGCGAGGGGACGCCGTCGACCACGACGCCGATCGCCGGCCCGTGGCTCTCGCCCCAGGTCGTGAAGCGGAAGAGGGTCCCGAAGGAGGATCCTGCCATCAGATTGTCACGAGGCGATCGACGAGCTCGCGCGGCAGGATCCGCTTCTCCCAAAAGTCCAGGAGCGCTTCTCGGTCGCGCTCGATCCAGGCCTTCAAAAAAATCATGTCCTCGAGCGAAGGAGCGTTACCGGAGACGACCTCGACGGTGGGCCAGATGGAGAGCGCGCACAAACGCATCGGATAGCGCACCACGGTCGGGTCCTGCTCGAGGGAGACCTCCAGGCGAGGGACCCGGTCCACGCGGCGACGCTGCAAGGGCCAGACTTCCGTCGGCACGCCGGTGGACTCGCGTTCCAGGCAGAGTCCCCAGATGCGATCGTCTTCGGCGTCGAGGGGCTCGTCGCCCGGCACCAGATGGTCGGTCGGGTGGCCGGTCGGCTCGGTGCTCATGGTCCGGTTTCCGGTCGGATGATCGCTCGATCGCACGGCCGCCCGGGGCCTGCAAGAGCGGGGCCTAGACCGTGGCGATGTCGGGGGCGTCGACGGCTTTCATCCCGACCACGTGATAGCCGCAATCGACGTGCACGACCTCGCCGGTGACACCGGCGCCGAGATCGGAGAGGAGGAAGAGACCGGCGCCGCCGACATCGTCGATCGTCACGTTGCGCTTGAGGGGCGCGTTGTACTCGTTCCATTTGAGGATGTAGCGGAAGTCGCCGATACCGGATGCGGCGAGCGTGCGGACCGGTCCGGCGGAGATCGCGTTGACCCGGATGCCCTTGGGGCCGAGATCGGCCGCGAGATAGCGGACCGACGCTTCGAGCGCGGCCTTGGCCACACCCATGACGTTGTAGTGCGGCGTCACCCGCTCCGCACCGATATAGGTGAGGGTCAGCAGGCTCGAGCCCGTGCCGAGGAGCGGTTCGGCGCGTCGGGCGAGGTCGGTGAACGACCAACAAGAGATCGTGAGCGTCTTCTGGAAGTTGTCGAGCGTGGTATCGATGTAACGGCCCTTGAGCTGGTCCTTGTCCGACCAGGCGATCGCGTGGATCAGGAAGTCGAGCCCGCCCCAGCGTGCCGCGATCTCGCCGAACAGCGCATCGAGGCTCGCGGCGTCGGTCACGTCGGCCGGCAACACGAGCTGCGAGCCGAGCTCGTCGGCCAAGGGCTTGACCCGCTTGAAGAGCGGCTCGCCCTGATAGGTCACGGCGAGCTCCGCGCCATGCCGCCGCAACGCCCGGGCGATCCCCCAAGCGAGCGAGCGGTCGTTGGCGATCCCCATGACGAGGCCTCTCTTCCCGGCCATGAGGGGGGTCGGGGCGGTCATGCGACGGCGGCTCCGGAGCTGAACCGAGACGAGCGGATCCTAGAGATCGCCGGCTTCGTGGGAAAGAGCCCGCTGCACCACGCGACCCGCAGCGGTCTCGAGGCGGGCGGTCCCTTCGCGCAGGCGGCCGTTCTCGACCAGAGCTCGGCCGCGATAGGAGAGCCGGCGCAAGCGCAGGGCACCCCTCCGCGAGCCGGGATCGCGGCTGATCCGAAGCGCCCCGTGGCGCAGCTCGAGACCGAGCAGGCCGTAGGCGGCGCTCAGCATGCGGGCCGCCGAACCCGTGTACCAGGCCCAGCCGCCGCGCTCCTCGTATCCCGGGCCGAAGCTCACATCGGCCGGCTGCTGATGCGGCGGGAGACCGTAGCGGGCGAGCTTTTCGGCCGACATCTCGCCCAGAGGCGAGATCTTGTACCAGACCTCGACGGCGCGCGCCTCGAGGCGGAGGGCCTCGTCCTCGCGACCCTGCTCGCGGGCACGATCGGCCAAGCGCAGAAGCGCGTCGACCAACCAGGAGACGCCGTGACTGTACTGGCCGCCGTTCTCGCGCACGCCGGGCGGATAGGCGGCGATCCGGCCGGGATAGGGCTCGCTGCGCTCGTCGAAGGGCGGGTGCAGCAACAGCACCATGCCGTCCCGGGCGAGGATCGCGAGGGCCGACTCGACGAGACGAACGCCTTCCTCGAGCTCGACCGCACCGGCCAGGATCGGCCACGCGGCCGAGAGGGCATCGGTCAGCAAGAGCTCGCGGCCGCGATCGTCGATCGCGCGAAGATAACGATCGCCGCGCGCGGTCGTCCGCAACGCCGCCAGCAGCCGTTCGGCCGCGACGCGCCAGCGTCGGGCGAGTTCGGCCTCGCCGCGCCGGGCGGCCAGCTCGCTCGCGTCGCGCAGGATGTCGAGCAAGAAGAAACCGAGCCAGACGCTCTCGCCCTTTCCTTTACGCCCGAGACGATCGAGCCCGTCGTTCCAGTCGCCGCTGCCGATCAGCGGCAGACCGTGCGGCCCCAACCGATCGAGGGTGAAATCGATCGCCCGCCGGCAGTGCTCGAACAGGCTCTCGACCTCGCGCGACGGGCGCGGAGCGAAGACGATCCCTTCTGCCCCCGGCGGGATCGGTTTGCCTTCGAGGAAGGGAACCGGCTCGTCGAGGATCGCGAGCTCGCCGGTCGCGGCCACGTAGCGGGCGACCACGTAGGGCAACCAGAGCTGCGGGTCGGCGACCCGGTTGCGCGCCGCGAGGCCGGTCTTGCCTTCCCAGGACGGATGCCACCACTGAACGACGTCGCCCTCGAGGAACTGCTGCGCGGCGTGGAACAGGATCTGGCCGCGCGCGAGCTCGGGGTCGAGGATCAGGAGCGGAAGCACGTCCTGGAGCTGATCGCGGAAGCCGAAGGCACCGCCGCGCTGTTGCGGGCCGCATCGCCCCCAGAGCCGTGCGGTCAGCACCTGGTACGGCAGCCAGTCGTTGACCAGTCGGTCGAACGCCGGATCGTCGGTCTCGATCCGCAGCACCGACAGGCGCTCGCTCCAGCGCTGCGCGACCCCGTCGAGTGCGCCGCGTGCGACCGCCGGCTCGCGGAACCGGCGGGCGAGCGCGCGCGCCTCGGGCAACCGGCTCGCTTGGCCCACGAGGAAGACGATCGTGGCTTCCGCACCGGGGGCGAGATCGACGTCGCCCGCGAACGCCACCAGACGCTCGCCGTCGTCGCGGCAGCGCGGATCGGGCAGACCCTCGGCGAGGAAGATCGGCCGCTCGGCCCAGTGTTCGGGCGTGCCCACGAACCGCGCGCGCAAGGTCTCGTAGGCATCGACCTGGAGGCTCGTGGCGACGAACAGCCAGCCTTTGCGGAAATCGTTGCGGCGGTGCTGCAGATAGACGGCGAAGGGGCCCGTCTCCTCGACGCGGCTCTCGAGATGGCCGCGGCTGTCGCGCGGCAGCTCGGCCAAGGCCGCGTGCAGGGCCGGCACGATCCGCAAGCGACGCGGCCGAGGCCCACGGTTGCGGACGGTCAACAGATCGAGCTGAACCGGCGCGTCCTCGGCGACCCCGACGAGCAGGTCGAGCTCGAGCCCGCCCGCCTCCGGGTCGCGCGGCGTTTTGCGGAAGCGCGCCGTGCCCGGCTCGAAGATCACCTCGTAGCGAGCATCGGGTCTGCGCGCCGGAGCGAAGCTCGCGGTTTCGCACGCACCGCTGTCGCGGTCGATCACGTAGATGGCACGGCTCGGCCAGTCGACCGGCACGCCGTCGATCTGGAAGCGGTTCCACGCGTTCTGTTGGGCGTTGCCACCGAAGGCGAAGATCTCGCCGTCCGAGCCGACGACGGCACCGTGCCCGAGCGGACTCGCCAAGAGATGATGCCAGGGCCGCGGCAGGGTCCCCGGTGCTCGCACCCGCGGGCGGTGCCGATCGAACAGGATCGGTGGCTCTGCCGGCAAGGGCGGGTCGAGGAGCGTACGGGTCGCGGTGAGCTCGGCCTCGAGGCGGGGACCCTCGGGCAACGGGCGACCGGTATGGCGAAGGATGGAGCGGATCGCGCGGGCGCGGTTGCGCGCATAGCCGTCGACGAAGCGCACCTGCACCTTGCCGCGCGCCGGCAGCTCGACCAGGAGGGTGAGGCTCGCGGCGGGATCGAAGGTGTAGAGAAGACCGGCGTCCTCGACCGGTCGGGCGGCCCCGGGCCACAGGCCGGCCGGGCGCGCGATGCCACCGGTGCCGAGGAAACGGGCGCGGCTGTCCTCGTAACCCACGAGCCGCACGGCGCCGTCCACACCCTTGTCGACGGCGTGGAAGGCGAACTCGGGCGAGGGGCGCTCGTCCTCGGCCCGCCGGGCACCGTCGGGCAGCAACCGGTTGCGTGCCAGGATCGCGCCCAGCGACGGCGCGAACCAGGTTGCGACGTGCAACGCCGCATAGGCCGGGGCGCGCTCGTAGAGGTCCCGCGGGGCGAGCGCGATCTCCTGGTAGCTCGTCAACAACAGCCGCCGCGGCCGCTCCGCGAGGTTCTCGATCACGAGATCCCAGAGTTCGACCGGATCGCGCTCGGCGACCGACAGGGTCGCCTCCAAGCGCAGGCCGTCGGCGACCCGTCGCAGCCGCGCCTGCCAGGGGCGCGGCCGGACGATCGCCGGGAAGCCGGGGTCGGCCGTGCCGGGCAGCGCTTGCAGCCCGATCGGCGGCCTGTCCGGGCTCTCCGCGTCGATCAGCCAGAAGAGCTTGCCGCGGCGGCGGAGCGGATCGTCCGGCCGGCGGCTCAGATCGAGCTCGTACTCGCGGTGGAGTTCGCTCAGCACGCGCGAGAAGCCGCGGCCGTCGCTCGCGAGCTCGACCGTGTAGCGGCCGTTCGAGAGGAGCCAGGGGCGATCGGGCGCCCAGCCCACACCCGGTTGGCTGCGCGGCCGCGGGTGCCGGACCCGGCGGGCGCGCGCGATCTCGTTGTAGAGGATCGCGAGGATCAGGCAGCAGAGACCGGCCGCGAACGCGTAGCCCACGAGCGCGGTGCCGACCGCCGGTAAGAGCGGCCCGGCCGCGGCCCGGACCTGTTCCGCCCCGGTCCAGACCCGGTCCCATTCCGCACCGCGCGGGATGTAGAAGGGGATGAGGAGCGGGAACCAGGTCGCGAACCGACGGACGCCTTCGGGGATGCAGCGGGTCCGCGCCGAATGGCCGAGGAAGCGCGCGGCCTTCTCGTCGACCACGTCGCCGCCCACGAAGGAGAGATTGACCAGCGTCGCGACCCTGAGGCCCATATGGTCGAACCAGATCAGCATCCGCAGCCAGTCGTAGGCCAACAGACCCAAAAAGAGTTCGAGGCTCCAGGCTCGGAAATCCCCGGGCTCGAGACGGAACGACTGGACGGTGGCGACCAGGGTTCGAACGAGACCGTCCTGATTGTACCAGGTGGGATCGGGCGAGAGCCGCAGAAAGGAATAGATGATCGGTGCCATCCACAGACCCCAGCGGAGGACACGGATGGCCTGCTCGACGAGCGCGATCAGCCCGCGCGAGGAGAACAGCTCCTCGAGCGGCCGCAATCGACGCTCGACCACGGCGGTCAAGAGCACGAGGTTGATCGAGAAAAGCGGTGCCGCCAACGACCAATTGATCACGCCCGAGACCGACTCGGCGTAGAACAGCGCCACGCCCCCCTGGACCGCGCCGAGGTCCTGCGCCCCCCATTTGCTGAAGAGCGGATAGACTACGTAGTTCTCGACCACGCGATCGGCGAGCGGAAAATGCACGGTCGCATAGCGCGCCCATTTGTCGAGCACGGTCGCCAATTGCGGGGTGTCGACGTACCAGGCGAGCGCACCACCCACGATCCCGCCCAGCACACCACCCAGCGCATAGACCCGCCAGCTCTGCAGCCGCCGCCGGCGCCCGCCGATCAGGTCGACGGCGTCGCGTACGAGATCGACGCCGGCATAGGCGAGGACGCCCACGACCATGCCGAAGGCGAAGCGAGACGAGCCGTCGGCAGCTGGCAACCCGCCGAGGATGCCGATGCCGATCGCGAGCCCGATCGCCGCACCCCGGACATAGCCCCAGGGCTCGCGCGCGGCATGGGCGAGCCGTCGACAGAAGGCGGGGCTGCCGTCGAACGTTTCGACGATCGTCCGCGCCGCCGGAAAGACGAGCGCGCCCGCGAGCGCGCCGAGCAGGAGCGGAGCACCCTCGACCAGCGAGCGGAACGGGGAAACGCTCGACAACGCCGCCGGCAGATGGACGACGAGCAGAAAGACGAGGCTGTAGACGGCACCCTTGGCGAGCCCGTCGCGCCAATGCCAGACGGCCGCGATCCGGGTCGGACGACGATAGATCAGGGCATCGAGCAGGAGGCCGGTCGTCAAGAACACTTGCCCCCACAAGCCGGCCTGGGCGAGGCTGCCGGTGAGGAGGACCATTGCCAGGCGCGGCAGCGCGGGAAGCTCGGCGACCATCCGGCTCGAGCCGAGCTCGGCCAGGAGCAGGGTGACGACGGCGGCGGCCGCCGCCCCGAGGAGGAGTGCCAACAGGACCGGATCGCGGCTCCAGCGCCGGTCCATCACGAGGCCGACGACGGTCGCGACCGCCAGGTTGAAGCCCCCCAGGACCAAGAAGCGGCCGAGCAGCAGCGCCCAGACGGGGTCGCTGCCGGCCGGGAGGAAGAACGCACCCAGCTCGCTCAGGAGCGGCCGCGCACCGAGCAGCAACAAGAAGTTGAAGGTGAAGGGAAGCAGCAGCCAGGCAGCGGCGGTCAGAGGCATCGGCAGCCGCTGCTCGCGGCTCATCGTCCAGAAGCCGGCAGCGAGATAGAGCGCGCTCGCCGCCGCCGCGCCGAGCGGGGTCAATGTCAGGAGCTCGCCCCAGGCACGCGGCGTTCCCCACGGCGCGGCCACGGGATCGGCCGCGAGCGCCAAGGCGGCGAGGGCGAGCGCATCGCCCGCGAGCCGCGGCAAGGGCGGCAAGGGCGCGCCCGTCGCCCGGGCGCCCGCCAGCAAGGCGAGCAGGCCCGCCGCCGCGGCGAGCAGGGCCGAGCCGAACCCCGCGGCCTGCAACGCGGCCGCACTGGCGGCCAGAGTCAGGATCGCTGCAGCGAGCGCGAAGGCGCGCCTCGCCCAGAAGAGATGGCCTGGCGGGCTGCAATCCGCGCCGTGCGCTGCGCTCATGCCGTCTCCTCGTCCAACGGCAGGGGCCCGACCGAGCCGCGGGCGCCCTCGCGCGGGACCGGCCGGTGCCGGACCGGACTAGCGGCTCGCTCGCTCCTCGCAAGCGATATAGCGCGAAGCCTCTACGATTCGGTTAACGGCCGCAACCTTCACGAGAGACCGGCCCGGGCGCATCGACTTTCGGGAACGAAGCGGCTCAGCGGCCCCGGGCCAGCGGGCCCGCCGCGTCGGCCAGGAGCCGGGTCACCTCCTCGTCCGAGGTCTGGCTGAAGTCGGCGTAGAACTGGCCGACCGCTCCCATCCATTCGGGCTGCTCGAGGGCGACGATCTCGTCCGTTTCGCTGGCGAGCGCGGCGAGCGTGTCGGGCGGTGCCACCGGCACCGCCAGCACCCGCCGCGCCGGGCCCAGACGCGCGAGCGCGCGCAAGGCTGCGCGCACGGTCGTGCCCGTGGCGATGCCGTCGTCGACCACGATCGCGGTGCGGCCACGGACCGAGACCGGGGCGCGATCGCCGCAATAGAGCCGCCGGCGCCGCTCGATCTCGCGCAGCTCGCGTCGCGCTTCGGCCTCGATCCAGTCTTCCTCGATGCCGTAGGCGCGAACCACCTCCTCGTTGCGGACGATCACGGGCTCGGCCCCGTCGACCACCGCACCCGCAGCGAGCTCGGGCTGGAAGGGGGCGCCGATCTTGCGCACGAGGATGACATCGAGCGGTGCCCCGAGCGCCTTCGCCACCTCGTAACCGACCGGCACGCCGCCGCGCGGCAGGGCCAGGACGACCGGATGGCGGTCGCGGAGGTGGCCGAGGGCCGCCGCCAGGCGACGGCCGGCATCGATGCGGTCGGCGAACATCAAGGCGTGCTCCCGGTGCCGCCCGCCGCGCGGGCGGGCCCTGCGAGATGCGCGACGAACCAGTCGCGGGCGAGATCGGCCACGTGCTCGAGGGCACCCGGCTCCTCGAAGAGATGGGTTGCACCCGGCACGATCACGAGCCGATGCGGGGCCACGAGACGGCGCGCGGCGGCCCGGTTGAGCTCGACGACCGGCTCGTCCCGGCCGCCCACGATCAAGAGGGTCGGTGCGCGCACACGGGCCAGTGCCTCGCCCGCGAGATCCGGGCGGCCGCCACGCGAGACCACGGCCCGCACCGAGGGCTCTTCGGCCGCCGCGACGAGCGCCGCCGCCGCCCCGGTCGACGCCCCGAACAAGCCCAAGGGAAGGTCGCGCAGCCGCGGTTCGTCCTGCGCCCAACCGATCGCTTCGAGCAGACGATGGCCCAACAGGTCGATATCGAAGACGTTGGCGCGATCGAGCGCCTCGAGCGGCGTCAAGAGATCGAACAAGAGGGTCGCGAGGCCGGCTTTCTCGAGCACGCCCGCGACCATGCGGTTGCGCGGGCTGCGCCGGCCGGAGCCGCTGCCATGGGCGAAGATCACGAGCCCCTCGGGCCGCTCGGGCAGGCCGAGATCGCCCGGGAGTGCCTTGGCGCCGATCTCGACGTCGAGCTCTGCGATGTCCACGGTCTCACGCCTCCGCGCTCGCGACCGGCTCGGCCGCGAGCTCTTCGACCGGACCATCATCGTGCAGCCGCCGGATCGCTTCGGCAAGCAGCGGCGCGATCGGCAGCACGGTGAGCCGCGCGCGGGCGGCATCGGGCAGGCGGAAGGCCGGCACCGAATCGGTCACGAGCCAGCCGGCGATCACCGGATCCTCGACGATGCGCGCGGCCTCGCCCGTGAACAGGCCGTGGGTCGCGACCGCACGGACCTCGACCGCCCCGCGCGCGCGGCACGCCGTGGCACAGCGGAGCATCGTTCCCCCGGTGCTCACGAGATCGTCGACGACGAGTGCTGTCCGGTCCGCGACCTCGCCCGCGAAGGCTTCGCCGCTCACCACCCCCGCGCTGCGATGCTTTTCCATGAGTGCCAGCGGGACCGGCCGAGCGAGCGCGGCCTCGAGCGACCGGCGCAGGGCTTCGGCGCGTTTGACGCCGCCCGCATCCGGCGCGACCACGGCGAGCGGACGGTCGGGGAGCGTGGCGATCAGCTGGCGGACGAACAGGCCGCGGGCCTCGAGATGCACCGTCTCGATGCGGAACGCGTTCTCGAACGCCGCCGGATTGTGGACGTCGAGCGCCACCACCCGGTCGATGCCGACCGCTTCCACGAGCTGGGCCAGATAGCGGATCGAGACCGGATCGCGGAGCTTGGTGCGGCGATCCTTGCGGGCGTAGGCGAGATAGGGGGCCACGAGGGTCACCCGCGCGGCCCCGTGATCGCGCGCGGCGGCGGCGAGGAAGAGCGTGCGCACGAGCTTTTCGTCGGCCGATAGGCCCGGCTCGCCGTGCAGGCCCTGGACGAGATAGAGGTCGCGCCCGCGCACGCTCCCGAGCGGGCGGATCTTGTGCTCGCCGTCCTCGAAGCCGCGCTCCTCGACCGGCAGCGGCGTGGTGCCGAGCCGATCGGCCACGGCACGGGCGAGCTCGGCACCGCAGGCGAGCGAGAGGACGGCGAGACTCACGGCAGGGCCTCCGCCAAGACCATGGCCAGATGACGGGCCGTGCGCCCGGTCCCGTCGCGGATCTGGTGGCGGCAGCTCGTCCCGTCGGCCACCAGGATGGCGTCGTTCTCGGCGGCGCGCACCGCCGGAAGGAGCGCGGCCTCGGCCATCGCCCGCGAGATCGCGCGGTGCTCGGCCTCGTAGCCGAACGAGCCGGCCATGCCGCAACAGCTCGACTCGATCGGCTCGATCCGGGCCCCGGGCACGAGCCGAAGCGCTTCGAGCACCGCGCCCATCAGCCCGAAGGCTTTCTCGTGGCAGTGGCCGTGGACCAGGATCCGGCCGGCGAGCGGTCGCAAGGGGAGGTCGAGCCGGCCGGCGCGCCGCTCGGCGGTGAGGAATTCGGCCAAGTGGCGAACCACGCCGTCGAGCCCGGCTCGCTCCTTCTCCGGGAGGAGCGCCTCGACCTCGTCCCGGAAGGTGAGCAGACACGAAGGCTCGAGCCCGACGATCGGGACCCCGGCCTCTTGCCAGGCCCGCAGCGCCCCGAGGCTGCGCCGCAGCTCCCGGCGCGCCTCCTCGATCTTCCCGGCTGCGAGATAGGTCCGCCCGCAGCACAAGGGGCGGGCGCCCTTCGGCGTGGCATCGACCGGCCGCAGGCCCGCTGCCGCGAGCAGCCGCTCGCTCGCGCGCGCGTTTTCGGGCTCGAACCAGCGCGTGAAACAATCGGCGAACAGTGCCACGAGGCCTTCGCCACGCCCGTTCGGCCGCTCCCGGCTGCCGCGCCAGGGCGCGCGGGCGAAGCGGGGCAGAGGGCGGTCGGCGGCGAGCCCGAAGAGCCGCTCGCCCGCCCGCGCGAGTACGAGACTGCGCTCGCGCGCCGCCAGGAGCGGGTCGAGGAGCGGTCCCCATGGTGCCCAGCGAGGCAGGCTCGCGACGAGCCGGTCGCGGGCGCGCAGCCCGCTGCGCAGCCGGCGCTGGTGGCGCAGCTCGATCTTCATCCGCGCCATGTCGACCCCGGTCGGGCATTCGCGCCGGCAGGCTTTGCAGGCGACACAGAGATCGAGTGCCTCCTCGAGCGCGTCTTGGCCGTGCTCCCAGGAGCCGAGCCGGCCGAGCAGGAGATCGCGCAGGAGATTGGCACGGCCGCGGGTCGAATCCTTCTCCTCGCGGGTCGCACGATAGGAGGGACACATCACCCCGCCCGCGAGGCTGCGACAGGCACCGTTGTTGTTGCACATTTCGGCCGCACCCAGAACGCCGCCCCAGGCGCTCCAGTCGAGCCCCGTGCGCAGGGCGATCGACCGGTCGTCCCGGCGCCAGCGCAGGAGCGCGGGCTCGTCCATCCGCGGCGCCCGGACGATCTTGGAGGGCGCGGTATTCAGCACGCCTGCGGGATCGAAGAGGTCCTTCACCCGCTCGAAGGCGCGCACGAGGCCGGGCCCGAAGACGCGCTCGTGCCACTCGCTGCGCACGATCCCGTCGCCGTGCTCGCCCGAATGGGTGCCCTTTATGTGTCGAACGAGCTCGACCGCTTCTTCGGCAATCGCACGAAGGGCTTTGCGGTCCTTCTCGAGACGAAGGTTGAGGACCGGGCGGACGTGCAGACAGCCTGCGCCTGCGTGCGCGTACCAGGTGCCCTTGGTGCCGTGTCGGGCGAAGAGCTCCTCGAGTGCGGCCGTGTACTCGGCGAGCCGCTCGACCAGTACGGTGCAGTCCTCGATGAACGAGACCGGCTTGCCGGCCGTGCGCATCGACATGACGATGTTGAGCCCGGCCGTTCGCAGATGGGCGATCCGGGCTTGAAGGGCCGCACTCTTGGCCTCGACGAGCGAGTCCGGATGGCCGAGCTCGGCCATCGCTTCGGCGAGCGCGCGCAGCGACCGTTCGAGCGGTGCCAGCTCCTCGCCCGCGAACTCGACGAGCAAGAGACAGTCCGGAGCGCCGCGCACGAAGGCGGGCAGGGTTTCGGCGAAGGCCGGGATCGCGCGCGCGAGCTCGAGGATGGTCCGGTCGACGAGCTCCACGCAGGTGGGCCCGAGCTCGACTAGCCGCGGCGCCGCGTGCATCGCGGAGGCGAAATCCGGAAAGTGGCAGACGCCGAGAACCCGATGCGCGGGAAGGGGTTGCAGCTTCACGGTGATGCTGCGGAAGAGGGCGAGCGTACCCTCCGAGCCGACCAGGATCGAGGCGGGGTTGAAGGGGCCGTCGGGGTCGATGCGGTCGAGGGCGTAGCCGCCCACCTGCCGCGCGGTGCGCGGCCAGCGCGCCGCGATCTCCTCGCGCACCGCGCGTGCGATCGCCTGCAAGCCGTTGACGATCCTGGTCGAAGCGGCCGATCCCGAGATCTCGCACGAAGCGGGGGAGGGTCCGAAGCTGCAGACCGTGCCGTCGGCCAGGAGTGCTTCGATCGCGAGCACGTTGTCGATCGAGGCACCATAGGCGAGCGAGCGGGCGCCACAGGCGTTGTTCGCAGTCATCCCGCCGATCGTCGCGCGCGAGCTCGTCGAAACGTCGACCGGATAGAAGAGGCCGTAGGGCTTCAAGAACCGATTGAGCTCGTCGAGCACGAGACCGGGCTCGACCCGCACCGTGCGCGCCTCGAGGTCGAGATCGCGAATGCTCGTGAGCCAGCGCGAGCAATCGAGGATCAAGGAGCGCCCGACCGTCTGGCCGGCCTGCGAGGTGCCGGCGCCGCGGGCGATCACCGAGACCCCTTCCTCGCGCGCGATCGCAAGGGCGATCGCCACGTCGTCGAGAGTCTTCGGGCAGACCACGCCCAGAGGCTCGATGTGGTAGATCGAGGCGTCGGTCGCGTAGCGGGCGCGATCGGCCGGCGCGAACAGGACCTCGCCCGCGAGGTTCTTCCGCAGCTTTTCGGCGAGCCGGGGATCGCCGATCCGGCTCGCGGGCGTGCGCAAGGTGACCGTGCTCAAGCCGTCCTCTTCTCGCCGTCAGCGCGCTCGACAGACTCGCACGCGGCCGCGCGGTCGGGCAACGGCCGCCCGCGCCCGGACCGCTTGACGCGCCCGCGATCTCGGCCGAACGGGTGCCGCCCGTTCGATCTCGAGAGGTCCGCGATGTTCGAGGCTCGCCGCGCCGGCCGTCACTTCCTGCAGATCCCGGGACCGACCAACGTCCCCGATCGAGTCCTGCGCGCCATGGACCGGCCGACGATCGACCATCGCGGGCCCGAGTTCCAACGGCTCGCGCGCACGATCCTGGATGGTCTCGGGCGCATCGTCCGCACGCGCGGACCCGTGATCGTCTACCCCTCCTCGGGTACGGGTGCCTGGGAAGCGGCGCTGGTCAACACGCTCTCGCCCGGCGATCGCGTCGTGATGGTCGAGACCGGGCACTTCGCCGCGCTCTGGAAGGAGATGGCCAGCCGCCTCGGGCTCGAGGTGCTGTTCCTCGACGGCGACTGGCGCTCGCCGGTCGACCCGGAGCGGATCGAGGACGTGCTCGCCCGTGACCGCGAGCGGCGGATCCGCGCCGTCGCGATCGTCCACAACGAGACCTCGACGGGCGTGCGCAGCGACGTCCCGGCCGTACGCCGGGCGATCGACCGGGTGGGCCACCCCGCACTCCTCCTGGTCGACACGATCAGCTCGCTCGCGTCCATGGATTATCGCCACGAGGAATGGGGTGTGGACGTCACGGTCGGCGCCTCGCAGAAGGGGCTGATGCTGCCGCCCGGGCTCGGCTTCAACGCGGTCTCGGAGAAGGCGCTCGCCGCCCACCGCCAGGCCCGGCTGCCGCGCAGCTACTGGGACTGGGGGGCGATGCTCGAGGCCAACGCCAAGGGCTTCTTTCCCTACACCCCGGCTACCAACCTACTCTACGGGCTCGCCGAAGCGATCGCGATGCTCGAGGAGGAGGGCCTCGAGCGGGTCTTCGCCCGGCACGATCGCTTCGCGCATGCGACCCGGGCCGCGGTTCGAGCGTGGGGGCTCGAGATCGTGGCCAGGGAGCCGCGATCCTTCTCGAGTTCGCTCACGGGTGTCTTCGTCCCCGATGGTGTCGATGCCGATCGGGTCCGCGCGCTCGTGCTCGAGCGCTTCGACCTCTCGCTCGGTACCGGGCTCGGCAAGCTCGCCCGCCGCGCCTTCCGAATCGGCCATCTGGGCGATCTCAACGAGCCTTGGCTCCTGGGCACCCTGGCCGCGGTCGAAGCCGGCCTCGAGCTCGCCGGTGTGCGCCTTGCCGGCAGCGGGCTCGAGGCGGCCAAACGCGTCCTCCTGGAGACACCCGCGGCGACGCGCCCCGCGGCCCGGGCGGCCGCGGGGTGAGCCGCCGTCGCGGCGCTCAGGGCGCGAAGCGCCAGCCCTCGCGGATCTGCAGATTCTCCGGGATCGGCGGCAGATCGGCGAAGAGCTCGGGCCGGCTCGCCATCACCTCGAGGATCGGCCGCGGGTCGATGTGCTTGTTGACGTCGAACGTCGCCGGCAGGAAACCGAGCCGGTTCAAGGTCGTCATCGCCTTGTGCAGCGCCATGTAATTGGCGGCCGAGAGCCTCCGGTCGTTCTGCTCGATGTTGTACTTCATGGCCTCCTTGGCGACCGGCAGCGCGAGACCCGGGATCCAGCGGGTCGCGACCTCGGCCGCCCCGTCCGGGTTCTTGCGCATCCACTGATCGGCCTTGGCGAGCGCGGCGAGGAACTTCACGAGGGTGGGCCGGTTGGCCTCGGCATAGCGCCGGGTGGTCACGTTGAAGCCGAGATAGGCGATGATGTCGCCGCCGCGGCGGACGAGCACCGCCCCCGGCACGTCGCGCAGCGCCACGATCGGCCAGGGATCCCAGCACGACATCGCATCGACCCCGCCGGTCAGGAGGGCCACGGTCATGTCGGGTGGCGGGGTGTTGACGAGCGTCACGTCGGCCGGGGTCAGTCCCGCCTTCTCGAGCAGCGCCAAGGCGTAGAGATGGTTGATCGTGCCGAAGGAGGCCGCGATCTTCTTGCCCCTGAGCGTGGCGAGGTCGGCGGGATCGATACCGGAGCCGGCGCGGGCGACGACGGCCATCGTGGCGTCCGATCCGAGCCGCGTGGCGCTGCCGGAATAGTTGCCGAGGGCCACGAGATCCATGCCGCGGACGACGGCGCCGATCATCGGCACGCCCACCTGCACGGTGTCGACCTCGCCCGCCTGGAGCGCGTTGAGCGCGTCCACACCGGTGGCGTAGGGCCGGGCGATGGTGACGTCGAGGCCTTCCTCTTCGAAGAAGCCGCGCTCGAGGGCGATCGGCAGGCCGACCTGGTCGATGCCGGTGACCATCCCGGCGCGCAGTTTGACGGGATCTGCCGCCCGCGCCGCGCTCGCGAGGGCCACGAGCGCACCGGCCGAAGCCAACAAGGTTCTGCGGTCCATCCTAGCCTCCCTGGTTGCGCAAGGGTTCGACCCGCACGACCCAGAACGGGCGCGCGAGCCGCTCGAGATCGTCCGGGCGCACGCCGCGGACCTCGACCCGCGGCCCGTCCGTCCCGGAGACCCGACCGAGCCTCTGGAACTGTTCGATATGGAAGCGCTCGGGCGGAAAGCGCAGGGTCGCGACGACGTCGACCCGCCGCCGATCGCGTGCGACCGCCTCGTCGATCTTGAGGGGTGCGGCGAAGGAGAGCGCGAGCTCGGCGGCGACCCAGAGGCCCGCGATCGCGGCGGCGCCTGGCGGGAAGCGGCGAGCGCGCGCCAGACGCTCATGCCGCGCGCACCGCCTGCAAGACGCGGCCCACGAGCCCCTTGAATGCGTCGTCCTCGACGAGCGGCGCCCAGCGCCGCGGCCGCGGGATCGGGACGGGGAGCTCCTCGCGCAAGCGGCCCTTGGAGAGCACGAGCACGCGGTCGGCGAGGAAGACCGCCTCGTTGACGTCGTGGGTGATGAAGAAGATGGTCGGTCGGCGCTCCTCGAAGATGCGCGCGAGCTCTTCTTGCAGGGTCATGCGGGTCTGCGCGTCGACCGCGGCGAAGGGCTCGTCCATCAAGAGGATCTCGGGCTCGTTGGCAAGCGCTCGGACCACGCCCACCCGCTGTTGCATGCCGCCCGAGAGCTCGCGCGGATAGCGCTGGGCGACGTGGCCCAGGCCCACGAGCTCGAGATAGCGCTTCGCCCGCGCCTCGCACTCCGCGCGCGGCAGGCCGCGCATGCGCGGCCCGAAGGCCACGTTCTCGAGCACCGTCTTCCAGGGGAAGAGGGCGTAGGACTGGAAGACGACGCCGCGGTCCGGCCCCGGTCCCTCCACCGGCCGGCCGTCCAGCAGGATGCGGCCGCTCGTGGGCTCGAGAAAGCCCGCGATCAGGTTCAAGAGCGTGGTCTTGCCACAGCCCGAGGGGCCGACCACGGCTACGAACTCGCCGGGCGTGATGCGCAAGGACACGGCTTCGAGCGCGGTGACCCGCTCACCGAGGCGCGGGTCGAAGTAGATCTTGCCGAGGTTCTCGACGACGAGTTGCTTCATCGCGCGACGAGCCCCCAGCGCTCGCCCGTGGCCTTCTCGAGCGGGGCGAGGATCCAGGAATCGACGATCGACCAGACCACACCCAGAACCACGAGGCCGACCACCACTTCCGTGACCGAGCCGGCGCGCCGCGCGTCGAACATCATGAAGCCGATCCCGCTCGTGCCGACGATGATCTCGGCTGCGACCAGCGCCCGCCAGCCGAAGCCGAGGCCGTTTCGCAGCCCCGTGATGATGTTGGGCAGCGCCCCGGGCAGGACGACCTCGAGCAGGATGCGCAGGCGCGAGGCACCGAGGCTCGCCGCGGCCCGCGGCAGCACCTCCGGGATCGAGCGCACGCCGAGCGCGGTGTTCATGAGCACCGGGAACATCACGGTGTAGACGATCACGAAGGTCATCGTGCCGAGGCCGAAGCCGAACCAGACGATCAGGATCGGCAGCCAGGCGATGTCGCCGATCGCCTGGAAGAAGAGGACGAGCGGCCAGAGTGCCCGGTGCGCCCGATCGCTCAGCCCCAACAAGAGACCGAGCGGCAGGCCTACGGCGATGCCGGCCAGGGCACCCACGACGAGGCGGAGGAGGCTGTCCTCGAGATAGGCGCCGAGGATGCCCTTGCTCGCGAGCTCCACGGCGCGGCGCGCGACCTCGAGCGGGCCCGGGAAGAAGGCGGGCGGAAAGAGCTCGGCTGCGGCCACCGCCCACCAGAGCAGAAGGAGCGGCAGGAAGGGACCGAGCGTGGCGAGCACGGGCCAGCGCTCGACCGCCCGCAGCCAGAGGCCCGAGAGGTGCTCGAAGGCGGTCATGTCGCGCGCACGAGGCCCCAACGCTCGATCGTGCGCCGCTCGAGCGGGGCGAGGAGGAGCCGGTCGAGCGCGAGCCAGATGGAGCCTACGAGGATCATGCCGAGCACGATGACCTCGGTGCGGTAGAAGTCGCGCGCGAGGAACAGCATGTAGCCGAGGCCGGTCGAGGTCGCGATCATCTCGGCGGCGATCAGCCCGCGCCAGGCGAAGCCGAGACCGGTGCGGATCCCGGTCACGATGTTGGGAAGCGCGCCGGGCAAGAGCACCTCGCGCACGATCGCGAGCCGGCCCGCCCCGAGCGAGGCCGCGGCCCGACGCAGCTCGATCGGGATGGTGGAGACGCCCAGAAGCGTGTTGTAGGCGACGACGAAGAA
>JANWZN010000339.1 GCA_025054575.1 Geminicoccaceae bacterium | reverse complement strand
CGACGAGGCCAAAGAGGAACTCCAAGAGATCGTCGAGTTCCTCAAGAACCCGCAGAAGTTCCAGGCCGTGGGCGGCCGCATCCCCAAGGGCTGCTTGCTCGTGGGCCCGCCCGGCACCGGCAAGACGCTGTTGGCGCGCGCGATCGCCGGCGAAGCGAACGTGCCGTTCTTCACCATCTCGGGCTCGGACTTCGTCGAGATGTTCGTGGGCGTGGGTGCCTCGCGCGTGCGCGACATGTTCGAGCAGGCCAAGAAGCACGCGCCCTGCATCGTCTTCATCGACGAGATCGACGCGGTGGGTCGCCATCGCGGCGCCGGGCTCGGCGGCGGCAACGACGAGCGCGAGCAGACCTTGAACCAGCTCCTGGTCGAGATGGACGGCTTCGAGGCCAACGAGGGTGTGATCCTGATCGCCGCCACCAACCGGCCGGACGTGCTCGACCCGGCGCTTCTGCGCCCCGGCCGCTTCGACCGTCAGGTCGTCGTGCCCAATCCCGACGTGCTCGGGCGCGAGCGGATCTTGAACGTGCACGTCAAGAAGGTGCGCACCGCACCGGATGTCGACACCAAGATCATCGCCCGCGGCACGCCCGGCTTCTCCGGCGCCGATCTCGCCAACCTCGTCAACGAGGCGGCCCTGTTGGCCGCGCGCCAGGGCAAGCGCGCGGTCACCATGAGCGACTTCGAGGCGGCCAAGGACAAGGTCATGATGGGCGCCGAGCGGCGCTCGATGGTGATGACCGAGGAGGAGAAGCGGCTCACCGCCTATCACGAGGCCGGCCACGCGGTCGTGGGCTTCTTCTCGCCGGCCTCCGACCCGATC
>JANWZN010000338.1 GCA_025054575.1 Geminicoccaceae bacterium | reverse complement strand
AGTACTGCCTCGCCGTGCCCGCCAACCGCATCGGCTTCGGGCCCTATACCGCGCAGCAGCTGAAGGTGATGCAGGAGGTGATCACCATGTCGGTGTTCGCCGGCTTCGCGGTCTGGGTGCTCGGCGAACGGCTGACCTGGAACTATGTCGCCGCCGCAGTGTGCCTGGTGGCAGCGGTGGTGCTCATCTTCCTGCCCGTCCAGAAGTGACGATTGGGCGGGCCCGTGACGTCAGGCGGCCGCCGGCTGGGCGACGGGGCGTGGCGTGTCGACCGGCACCGCGGGCAGCCAGGCGGTGAAGGTCGAGCCTTTGCCCTCCTCGCTTTCGATCTCGAGCACGCCGCGGTGCCGGTTGAGCACGTGCTTGACGATCGCGAGCCCGAGCCCCGTCCCGCCGATGGCGCGCGACCGCGCCGCATCGACCCGGTAGAAACGCTCGGTCAGGCGCGGGATGTGCTGGCGGGGGATCCCCAGCCCGTCATCGGTGACGGCGATCGCGACCCCGGCCGGCCGGCCGCCTTCGGCGGCGGTGGCGAACACCCGCACCCGGATGGAGCCGCCCTCGCGCCCGTACTTCACCGCGTTGTCGAGAAGATTGGTCGCGACCTGGGCGAGCTGGTCGGGGTCGCCGACGATCGGGCGCACGGCCGGATCCACCGCGAGTTCGACCCGCATCCGCCGCGCCGCGATTCGGGGCTCCAGCGCCTCGATGGTGCGGCGGACGAGGGCGGGTAGGTCGGCGACCCCCTTGGGCGCCGTGTGCTCCATCATCTCGATCCGCGACAGCGAGAGCATGTCGTCGATCAGCCGCGACATGCGCGCAGCTTCCTG
>JANWZN010000337.1:381-844 GCA_025054575.1 Geminicoccaceae bacterium | reverse complement strand
GGAGCTCGAGATCGGCGCCGGGGAGTTCTTTGCCCTCCTCGGCGGCTCCGGCTGCGGCAAGAGCACCCTGCTGCGGCTGATCGCGGGACTCGAGCGCCCCGACGAGGGCCGGGTGTGGCTGGATGGCCGGGACATCACCGAGCTCCCGCCCCATCGCCGGCCGCTCCATACGATGTTCCAGAGCTACGCCCTCTTTCCCCACCTGAGCGTGGCTGACAACATCGCCTTCGGGCTTCGCCGCCAGGGCTGGAGCCGGCCGGCGATCGCCGCGCGGGTGGCAGAGATGCTGCGTCTGGTGCAGCTCGAGGGACTCGGCGGCCGGCGCCCCCATCAACTCTCGGGCGGCCAGCAGCAGCGGGTGGCCCTCGCCCGGGCCCTCGCCCCCCGCCCGCGCCTGGTCCTGCTCGACGAGCCGCTCTCGGCCCTCGACCGCCGGCTGCGCGAGGCCATGCGCGCCGAGCTC
>JANWZN010000337.1:0-371 GCA_025054575.1 Geminicoccaceae bacterium | reverse complement strand
GAGGAAGCGATGGGGCTGGCCACCCGGATGGCGGTGATGGAGCGCGGGCGGCTGCTCCAGGTCGACAGCCCGCGCGCGATCTACGAGCGGCCGGCGAACCGCCTCGTCGCCAGCTTCATCGGCCAGGTCAACCTGCTCCCTGGCGAGCTCCGGGCCGAGGCCGGAGGCTGGCGCTTCCACTGCCCGGCCCTGGCCACGGAGTTCGTGCTCGAGGCGGCGCCGCCCGCCGGCCCGGCGCTGCTCGCGCTCCGGCCCGAGCGGCTGCGGCTTCTCCGACCGGGCGCGGCCGCCGCGGAAAACCGCTTGCGCGCCCGGGTCACCGGGGTCCTCTACCGCGGCGAGAGCTCGCTGCTCAGGCTGAGCGGGCGAGG
>JANWZN010000336.1 GCA_025054575.1 Geminicoccaceae bacterium | reverse complement strand
CTCAGGCCGCTGTTGAGCAGCTCGACGTTCTCCCAGGCGGCGCCGGTGAAGCGCAGGCTCCAGATGCGCCCGCTGCAAAAGTCGCTGTACAGGTAGCGACCGGTCAGGTTGGGGTAGAGCGCGCCGCGATAGACGTAGCCGCCCGTCACCGAACAGCCCTGGTCGCGGCCATAGGCCGAGACGGGGAAGGTGTAGTTGCCGCGCGGGCCGCAGCCGGACGTGTTGTAATCGGCATTACCTTCGAAGCAGCGCCAGCCGTAGTTCTGGCCGCCATTGCTGTTGGCCGGCTGATAGTTGACTTCTTCCCAGGCGTACTGGCCGACGTCGGCGATGAACAGGTCGCCGGTTGCCCGGTCGAAGCTGAAGCGCCAGGGGTTGCGCAGGCCGAGCGCCCAGATTTCGCCGCGATAGCCGCTGGTCTGCGTAAAGGGGTTGGTAGTGGGGATGGTGTAGGTGACCGGGTTGCCGGCCTCGACGTTGATGCGCAGGAGCTTGCCAAGGAGCTGCGCCGGGTTCTGGGCGTTGTTGGGTGGGTCGCCGCCGCTGCCGCCGTCGCCGGGGCCGATGTAGAGTAGGCCGTCGTTCGGGCCGAAGGCGAGCTGGCCGCCGTTGTGGTTGTTGTGGATGGGATGCGGGATGGTCAACACAATTTGCTCACTGTTCACGTCGGCCACGTCCGGGTTGGTGCTGACGTGATAACGGGCGATGACCAGGTCGCCGGCGACGTTCACGTAGTACACATAGAAGCGCCCGTTGGTGGCGTAGTCCGGCGCGAAGGCCACGCTCAGCAATCCCTCTTCTCCGCCCCAACAGCGGACGCGGTTGGCGCCGGTGTTGGAGATGTCCAGGAAGGGCGT
>JANWZN010000335.1 GCA_025054575.1 Geminicoccaceae bacterium | reverse complement strand
GGTGTGCGTCGTGGTGCTGAACAACAATGGCGTCTATCGCGGCACTGACGTCAATCTCGGCGGCGGCACCGACCCGGCGCCCACGGTGTTCGTGAAGGGGGCGCGCTACGACCGGCTGATCGAGGCGTTCGGCGGCGTCGGCGCGCACGCGACCACGCCGGCGGAGCTGCGCGCGGCGATCGAGCAGGCGCTCGCGAGCCGCCGCCCGACGCTCGTCAACGCGGTGATCGACGAGACGGCGGGCACCGAAAGCGGTCGCATCACCAACCTCAACCCGAAGAGCGCGAGAAAGTGAGTCGGAGGTCGACATGGAAGCGTTGAAGGGTGTACGCATCCTCGACATGACCCACGTGCAGGCGGGGCCGACCTGCTCGCAGCTGCTCGCTTGGATGGGGGCGGACGTGATCAAGGTCGAGCCGCCGACGGGCGACATCACGCGCGGGCAGCTGCGCGACGTGCCGAACGCGGACAGCCTCTACTTCACGATGCTCAACTGCAACAAGCGCTCGATCACGGTGAACCTGAAGACGCCCGAGGGCAAGCAGGTGCTCACGGACCTCATCCGCAAATGCGACATACTGATGGAAAACTTCGGTCCCGGGGTCCTCGACCGGCTCGGGTTCTCGTGGGAGAAGGTGCACGAGATCAATCCGAGGCTCGTGATGGGGTCGATCAAGGGCTTCGGCTCGACCGGCCCGTACGCCAATTTCAAGGCGTACGAAAACGTCGCGCAGGCGATGGGCGGGGCGATGAGCACGACGGGGGTTCCGGACGGGCCGCCGTACGTCACCGGGGCGCAGATCGGGGACTCGGGCACCGGTCTGCATCTTGCGATCGGGCTGCTCGCAGCGCTCAGGCAGGC
>JANWZN010000334.1 GCA_025054575.1 Geminicoccaceae bacterium | reverse complement strand
AGAGCACGCAGGGCTTCGACCTGCGCTTCGAGCTCGAAAACGGCACCAAGCTGCCGCACGATCTCGAGCGCTACGATCCGGTCGCCGGCCGCCTGGTCGCCTGGGTCCGGTTGAACGAGCTGCGGCCGAACGAGGATCTCGTCCTCTTCCTCTATTACGGCAAACCGGGCCTCGCCGCGAGCGAGGCCGATTCGGCCGCCACTTGGCGCGATTATCTCGCGGTCTGGCACCTGCCCGACCCGACCGATCGGACCGGCCGTGGGCGCAACCTCACCGCCACCGCGGTGAGCACGGCCGAGGGCCCGGTCGGTGCGGCTGGCCGCTTCGACGGCACGGCGAGCGAGTTCGCGCTCGCGGATCCCAGCTTCCTCGACGGCCACGGTGCGCTCACCGCCCAACTCTGGCTCAAGAGCGACCGGCTCGACAGCCATCACGGCCTGATGATCTGCGGCCCGATCACCGGCGCGGATACGGATGCGGCCTTCGTGTTGCGCCACAACGCCCGTGGTTCCTACAGCGCTCAGGCCAGGGTCTTCACGGTCGAGATGGCCCTGGCCGACGGCCGCATCGTCCACGAGAGCAGCACCGGCCGGGCCGACGATCAGGTCCGCGCGCTGGCCCTGGTCTTCGATCGGGGCGAGGGTGCGACGCTCGTGATCGACGGCCGGGCCGACACCCCGTCCTACACGGCCGGCACGACCCTGCTCGGCCCGACCCGGATCGGGCGGGGACCGCTGCGGATCGGCACCGGTCCGATGCAGAGCTCGGCCGGCCGCTGGCGCGGCCTGATCGACGAGATACGGTTCCGCGCCCAAGCCCTGCCGGCCGGCTGGCTCGCGATGGAGCACGACAACCAGCGCACCCCGCGCGCCTTCTA
>JANWZN010000333.1 GCA_025054575.1 Geminicoccaceae bacterium | reverse complement strand
TGGTGCGTGAGCTGCCGCGCCGAGCACCCGCTGCTGGCCGAGCTCGGGCGTCGCGCCGGCGTGCCGCTGATCGGCCTCAACTGGAAGGACCGGCGCGAGGACGCGCTCGCCTGGCTCCGGCGCTTCGGGGATCCCTTCAGCGCCATCGCCTTCGATCCCGACAACCGCGTCGGACTGCACTACGGCGTCTACGGCACGCCCGAGACCTTCCTCATCGACGGGGAGGGCATCGTGCGCTACAAGCGGGTGGGGCCGCTCAGCCGGGAGATCCTCGAGGAGGAGCTCCTGCCGCGGATCGCGGCCCTGGAGCGGGGTCGGTGATCGCATCCCTGCTGCTCGCGCTCGCCTTCGCGGGCGGCCTCGGGGCCGCGATCGACCCCCTGCCCTTCCGCGACGCCGCCGAGGAGGCGCGCTTCCGCCGGCTGGCCGCCGAGCTGCGCTGCCTCGTCTGCCAGAACCAGAGCCTCGCCGACTCCGACGCGCCGCTCGCGCGGGACCTGCGGCGCGAGGTCCTCAGGCTCATGCAGGAAGGCCTGAGCGACGAGCAGGTCAAGGCCTACCTGGTGGAGCGCTACTCCGACTTCGTGCTCTACCGTCCGCCGCTGCGGCCGGACACCCTCCCGCTCTGGCTGACGCCGGCCGCGGTGCTCGTCCTCGGCGGCCTCGCGCTGCTCCTGGCGCTGCGCCGCCACGCCCGTCTCGCGGCGGCGCGCCCGCCTGCGGCCGGCGAGGAGTCGGGCGAGGAGGAGCCGTGAGCGCCTTCGTGCCGCTGGCCGCGCTGCTGGTGGCGCTGGCGGCGCTGTTCCTGGCCGTGCCGCTGCTCCGCCGCGAGGGCGGGGCCGGGCGCCGCGCGCTCGACCGGCTGCGCACCTCCGGCCTGC
>JANWZN010000332.1 GCA_025054575.1 Geminicoccaceae bacterium | reverse complement strand
GCAGCGACCGCGGCCTGCTCGCGATCAACCACGAGTACGTCGATCCGCGTCTGCTCCATCCCGCCGGCTGGAGCCCCCGCACGCCACGCTCCCTCGAGGAGGTGCTCAAGGAGATGCATGCGCACGGGGTGAGCGTGGCCAGTGTCGGCCGGGACCCCGAGGGTCGCTGGCGCCTCCTCGCCGATCCCCGCAACCGCCGCATCCACGCCGCGACCCCGGTGGCCTTCTCGGGGCCGGCAGCGGGCCATCCGCTGCTCGCGACGCGCTACGACCCCGACGGGCGACGCGGCCGCGGCACCATGCACAACTGCGCGCACGGCGTCACCCCCTGGGGCAGCTACCTCACCTGCGAGGAGAACTGGGCGGGCTACTTCGCCTGCTTCACGGCGCAAGAGGATCCGCGGCTCTCGCGCTACGGCATCCCCCAGGCCGCGCGAGGGGAGGGCTGGCTGAGCGCGCTCGGCTGGCACACCGTCGAGGCCGCGGAGGATCCGGAGTTCCTCGCCCGGCGCTTCGACCTCACGCCCACGGGCGGCTCGGCCGAGGAGGACTTCCGGCACGAGGCGCACCACTTCGGCTGGGTGGTGGAGATCGATCCCGCGGATCCGGGCGCCGTGCCGGTCAAGCGCACCGCGCTCGGCCGCTTCGCCCACGAGGGAGCCACCTTCCAGCCCGCGGAGGAGGGACGGGCGGTGGTCTGCTACCTCGGCGACGATGCGCCCTTCGAGCACCTCTACAAGTTCGTCAGCCGCCGTCCCTTCGCGCCCGGCCGCGGAGGCGAGCTGCTCGACGAGGGCACCCTGTTCGCGGCCCGCTTCCACGCCGACGGCAGCGGCGAGTGGCTGCCGCTGCGCCACGGCGAGGGCGGGCTCGACGCCGCGGCCG
>JANWZN010000331.1 GCA_025054575.1 Geminicoccaceae bacterium | reverse complement strand
CACCGCACGCCGCTGTGGCGGACGCTGCCGCGGCTCTTTCGTCGCGAGGACGTGCGCGCGGGCTACGAGGCGCTCGCGCGCGTCGGCATCGCCGAGTTCGCTGCGCAGCGCGCTTCGACCCTCTCGGGCGGCCAGCAACAGCGCGCGGCGATCGCGCGCGCGCTGGTGCAGGGCGCGCGCGTCGTGCTCGCCGACGAGCCGATCGCCTCGCTCGATCCGGAATCCGCCCGCCGGGTGATGGAGATCCTCGCTGCGATCAACCGCGAGGACGGCTGCACCGTGCTCGTGTCGTTGCACCAGGTGCATGTGGCGCTGCGCTACTGCGCGCGCGTGGTCGCGCTCGCCGCCGGCCACCTTGTGCGCTGCCTCGTGCGCGAGGAAAAGGGCCCGGCGGCTGCCGTCGGCGAGCCGACGCTTCTTGCGCCGCGCGCGGAGCCCCAAGCGGCCGCGAGCGCGCCCCTCCTCGAAGTGCGCGATCTGAAGGTGCACTTTCCGATCCGGCGCGGGGTGCTGCGGCGCACCGTCGGCTGGGTGCGGGCGGTGGACGGCATCTCGCTCGAGATCCGCGCCGGGCGCACGCTCGCGCTCGTCGGCGAATCGGGCTGCGGCAAGACCACCACCGCGCGCTGCATCCTGCGCGCGCTCGAGCCCACCGCAGGCGCGATCCGCTTCCGCACCGAGGGCGGAAGGAGCGTCGACGTGGCGGCCCTGCCGCGCGCCGAGCTCAGGCCCTTGCGCCGGCGCATGCAGATGATCTTCCAGGACCCGTTCGGCTCCCTCAATCCCCGCATGACGATCGCCGACATCATCGGCGAGCCCTTGCTCGTCAACGGCATGCGGGACGTGCGCGCGCGCCGCCGGCGGGTCGCCGAGCTGCTCGACATGGTCCAGCTGCCGACCGCCTACA
>JANWZN010000330.1 GCA_025054575.1 Geminicoccaceae bacterium | reverse complement strand
GGCGAGCCGATCGGAAAAAGCGGAGGAACGAACACCATGAAGATCGTGCGGGTGGGGGAGCACCGCAGGCCATGAGCGCGACGACACCGGGGGTGCCTGAGCACGCGAACCTTCCGCCGCTTGCCTCGCGCTTCGTCGAAGTCGCGAAACTCGCCTGGCAGCCGACGCGCTTTCCCGGCGTGGAGGCGAAGATCCTCCTGCTTGACCGCGACACCGGGCTCCTTACCGCGCTCCTTCGCATGGCGCCCGGGGCGAAGCTGCCCGACCACGAGCACGTCAAGATCGAACAGACCTACGTGCTCGAGGGCAGCCTCGTCTGCGCCGAGGGCGAATGCCGCGCGGGCGACTTCGTCTGGCGACCGGCCGGCAGCCGCCACGAGGCCTGGGGCGGGCCCGCCGGCGGCACGATGCTCGCGATCTTCCAGATCCCGAACCGCTTCTTCGAGCCCGACGGCCGCGAGACCGACATGCTGGGCGCCGACTGGAACGAGACCTGGGGCGGCGCGCTTTTTCGCTAGCGGCAGGCGCAGCGCTTCGCGGTGCAGACCGCACGGGAACGGCGAAGCGGAATGCGCATCGCCCTGTGCAACGAGGTGATCGCACCGATGCCGTTTCCGCGGCAATGCGAGTACGCCGCGAGCCTCGGCTACGACGGGCTGGAGATCGCCCCCTATACGCTTTCGGAGGAGCCGCACCGCATGGGCGCGGCGCAGATCGCGGCGGCGCGCGCCGCGGCACCGGACCTGCCGCGCGGTTTGCTGGTGGGGGCCGTGCCGGCCGACTGGGAGGAGCGTCTGCAGGCGCTCGGCGGCGTGGCGCTGCACTGCGATCACCGTCGGCTGAGCGAGGCCACCGTGCGCCGGGTCAAGCAGGCCGGCTATTGGCTGTTCTGCTACACGGTGAATGACCCGCAGCGG
>JANWZN010000032.1 GCA_025054575.1 Geminicoccaceae bacterium | reverse complement strand
CACGGGATCCGTAACGCCGACGATCCCGACGCGCGGGCGGCGGCGATGCCGGCCTTCGGCGCCGACGGCATCCTCGACCGCGGCCAGATTCGCGACGTGACGCAATACGTCTTGAAGCTTAGCGGCCGTGCTACCGATCCGGCCGCCGCCGAGCGCGGTGCGCCCGTCTACGCCGAGAACTGCGCCTCCTGCCACGGCGAGGCGGGCGAGGGCATGACCGCAGTCGGCGCACCGCGCTTGTCGGACGCCATCTGGCTCTACGGCAGCACGGCCGAGCAGATCGAGGCGCAGATATGGCGGCCGCGGCTCGGCGTGATGCCGCCTTGGCAGGGCCGACTGAGCGAAGAGACGATCAAGATGCTGACCGTCTACGTGCACGGGCTGGGCGGCGGTCAGTAAGCGAGCTTTTCTTGCGCATCGATTCGAGCGGGCCGTCGGGCCCGCTTTTTTTGTGCGCCTCGTCGGCCGATGGTCGGGCGACCCGGTCTCTTGCCGGCGCGTCGCGCAGATCGCACCTCGCGCCCATGGGGCGGCCGCCGATCGTCCAGCATCCCCTCTACAGCGTCCCGCTGCCCGCAGGGCACCGGTTCCCGATGGGCAAGTTCGCGGCACTGGCCGCCCTGATCGAGGCGCGCGGGCTGCTCGACCGGCGCAATCGCCACGTGCCCGGTCCTGCCGAACCCGAGGTGCTCGCTCTCGCACACGCACCGGCCTGGGTCGAAGCGGTTCTCGCCGGCCAGCTCGCACCGGCCGCCGAGCGGCGGCTCGGTCTGCCGGTCACGCCCCCGCTCGCGGCCCGGGCACGGGCCGCTACGGGCGGCACGATCCTCGCTGCACGGCTCGCGCTCGAGCACGGGCTCGCCTGCAACACCGCGGGAGGCAGCCACCACGCCTTCCGCGAGGGTGGTGCGGGCTTCTGCGTGTTCAACGACGTCGCGGTCGCGAGCCTTCTCCTCATCGCCGAAGGCCGCGTCGGCCGGGTGCTCGTCCTCGATCTCGACGTCCACCAAGGCGACGGGACCGCAGCGATCCTCGCCGGCGAACCGCGCATCACCACGGTCTCGGTCCATTGCCGGTGCAACTACCCGGCGCGCAAGCAGGCGAGTTCCCTCGACGTGGCGCTCGACCCCGGGACCGGTGATCGGCCTTATCTCGAGCTGCTCGCGGGCTTGCTCCCCGGCTTGCTGCGACGGACCGCTCCCGACCTCGTCTTCTACAATGCCGGCGTCGATCCGCACCGTGCCGACCGGCTCGGTCGCCTGGCGCTCACCGACCGCGGTCTGGCCGAGCGCGACCGGCTCGTGCTCGAGACCTGCCGGGCAGCGGGGGTGCCGGTCGCGACCGTGATCGGCGGCGGCTACGACGAGGATCTCGCGGCCTTGGCCGGCCGCCACGCCCTCCTCTTCGAGGTCGCAGCCGACCTCACCCGCCGGCCACGCTCGACCGGGTCGCGAAGATCTTGCCCGGGTTCATGATGCCGAGCGGGTCGAGCGCGCTTTTGATCGCCGCCATGACCTCGACCGCGGGTCCGTGCTCCTCGAGCAGGCTCTCGACCTTGCCCATGCCGATCCCGTGCTCGCCCGTGCAGGTGCCGCCCATCGCGAGCGCCCGCCGCACGAGCCGCTCGTTGACCGCCTTCGCCCGCGCGATCTCCTGCTCGTCGGCCGGATCGACGAGCAGCAGCAGATGGAAGTTGCCGTCGCCGACATGGCCGACGAGCGGGGCGGTGACCCGGCTCGCCGCGAGATCGGCCAAGGTCTCGTCGATGCAGTCGGCGAGCCGCGAGATCGGCACGCAGACGTCGGTGGACCAACCTCTGGCACCCGGGCGGAGTGCCAGCGCGGCATAATAGGCGTCGTGCCGGGCTTGCCAGAGTCGGCTGCGCTCTTCGGGACGGGTCGCCCAGCGGAAGGCGGACCCGCCCTGTTCGGCGGCGATGGCACCGACCGTCTGGGCCTGTTCGGCGACCCCGGCCGCGGTACCGTGGAATTCGAGGAAGAGGGTCGGGGCAGCCGTGAAGCCGTCCAGTTTGGCGAAGCGGATGCAGGCCTCCATCTGGAGGGGGTCGAGGAGCTCGATGCGCGCGACCGGGACGCCCGCCTGGATCGTCTCGATGACGGTGCGGACGGCGGCCGCGACGCTCGGGAAGGTGCAGACCGCAGCCGACATCGCCTCGGGCATCGGGTGCAAGCGCAGGCGCACTTCCGTGATCACCCCGAGCGTGCCTTCCGAGCCGACGAAGAGGCGGGTGAGATCGTAGCCGGCGGCCGATTTGCGCGCTCTGCCGCCGGTGCGGATCACTCGGCCGTCGGCGAGCACGACCGTGAGACCCATCACCGCCTCGCGCATCGTCCCGTAGCGCACGGCGTTGGTCCCCGAGGCGCGCGTCGCCGCCATGCCGCCGATCGTGGCGTCGGCACCGGGATCGATCGGAAAGAAGAGCCCGAGATCGCGCAGATGCGCGTTGAGCTGCTTGCGGGTCACCCCGGCCTCGACGAGGACGTCCTGGTCCTCGGCATTGGTCTCGAGGATGCGGTTCATGCGGGAGAGGTCGATCGAGAGCCCGCCCGCCGGTGCCGCGACGTGGCCTTCGAGCGAGGTCCCGACCCCGAACGGCACGACCGGCAGGCGATGGGCGGCGCAGATCTCGACCGCGAGCGCGACCTCGGCCGTGCTCTCGGCGAACAGCACCGCATCGGGCGGCAGGCAGGGCCGAAACGCCTCGCCGCGGCCGTGCTGTTCGCGCACCGCCGCGGACGTCGCGAGCTTGTCACCGAAGCGCTGCCGCAAACTCGCGATCGCCGCCTCGATCCGGTTGGCGTCTTTCACCTTCCGCTCCCCCGGGGCCCGTACGCTCGCGGCCGGCGCCGCTTCCTCCCCCGCCGCGCCATGCTACGACCCGACGGACCGGCGCGGGAGCCTCCAACGCGCACATCGGGCGCGCGCCGCGACGCCGCTCAGCCCGTGGCGAAACTCTCGACCAGACTGCCCACGAGCAGGTACCAGCCATCGATCAGCACGAAAAAGATCAGCTTGAAAGGCAGGGAGATCATCACCGGCGGCAGCATCATCATGCCCATCGCCATCAATAGGCAAGCGACGACCATGTCGATGATCAAGAACGGTACGAACACGATGAAGCCGATCTCGAACGCTCGCCGTAGCTCGCTGATCATGAAGGCCGGCACGAGCACGCGCCAGGGCAGTTCCTCGGCCTTCTCGGGCGGCTCGAGCCGGGCGATGTCGAGGAACAGGGCGACGTCCTTCTCGCGCACGTGCCGCCGCATGAAGGCGTGGAACGGTTGTGCCGCACGCTCGAGGGCCACCTGCTCCTCGACCTCTTCGTCGATCAACGGTGCCACGCCGTCGCGCCAAGCGGTCTCGAACGTCGGCATCATGATGAAGAGCGTGAGAAACAGGGCCAGGCTCGCGAGCACCGGATTGGGCGGCGACTGCTGCAGGCCGATCGCGGTGCGCAGAAGCGAAAGCACGATCACGATCCGCACGAAGGAGGTGACCATCACCAGGATTGAAGGCGCCAGGCTCAGCACCGTGAGCAAAAGGACGAGCTTGACGACCTGGCCCGTGAAGGTTCCGCCCTGGCCGAGGTCGATATTGACCGACTGAGCGGCAGCCGGGCTCGCGAGTGCCAGCGCGAGCACGAGCGCCGGCAAGAGCCTGGTGGCGACCCGCCGCGAGGCGTGCGAGCGGCGCTGGCCGCGGCCGCCGCGGGTCGACCCCGGCGGCCCTGCCGGCGGCACCTGCTGCGGGCTCGTCATCGCACGGACTCCGCAGCCGGCGGTGCGGCGATCCCGCGCTCGACCAAGAGCGGCGGGCCGGCACCGAGGAGGACGAGATGCTCGATCCGATCGCGCCGGATCAGCAAGAGGCGGGTCCGCGGGTCGAGCCAGCGCGTCTCGACCACCGCGAGTCGCCCCCCGGGGGCTCCGCCCAACCGATGATTGAGTCCCGACCTGCGGAGCAGCCAGGCCGCCAAGCCGAGCAGGCCCAGGACCGCGACCAGCGCGGCCGCGGCGCGGAGAAGGTCGATTGGCTCCACCGTTCAGTCCTCCGCAACGCCCGCGGCGACCGCATAGCCGTGGCGCGCCCGCCGCATCGCGTCGAGCCGCAGGAGTTCGGCGCGGAGCCGGGCGCGTTCGGCCTCGAGCTCGGCCGACAAGGCGGCCAATTCGTCGAGCAGCGCGGTTCGGGCGGCCTCCCCTTCGGCACCGCCCGGCTCGAGCGGCACGAGCGCACGCACCTCCTCGAGCCCCGTGACCAGGCGGTCGAGCCCCGAGGGGAGGCCGTCGCGCAACCGCGCCCTGCAGCCCGCGACCACCTCGGCGAGCGCCCGCCAGCGGGCCGCCGCCTCGCCCGCGCTCATCGCCCGCTTCCAGGAGCGTCGACCGCCCGTCGGCCGGCGGCCAGGCGAGCGTCGAGCCGGTAGAGATGGACCATGATCTCGGCCACCGCCGCGAAGGCCGCGACCGGGATCGGCGCGCCGGCGGCGAGGCGCTCCAAAAGACCGAGCAGGGCCGGATCCTCGCGTACCGGAATGCCATGTGCCCGTGCGAGCTCCACGATCCGCGCCGCGAGCACGCCTCTGCCCTTGGCCGTCACCCGCGGCGCCCCGCCCTCCTCGGGGTCCCAGCGCAGCGCCACCGCCACCCTCGAGCCGTCCATCCGCATCCTCCGTCCCTCCGGCCCTTCGCAGGGTAAGGGGGATGTGGTTAACGAACGGTTGACGAAACCCCCGACGGGCTCGCTCGATGAACCTGACCGACGACCAGATCCGCCGCTATGCGCGGCACATCGTGCTGCCGGAGATAGGCGGGGTCGGCCAGGCCCGGCTGCTCGCCGCCAAGGTGCTGGTGGTCGGCGCCGGCGGGCTCGGCTCGCCGCTCCTCCTTTACCTGGCGGCGGCCGGGATCGGCACGCTCGGGATCGTCGATTTCGACCGGGTCGATCCCTCGAACCTGCAACGCCAGGTGTTGTTCGACGAGGCGGCCACCGGCGAGCTCAAGGTCGATGCTGCGGCGGCGAGGCTCGCCGCCCTCAACCCCGGCGTCCTGGTCCGGCGCCATGCTCTTCGGCTGGATTCGCGAAACGTCCGCGATCTCGTCCGCGACTACGATCTGGTCGCCGACGGCAGCGACAATATCGAGACCCGCCGCGCCGTGCACGATGCCTGCATGGCCGCGGGGCGCCCGCTGGTCGCGGCCGCGGTGCAGGGGACCGACGGCCAGCTCACCACCTACAAGGCCTATCTCGGCCCGCCGCATCCCTGTCTGCGCTGCCTGTTTCCCGACGCACCGGCGCGCGAGGCGCTGCCGTCTTGTGCGCAAGCGGGGGTGCTCGGGCCGGCTGCCGGGGTGATGGGCTGCCTGCAGGCGGTCGAGGTGGTGAAGGAGCTGCTCGGTCCGCCGGCGCCCTCGCTGAGCGGCACCTTGCTCCTGTACGACGCCATGGCCGCGCGGCTCGATCGGCTGCAGGTTCGTCGGCTTCCCGAATGCGCCCTCGGGTGCCGACACGGCGGGATCACCGCGGACGGGTCCGAGGCGAACAAGATTTCCGCCGTATGATAGTGACTTAACCGCCACGCGGCGGATCTGCGCGGGTTGCCGGGTGCGGCCGGCCTGCGCTAAGAGGCGCGCGCCCGAGCACGGGGCGGGGGCGACGTCTCGGGCACCGGTCGGTTACCGGCAGGAGGTGGGATGGCGGAGATTCTCCCCGAGGACTATCGGCCGTCGGAGGACGAGCCCTACATGAACGCCCGGCATCTCGAGTATTTCCGGCGCAAACTCCTGCGCTGGCGCGAAGAGATCCTCTCGGGCTCGGGCTCGACGCTGCGCCAGCTGCAGGAGGAGGAGAACCGGATCCCCGACCAGACCGACTGGGCCTCGGCCGAGATGCAGCGCGCCTTCGAGCTCCGGACGCGCGATCGCGAGCGCAAGCTGTTGGCCAAGATCGACGCGGCGTTGAAGCGGATCGAGGACGGCACCTACGGCTATTGCGAAGAGACCAACGAGCCGATCGGCATCAAGCGCCTGGAGGCCCGGCCGATCGCCACCTTGAGCATCGAGGCGCAGGAGCGCCACGAGCGCCGCGAGCGCGTCTATCGCGAATGACCGGCCGGCTCGTGGCGCCAGCCGCGAGAGACCGGTGCCGCGGCGACCCACGAGCAGCACGGCACCCGGCCGCGACCGCCCGGTTCGCTGGCGGCGCGGGGTCTCGACGACCCGTCTTCGTTCAGGGCTCGAGCTCGACGTCCCAGTAGAGATAGTCGCGCCAGCTTTCGTGCAGATAGTTGGGCGGGAACAAGCGCCCGTTGCGCTGCAGGTGCTGCATGGTCGGCGCGAACGGCTTGGTCGCCGGTCGCATGCCGCATTCCTGCGGCAGCCGGTTGCCTTTGGCCAGATTGCAGCGGGTGCAGGCGGTGACGATGTTGAGCCAATGGGTGCGGCCGCCGCGCGAGCGCGGCACGAGATGGTCGAAGGTCAGCTCGTGCGCCGGGAACTGCACCAAACAGTACTGGCAGGTGAAGCGATCGCGCAGGAACACGTTGAACCGCGTGAAGGGCGGCCGCCGGTTCTGCGGCACGTATTCTTTGAGGGCGACCACCGAGGGCAGCCGAAACTCGCGCCGTGCCGAGCGGATGGTCCGCTCGTAATGCGAGACGACGTCGACCCTGCCCAGGAAGATCGCCTTGACGGTCTCCTGCCAGCTCCAGACCGAAAGAGGATAGTAAGAGAGCGGCTGATAATCCGCGTTGAGAACGAGGGCGGGAAACCCGTTCAGCGGGATCACGGGGCCGCCCACCGTCGCGACGCAGGCACCGTCGGCCGCGACGCGGCCCCCCACCTACTTCGCCGGTGCCGACCTGGTCCCATCGCTCGCTCGGGTCCACTCCTCCTCGCCCGCCGCACCGCTAGCCTAGCCCGGTGACGGTTGCGAGGCAATCGACCGACCGGATCGCTTCGTTGGAACTGTTCAAAAGAAAAAACGTCGAAACGGAAGCGGGTTAGCCCTCACGAGCCTTGGTGGCGGGCGGCCGAGCGGCTACAAGCTCGGGGACCGGGCGGCCCGGTTCCGCAAGCGATCTCCGAGCCGGCTCCGGTCCCTGTCGATCGGAAACCCGCGACCCGCGCCGATGGCCGTCTCGACCGGCACCGTGTCACCTCTGGCTCCGCCATCCGGGGCTACCGACCGGGTCCTGCCGACCCGGCAGGCCATTCTCCGTGCGCTGCCCGCCGCGCTTCTCGCACTCGCGATCGCGGCACCCGTCCTGGCACTCGTGGGGTATCTCGGCCAACCCGACGAGGGCCTCTGGGCGCATCTCGTCGACACCGTGCTCTGGCGCCATCTGCGCGATACGGCGCTGTTGGCGTGCGGCGTGGCGCTGGGCACGCTCGTGATCGGCGCCGGCACCGCTTGGCTCGTGACACTCTACCGTTTCCCCGGTCGCCGCCTGCTCAACTGGGCCCTGGTCCTGCCGCTGGCGATGCCGACTTATGTGCTGGCCTATGCCTGGACCGACCTGTTGCAGGTGACCGGGCCCATCCAGTCGACGCTGCGCGCGATCACCGGCCTCGGCATCAAGGAACTCTGGTTCCCGGAGATCCGCTCTCTCGGCGGTGCCGTCTTCGTTTTGACCCTCGCCCTCTATCCCTATGTCTATCTCTTGGCCCGGGCGGCGTTCCTCGAGCAGTCGCAATGCGCCCTCGAGGTGAGCCGCACGCTCGGCTGCAACGCCGCCGAGGCGTTCCGCCGCGTAGGGCTGCCGCTCGCGCGGCCGGCCGTGGCGGCCGGGGTCGCCTTCGTCGTCATGGAGACGCTGGCCGACTTCGGCGCGGTCAAGCATTTCGAGGTCGGGACGCTGACGACCGCGATCTACCGGGCCTGGTACGCGCTCGGCAGCCCGGTCGTGGCGGCGCAGTTGGCGCTCCTGCTCTTGGCCGCGGTGGCCGCCGTGCTGACGCTCGAGCGTCGGGCCCGCGGCCGCGCCCGCTTCGCGACCGCGACCGTGCACATCTTCCGCAAGCGTCGCACCGCGCTCGGCGGCCTGGCCGGCTACGTGGCGATGATCGTCTGCGCCGTCCCGGTCCTCCTCGGCTTCGTTCTCCCGGTGGCGGCGCTCGTGACGATGGCGCTGGGCGAGCAGCACGAGCTGTCGATCGCCCGACTGCTCGAGCTCGCGCTCAACACGCTGCAGCTGGCCGCTTGGGCGAGCTTTTTGGTCGTGGGTGTGGCGATCGCCGGGGTCCACCTCGTGAGCCGCGATCGGCAGGGCCTCGCCGGGCGCTTCGTGCGGCTCGCCACCCTCGGCTATGCGGTACCCGGGGCGGTGGTCGGCGTCGGCCTCCTCTTGTTGTTGGGCTGGCTCGATCGCGCGCTCGACGGGCTCTCGCTGGAGCTTCTGGGTCGAAGCCTGCCCTGGGTCCTCACAGGTTCGGTGGCCGCCGTGCTCTACGGCTATCTGGTCCGCTTCTACGCCATCGCCCACAACCCGCTCGATGCCGGCATGGCCAAGCTGTCGCCCGCGCTCGTCGACGTAGCGCGGGTGCTCGGCAGCGGGCCCGGTCGGATCCTCGGGCGGATCCATCTGCCGCTTCTGCGACCGAGCCTCTTGACCGCGCTGTTGCTCGTGTTCGTCGAGACGATGAAAGAGCTGCCCGCGACCTTGATCTTGCGGCCGTTCAATTTCGACACGCTCGCGATCGAGGCCTACCAGCTCGCCAGCACGGAGCGGCTCTACGCGGCCGCCCTTCCCTCCCTCGTCATCGTCCTGGCCGGGCTCGCCCCGGTCGTACTCCTCTGTCGCATGCTCGATCGCCGCCGCCCGAACATCGGCCGGGCGGCGGCCGAGGCCCTCACTTCCAGCCACACTGATCGACGAGCTTGAGCGCTTCCGCGCTCCGGCGGGCGTAGACCGCGGCGTTCATCGTGTCCTGTTTGAACGTTCCCCACGCGGCGACCACGGCGCCGGGCGGCACGGCCGGGTTCGCTGGATACTCGAAGTTGACGTCCGCCAGGTAGCGCTGTGCTTCGGGCGAGACGAGATATTCGATCAGCTTGACCGCCTCGGCGCGATGCGGCGCGTGCTTGGCGAGCCCGACCCCGCTCACGTTGACGTGGGTGCCGCGATCGGCCTGGTTCGGGAAGAAGATCCCGACCTTCTCGGCCACCGCCTTGTCCTCGGGCTTGCCCGAGCCGATCAGCCGGCCGAGATAATAGCTGTTGGAGATCGCGACATCGCCCACACCGGCTGCCACGGCCGTGATCTGGTCGGTATCGCCGCCCTGCGGCGGGCGAGCGAGGTTTTGCACGAACCCTCGGCACCATTCGAGAGTCTTCTCGTAGCCGTTCGCCTCGATGAACGAGCCCACGAGGCCCAGATTGTAGATGTTGGTGCTCGAGCGGGTGAGGATCCGCCCCTTCCATTTGGGCTCGGCGAGTGCCTCGTAGGTCGACAGCTCCTCCGGCCGAACGCGATCTTTGGCGTAGACGATCACGCGGGCGCGCACCGAGAGGCCGGTCCACTGATCGCCGTCGTGCCGCAGATGCGCCGGGATCGTCTGCTGCACGAGCGCCGAGCCGATCGGCTGGAAGAGTCCTTTTTCGACCGCGACGTGCAAGCGTCCCGCGTCGACCGTGATGAAGACGTCCGCCGGCGATCGCGCACCTTCGCTCTGGAGCCGCTGCAACAGCGGGTCGTGGTCGCCCGAGACCACGTTCACCTTGATGCCGGTCGCCTTCTCGAACCCGTCCCAGAGCTGCTGATCGCTGCCGTAGTGCCGGGCATTGTAGACGTTGACGACCTGTTGCGCGCTCCCGGTGATCGGAACCAGGGCCACCGCGCCGGCGAGTCCGAGCAGCCAGCGTCGCGAGATCATGACCGATATCCTCCTTCTGCCTCGGGAAGCGTCGTCGTCGACAGCGCGAGTTCATAGATGAACCGATCGATCGGCGAAAGATCTTCAGACGAGCCGAAGCACGATTTCGAATTGTTCTTCCTCGTCTTCGACAGGCCGACGGGCGGCACCGCGCGATCCGGCGGCTTGCCCGAGCCCGGCTGGCACCCCACACTCGACAACGGCGAGAGCGAAGGGACGCGCATGCGACGGCATCACGACATGGGCGGGCTCGAGGCCGGGCCGATCGAGCGGAACGAGCACGCGCTCGAGCCGTGGGAGAAGAAGGTCGACGCACTGTTGCGGCTGCTGATGGCGAAGAAGATCATGACCCTCGACGAGTTGCGCCGCGGGATCGAGGAGCTCGGGCCCGGCGCTTACGACGAGCTCTCCTATTTCGAGCGGTGGATCGCCTCGATCGCCAACATCCTGGTCGAGAAGGGCGTGCTCACGGTCCAGGAGCTCGGCGAGGCGATCGAGGTGGCGCGCGCGCGTCGGGCCGAGGCGGCCGCCTGCACAGCCGAGGTCGAGGCGCCGTGAGCGGGCCGCGCTTTCGCCCCGGCCAGCCGGTCCGGGTCAAGGCCCTCTACCCGCCCGGCCACTGCCGCACCCCGTTCTACACGCGCGGCAAGCGCGGCCGGATCCTCGATATGGTCGACGTCGAGCCCGACCCGCAGGAGCGCGCCTATGGTCGGCCGGGCCTGCCGCCCGTGCCGGTCTGGCGGGTGGTCTTCGCCCAGCGCGAGCTCTGGCCCGACTATCGCGGATCCGATCAGGATCGCGTCGTCGTCGGTATTTTCGAGCCCTGGCTCGAGCCCGTGGAGGAGGCCCCGTGACCACCCACGATCACGAGCACGACCACCACCACCACGATGGAGGGGATCCCGGCCGGGGCGAGGGTGGCCCGCATCGCCACCCGTTCCAGCCCGATCTCGAGGACGGTCCCTACAGCTGGCACATGGCGCTCACCGATGCCGTGGCCGATCTGTTGCTGGCCAAAGGACTGATCGGCGCCGACGAGCTCCGCCGCACGCTCGAGGAGATCGACGCCAAGAACCCGGCCCTGGGTGCCCGGCTCGTCGCCCGCGCCTGGGTCGACCCGGCCTTCAAGGCGCGGCTCCTGGCCGACGTCAACGCCGCTGCGGCCGAGCTCGGGATCGACGCCGGCGGGATCCCGATCCGCGCCGTCGAATGCCGGCCGGGCGAGCATCACATCGTCGTCTGCACGCTCTGCTCGTGCTATCCGCGCTTGCTGCTCGGCGCCGCACCCGACTGGTACAAGGCTCGAGCCTATCGCTCGCGGGTCGTGCGCGAGCCCAGGGCGGTGCTCGCCGAGTTCGGTTTGAACCTGCCCGAGGAGGTCCGGGTGATCGTGCACGACAGCACGGCCGAGCTCCGCTTCATGGTGCTGCCCGAGCGGCCGGCCGGCACCGAGGGTTGGGAGGAGGACCGGCTCGCCACCCTCGTCACCCGCGACTGTCTGATCGGCGTGGCGCGGCCACGCGCTCCGCTCGCATGAGATACCTTTTGCTGCTGCTGCTCGTCGCTTGGCTGGCGATCGCGGGCTCCAGCCGCGCCGACCAGACCGACCCGCGTCTCGATTTCCTGTTCGCGCGTCTCAAGGAGGCCGATGCGGTCGAGGCGCGGATCATCGAATCCCACATCTGGACGATGTGGAGCGCTATCGACGACCCGGAGGCGCGCGATCTTCTCGAGCGCGGCAGCGTGGCGATGGCCAACCGCGACCACAAGACCGCGCTGGCCGCGTTCGACGCGTTGACCGCCCGTTTTCCGAACTTCGCCGAGGGTTGGAACAAGCGGGCGACGCTGTTCTGGATCTTGGGCGACGATCTGGCGGCTTTGCGCGACATCCAGCGGACACTCGCCCTCGAGCCCCGGCATTTCGGGGCGCTCTCGGGCCTCGGCCTCGTGTTGATGCGCCTGAACCAACCCGCTCGCGCCCTGGCCGCCTTCGAGGCCGCGCTCGCGATCCACCCGAACCTGCCGGCGGCGCGCCATCAGGCCGAGAGGCTGCGACGCTCGGCAAATCCGGGCGAGCTCTGAGCGGGTGCCGTTGGCCGGTAGGCCCGGCCGGTCGCGCCTTCAGCGCAGGAGCGGCATCGAGAACTCGGCGCCGGCGCGGATGCCGGTCGGCCAGCGGCCGGTAATCGCCTTGAGCTTGGTGTAGAAGCGGATGCCTTCCATCCCGTGGGTGTGGTGGTCGCCGAACAGCGAGCGTTTCCACCCCCCGAAGCTGTGGAACGCGACCGGCACCGGGATCGGCACGTTGATGCCGACCATGCCGATGTTGACGGCGTTGGCGAAGGTCCGCGCGGCGTCGCCGTCGCGGGTGAAGATCGCCACCCCGTTGCCGTATTCGTGGGCGTTGACCATGGCGACCGCCTCGTCGAACGACCTCGCCCGCACGGTCGACAGCACGGGCCCGAAGATCTCCTCCTTGTAGATCCGCATGTCGGTCGTGACGCGGTCGAACAGGCAGCCGCCGATGTAGAAGCCCTTCTCGTAGCCCTGCATCTTGAAGTCGCGGCCGTCGACCACGAGCTCGGCCCCTTCTTTCACGCCGAGATCGACGTAACTGCGGACCTTCTCGAGATGCTCTTTGGTGACGAGCGGCCCCATCTCGACGCCGGGCTCGCTGCCGGGGCCGATCTTGAGCTGGCGGACGCGCGGGGCGAGCTTGCCGAGGAGCGCATCGGCGACCTTGTCGCCGACCGGCACGGCGACCGAGACGGCCATGCAGCGCTCGCCGGCCGAGCCGTAGGCAGCACCCACGAGCGCGTCGACCGCCATGTCGAGGTCGGCATCGGGCAAGATCACCATGTGGTTCTTGGCGCCGCCGAGTGCTTGGACGCGTTTCCCGTGTGCGGTACCGGTGCGGTAGATGTACTCCGCGGTGGCGGTAGCGCCGACGAAGGAGATCGCCGCCACGTCCGGATGGGCGAGCAGCGCGTTGACCGTCTCCTTGCCGCCGTTGACGAGGTTGACGAGCCCCTCGGGCACCCCCGCCTCGGCGAAGAGCTCCATCAGGATCAGGGGCGCGCTCGGATCTTTCTCCGACGGCTTGAGGACGAAGCCGTTGCCGCAGGCGACCGCCAAGGGCGCCATCCACAAGGGGATCATGATCGGGAAGTTGAAGGGCGTGATGCCGACGCACACGCCGAGCGGCTGGCGGATCGAGACGATGTCGATGCCGGTGCCGACCTGCAGGCTGAACTCGCCCTTCAAGAGCTGCGGCAGGGCGCAAGCGAACTCGACCACCTCGAGCCCGCGCTGGACCTCGCCCCTGGCGTCCTCGAGCGTCTTGCCGTGCTCGGCCGTGATCGCCCGCGCGAGCCGGTCGGCGTTGCGCTCGACGACCTCCTTGAGCTTGAACATGACGCGCATGCGGCGGAGCACGGTCTGCTCGGCCCAAGCGGGCTGCGCGGCCTTGGCCGCGCGCACCGCGGCGTCGACCTCGGCCGCGCTCGCGAAGGCGACCCGGCCGGTCTCTTCGCCGGTGGCGGGGTCGAAGACCGGGCCGAACACACCGCTCGTCCCGGTGACCGGCTTACCGCCGACGAAATGCCCGAGCTCCTTCATGAGGTGCCTCCCCGCACGGCGCGACCAGCGGTCCGCATAGGCGGCGCGACGCCGCCCGTCCAGAGGTGCGGCCGTGCCCGGGCGGCGCCTAGCCCGCCCGTTTGCGGCCGGTGAGCATGGCGAGGACCAGGTTCTCGCCGTGCCGGCGCGAGGCGAGGATCACCCCGAGGACGTGCAGCGGGATCAACCCGAGGAGCAGGTTCGCGGCGAGCGCGTGGACCGTCTCGACCGGCTCGGAGCCGAAGAAGGCGTCGGTGTCGAGCAGCCAGCCCGAGACCCCGGTCACCGCGACCGTGGCGAGCAGCGCCAGGATCATCCAGGCACCGAGCGGGTTGTGGCCGAGGACGCGGGGTTCGCGGCAGGCGAGAACGGCGCGGGCGTAGGCGAGCGTGGCAGCGGGGCCCCGCACAAAATCGGAAAAGCGCGCCCGCGCCGGACCCACGAAGCCCCAGACCAGGCGCAGCGCGACCACGGCCAGGGCGAGGTAGCCGGCACTCTCGTGCAGGACGACCGGCCCCTCGTGCGCGAGCCAGGCGATCGCCACGGCCGAGGCGAGCGTCCAGTGCCCGATCCGAACGAACGGGTCCCAGACCCGGACCTCGGCCCCGGTCGGGGCTTTGGCCCCGGGCGGAGCGCCGGCCCCGGCCGCGGCGGCGCTCACCGGGTGAAGCTCCGCAGATGGTCGAGGCTCACCGGGTGGAAATAGGCCTCGACCCGGCGGCCCTGCGGGTCGACCGCGTAGACCTCGTAGCAGCCGCCGTCGACCTTGATGCGGCGGACGTCCCAGCCCTTCTCGACGAGCCGGCGCTGCAGCGTCTCCTGCGGCTGCCAGCCCGCGGGCGGGCCGGAATCGCAGGTCACGAGGCCGGTCGCACCGGCCGAGCCCGCGAGCAGGAGCGTCAAAGCGGCAGCCGCACCGGGCAAGGCGAAGCTGCGGATCATCGCACGTCTCCATTCGTGGCGAACGGGACGTTAGAGAGCCAAAAGCTGTCGCACGCCGATCCCGGCGAAGCCTCCTGCATGTCGCGATCCGTCGCGCTGCGACGAGCTCAGCCGCCGAGCGCGCGGCTCGCGATGTCGGCGCAGTCCTTCGAGAGCCCGGGGGTGGCGGCGAGCCGTTCGAGCTCGGCGCGCATGAGCTCGCGCCGGGAGGGCTCGTAACGCCGCCAACGACCGAAGCTCGTGGCGAGCCGCGCGGCGACCTGCGGGTTGATCCGGTCGAGTGCGATCACCCGATCCATCACGAGCCGGTAACCCGCCCCGTCGGCCCGGTGGAAGCCCACGAGATTACCCGCGGCGAAGGAGCCCAAGAGCGCCCGCACGCGGTTCGGGTTAGTCATCGTGAAGGCCGGATGCGCGAGCAGCCGCTCGACCCGTTCGACCGCTTGGGCGTCCTCGATACCCGCCTGCAGCGCGAACCACTTGTCGACCACGAGCGGCTCCTCGCGATAGCGGGCGTAGAAGTCCTCGAGCACCGCCTCGCGCTCGGCCGACGGGCTGTCAGCGAGCGCCCGCAACGCCGCCATCCGGTCGGTCATGTTCCCGGCGGTGCGGTACTGTGCCAGCGCGAGCGCCTCGGCCTCGGCGTCGAACGCCGCCACGAGATAGCCGAGGGCGGTGTTCTTGAGCGCGCGCCGACCGATCGTCAGCGTGTCGATGGCCTCGGGATCGAGGCTGCGGTGGCGCTCGTGGAGGGCACGCCAGAGCGGTCGCAGCGCGCGGCCGAGCCCCTCGCGCCAGCCGCGCGTGACGGCGAAGAGCGGATCGACCTCGATCACGGCCATCTGCTGGGTCAGGTAAGAGCGGCCGGGCAACTGGGCGAGCCGGGCGCGGAACGCCGGATCGAGCGCCTCGTCGGCGAGCGTGCCGCGCCAGGCCGCGACCAGGCGGTCGTCCGGCTCGCCCGTCCCGCGCTCGCGCCAGGCGGCGATCGCCTCCAGCAGGAGCCGGGTCGCGAGCGTCTGGCCCGCGTCCCAGCGGCAGAACGGGTCGGGATCGCGCGCCAACAACAGCCCCAGCTCCTCGGCCGAGAGTGCCAGCTCCAACCGGACGGGGGCCGAGAAGCTCCGCAAGAGCGACGGCACGGGCTCCTCCTCGAGACCGACGAAGGTCCAAGAGGCGCGCGCCGTTGCGAGCTCGAGGATCCGCTCCTCGGGCCCGGGCGCGTTCTCGCCCTCGAGCCGGAGCGGCAGCGGCCGGCCGCTCGCCTTGCCGACGAGGCCCATCTTGATCGGGATCGGCATCGGCAGCTTGACCGGCTGGCCGGGCGTGGGCGGCACCTCCTGCGCGACCTCGAGGGTGAGGGCGCCCCGCGCCGGATCCCAGGCGCGCGTCACCTTCACGGTCGGCGTGCCGGCCTGACGGTACCAGAGCAGGAAGCGCGAGAGATCTTCGCCGGCGCCGTCGCCGATCGCGGCCACGAAGTCCTCGCAGGTCACCGCCTGGCCGTCGTGGCGGGCGATGTAGGTGTCCATGCCCTTGCGCCAGCGCTCGGGCCCGACCGTGGTGTGGAGCATGCGGATGACCTCCGCCCCCTTGTTGTACACGGTCGATGTGTAGAAATTGTTGATCTCGGCGTAGGAATCGGGGCGGATCGGATGTGCGAGCGGCCCCGCATCTTCGGCGAATTGGACCTCGCGCAGATGCACGACGTCGCCGATCCGCTTGACCGCCGCCGAATGCATGTCGGCGGCGAACTGCTGGTCGCGGAAGACGGTGAGCCCCTCTTTGAGCGTGAGCTGGAACCAGTCGCGGCAGGTGATGCGATTGCCGGTCCAGTTGTGGAAATATTCGTGCGCGATGATCCGCTCCACGCTCTGGAAGTCGGCGTCGGTCGCGAGGTCCCTGCGGGCGAGCGCGGCCGAGGCGTTGAAAATGTTGAGGCCCTTGTTCTCCATCGCTCCGAAGTTGAAGTCGTTGACCACGACGATCTGGAACAAATCGAGATCGTATTCCAGGCCGTAGACCTCTTCGTCCCAGCGCATCGCTTTCTTGAGCGATTCCATCGCGTGGCCGCACTGGTCGACGTGCGCCGCATCTGCCCAGATCCGCAAGGTGACGGAGCGACCGGAGCGGGTCGTCCAGCGATCCTCGAGGCAGGCGAGATCGCCCGCCACGAGCGCGAACAGATAGGAGGGCTTGGGGAACGGATCGTCCCAGACCGCATAGTGGCGGCCGCCCTCGAGCTCGCCCGCTTCGATCGGGTTGCCGTTCGAGAGGAGTGCAGGATAGCGGGCCCGATCGGCCTCGAGCCGGACCCGGAAGCGCGCCATCACGTCGGGCCGGTCCTGGTACCAGGTGATCCGGCGGAAGCCCTCGGCCTCGCACTGGGTGCAGAGGATGCCGCTCGAGCGATAGAGCCCCATGAGCTTGGTGTTGGCGGCCGGGCGAATGCGGGTGGTGACCGCGAGCGTGCAGGCATCGGGCAGCCCGGGGATGCGCATCGTCTCGCCGTCGATCCGGTACTCGGCCGGAGCGAGCGGGCGGCCGTCGACGGAGAGCGCGAGGAGCTCGAGCTCGTCGCCGTACAGCACGAGATCGCGGTCCTCCGGGCGTGCTGCCGGGTTGCGGCGCAGCTCTTGGCGGGCGGTCACGATCGTCGCCTCGGGATCGAGGGCGAAGGCGAGCTCGACCCGTTCGGTGAGGAACGAAGGCGGCCGATAATCGGACAGGAAGACGCGCCGCGGGCTCGCCATTTCGCTCATCGCGCTGCTCTCCAGAGGGCCTGCAAGCCGATGTCGAGCGGCGGAGGTAGCGCGCCCCCGGCCCGGCCGCCAGCCTTGCCGCCCCGCGGCGGCGCCTCTAGCTTGCGCGGCCGACGAAGGAGGAGGAGGCGATGGCGCGCACCGCGTTCGTGGGCCTGGGTGTCATGGGTTACCCGATGGCCGGGCATCTCGTGAAGCACGGCCACGAGGTCCGGGTGTTCAACCGCTCACCGGCCAAAGCCGACGCTTGGGCGGAACAGTACGGCGGCGTCGCCTGCCGGACGCCGCGCGAGGCGGCCCGCGGCGCCGATTTCGTCTTCTGCATGGTCGGCGACGATCCCGACGTCCGTGCCGTGGTCTACGGCGCCGACGGAATCCTCGCCGGGATGGCCCCGGGTGCCGTCCTGGTCGACCACACCACCGCCTCGGCCGATCTCGCGCGCGAGCTGTTCGCCGCCTGCAAAGCCGAGGGCAAGCACTTCATCGACGCACCGGTCTCGGGCGGCCAGGCCGGAGCGGTCAACGGCGTGCTCACCATCATGTGCGGCGGCGAGGAGGAGCCGTTCGCCCGCGCCGAGCCCGTCATGCGTGCCTACGGCCGGCAGGTCACGCTGATCGGCGGACCGGGTGCCGGCCAGCTCACCAAGATGGTCAACCAGATCTGCATCGCGGGGCTCGTCCAGGCGCTCTCCGAGGCGGTCAATTTCGCGATCCGCGCCGGGCTCGACACCGACAAGGTGCTGGCGACGATCTCCAAGGGTGCTGCGCAGTCCTGGCAGATGGAGAACCGCTGGAAGACGATGGTCGAGGGGAAATTCGACTTCGGCTTCGCGGTCGACTGGATGCGCAAGGATCTGCGGATCGCGATCGAAGAAGCCCGGCGCAACGGTGCGCCCTTGCCGATCACCGCCGCGGTCGACCAGCTCTACCGCATGGTGCAGATGAAGGGCGGCGGCCGCTGGGACACCTCGAGCCTGATCGAGAATCTGCGCGAGCGCTGAGGCGGCCGCGCGGTCGCGGGCTCTGGAAGCCCGCGCGGACAGGGGCCACATACCGGCCGTGGACGCGCGGGCCTGCGCCGGAGCGGTGCCGGCCCGGTCCGATGTCGACGAGGTCGTGGCCATGAACGACAGGAGCCGATTGCGTACCGCCAAATTCCAGATCGGACAGGTGGTTCGGCATCGCCTGTTCCCCTTCCGCGGCGTGATCTTCGACGTCGACCCCGAGTTCGCCAATACCGAGGAGTGGTACAACGCGATCCCGGAGGAAGTCCGGCCGCGCAAGGACCAGCCTTTCTACCATCTGCTGGCCGAGAACGCCGAGGCCTATTACGTGGCCTATGTCTCCGAGCAGAACCTCGTGGCCGATCCGCAAGGCGGGCCCGTCGAGCATCCCAAGGTTCCGGAGCTGTTCGGCGAGCTCGAGAACGGCCGCTATCAGCCGCGCCGCTTCTACATGAACTGAGGCTCGTCGGAGCGACGGCGCGAACCGGGCGATCGGATCAGCGGGGGTTGGGGATGAAGTTCTTCGCCGATACGGCCGATGTCGCCGAGATCGCCGAGCTCGCCGCCACCGGCCTGATCGACGGGGTCACCACCAACCCCTCGCTGGTCGCCAAGACCGGCCGACCCTTCCTCGACGTGATCGCCGAGATCTGCCGGCTCGTTCCGGGCCCGGTCAGCGCCGAGGTCACGGCGACCGACCATCAGGGGATGCTGCGGGAAGCCGGCCACCTCCTCGAGGTCGCTTCCAACGTCTGCATCAAGGTGCCGCTCACCCTCGACGGCCTCAAGGCGTGCCGAGCCCTCGCCGACCGCGGCGCCAAGGTCAACGTCACGCTCTGCTTCTCGCCCGCTCAGGCGATCCTCGCGGCCAAGGCGGGGGCGGCGTTCGTCTCGCCCTTCGTCGGCCGGCTGGACGATGTGGGTCACGAAGGCATGCGGCTCGTGGCCGACATCCTCGAGATCTACCGCAACTACCCCGCCACCTTTCGAACCGAGGTGCTGGTGGCCTCGATCCGGCACCCCGGCCACGTCGTCGAGGCCGCCCGGCTCGGCGCCGATGTGGCCACCATGCCGCCCTCGGTGATCCGCCAGCTCGTCCGGCATCCGCTGACCGACAAGGGCCTCGAAGGTTTCCTCGCCGACTGGGCCAAGACCGGGCAACGCATCGGATGAACGCCTCCGCCGCGGCCGCCCTCCTCCTGGCCGCGGTCGCGGCCGGCCCCGCTGCGGCCCAATCGATCGACCAACTGCTGCGCGACCTCGCGCCCGCCGATAGCGTGGACGCGGGCGAGGTGCGGGTCGAAGGCCGGCTAGAGCGGACCGATGCCGAGCTCGCGCTCGTCGTCCGGCTGAGCCCGGTGGGTGCGGCCATGCTGGTGGCCGATCCCGGGATCCAGGTCCTGGCGATGGCCGGCCGGGACGGGCCCTGGGCAGCTGTTCCGAGGGTCGAGGCGCTCGATCCGGCGGGCGGCTATTTCTCGGGTCCGGTCGAGCTCCGGCTGCCGGTTCTCGAGGGTGCCGGCGGCGAAGCCGTGGCCGAGGTCGCCTACGCCTGGTGCCGGGTCGAGCGGATCTGCCTGTTCGGCCACGCGACCGTATCGGTGCCCTTGCCGATTCCGGGCGGCTGATCGGGCCGCGGGCGCATGGCGCGGATCGGGATCCTGGGTGCCGGAGCGTGGGGCACCGCCCTTGCGCTCGTGGCGGCGCGGGCCGGTCACCGGGTCGTCCTCGTCGCCCGCGATCCGGCGCTCGTCGAGGAGATCCGGAGCACGCGCGAGAACCGCCGGCATCTGCCCGGCCACCGACTGCCCGAGGCGATCGCGCCTGACACCGATCCCGCTTTCCTCGCCGATACCGATCTTTTGCTCGTCGCCGTCCCGACCCAGGCGCTGCGCTCGGCGCTCGCGCCCCTGCCCGAGGCCGGTTGCCCCCTGCTCCTGTGCTGCAAGGGCGTCGAGCTCGCGAGCGGCCTGCGGCCGAGCGAGGTCGTCCGCGCGCTCCGACCCGGAGCGGAGGTCGGTGCCCTCTCCGGCCCCTCCTTCGCAGCCGAGGTCGCGCGCGGCCTGCCGACCGCAGTGAGTCTCGCGTTCCCCTCGCTCGAGCGCGCGAGGGCCGCCGCGGCCCTCCTCGCCGGTCCGGTCTTCCGCCCCTACCCGACCGACGATCTCGTCGGTGTCGAGCTCGGCGGGGCGCTCAAGAACGTGGTCGCGATCGCGGCCGGGATCGTGATGGGCAGGGGCCTCGGCGAGAACGCTCGGGCGGCGTTGATCACCCGCGGGCTCTCCGAGATGGCGCGGCTCGTGGAAGCTCTGGGCGGCCGGCGCACGACGCTCATGGGCCTTTCGGGGCTGGGCGATCTCGTCTTGAGCGCAACCAGCCCGACCTCGCGCAACACGAGCTTCGGTCTCGCCCTCGGGCGGGGGCGGCCGCTCGGCGAGCTGTTGGGCGCGGGTGCCGCCCTCGCCGAAGGCACCTTCACCGCATCCGCCGCCTGCACGCTCGCCGCCCGGCTCGGCCTCGAGCTGCCGATCACGGATGCGGTGCGGCGGGTGGTATCAGGCGAAACCTCGATCGACGCCGCCATCGAGGAGCTCCTGGCCCGGCCTTTGCCCGAGAGCGAGTGAGGATTTCGGGTCGTCCCGCGACCCGGCGGCCATCCGACACGTCGTCACCGGGCGCAACGTCGTCCATCGGGTGCGATGCGAGGGAGAGAGTCTCGGCGAGGCCGCCGAGGCACGCTCGGTGCGGCCGCATCGGCCTGTTGGGGGAGCCGTAGGGTTGCATGGACGGCACAGGGCGGCCGGCTAGACGCCCGAGAGCTTCGAGCCGCTCTCGCTGGCCGACATCCGAAGCCGAAGCGGCGTCAGTTCCTCTGCCGCGCCAGTAGCTCCTTGGCCTGCTCGATCCACCGCTCGCGCTCGATGCGGCCGGGGAACTCGATCGCTTCGTCGATCTGCTTGACCCGATCGGGCGTGAGTGCTGCCAAATCCGCGAAGGTCCGCACGCCCAACTGGTGCAGCCGGCGCTCGAGGACCGGCCCGATTCCCTTGATGAGCTTGAGGTCGTCGGCCGGCCGCGGGGCGGCCGGCGCCGGCGATGCGGTCGCAGCGGCCGGGGCCCGCTCGACCGCCGCCGGAACCTGCGCCTCGGGCACGAGCGGCGGCATGTCGCGATGCGCAACCGGCGGCTGGTCGAGACGCGCCACCAGCTCCGAGCGCTGTTTGAGCAGGAGCGCGCGGGCCGAGGAGCCGGCGGGCAGCATGGCGAGCTTGGCGTCGAGCCTGCGCAGTTCGTCGGCGGCGGCCGAGACGGTCGCCGGTGCGACGGCTGCGGCCGTCGCGGGCGAGGCCCCGGCCGTGGCGACCGCCGCTGCGGCCAGCGCGGGCGACGGCGCAAGCTCGCTCTCGAGCCGCGCGATCGTCGCTCGTGCCTCGGCGAGCTCGCGCTCGAGCTGGGCCTGGCTCGCGATCCGGTTGCGCGCCGCGATCACTTCGGCGCGCGCCCGCTCGAGCTCGGCTTCGAGCTCCCCGAGCCGCGCCTGGAGGGCGATCAGCCGCTCCTTGGTCTCGTTGTGCGCCTGATCGGCGTCGCGTGCTTGGGCACGGGCGTGCGCGAGATCGCGCTCGACGCGCGCCTCGGTCTCCTCCACCCGCCGGTCGCACAGACGCTGCAGGAAAAACCAGGCCGCACCAGCCCCCGCCACGAACCCGACCAGCAACCCTACGAGCTCCATCCCCCGACCTCCCGATCCTCGAGCCGCGGCCCTTTGGCCCGCGCCACCGCCCTGGCCTCAGGCCGCGCGTGCGAGCGCGGCACCGCCCGCGGCTCTGGCGTCCTCGCGGATCATGTCGGCCGCCTTCTCGGCGATCATGATCACGGGCGCGTTGGTGTTGCCCGAGGTGATCGTCGGCATGATCGAGGCGTCGACCACCCGCAAGCCTGAGAGCCCGTGGACGCGCAGGCGCGGGTCGACGACCGCCGACCGGTCGCTTTCGGGCCCCATCTTGCAGGTGCCCACAGGGTGGAAGATCGTCGTCGCGATGTCGCCCGCGGCGCGCACGAGCGCCTCCTCGCTCTCGACCTCGGGCCCGGGTCGATATTCCTGCGGGCGATAGCGCGCCATGGCACGAGCGGCCATGATCCGACGCGTCAGCCGGATCGCCTGCACCGCAACGCGCCGGTCCTCCTCGGTCGAGAGATAGCGCGGCTGGATCGCGGGCGGCGTGCTCGGGTCGGGGCTCGCGAGGCGGACGAAGCCGCGGCTCGTCGGCCGCAGGTTGCAGACCGAGGCGGTGATCGCCGGGAACGGATGCAAGGGCTCGCCGAAGCGGTCGAGCGAGAGCGGCTGGACGTGGTACTCGAGATCGGCCGTCGCCCGCGAGGGATCGGATTTGGCGAACGCGCCCAGCTGCGAGGGCGCCATGGTCAGAGGGCCGCGCCGGAAGAGGGCGTATTCGATCCCCATCCAGGCCTTCCAGAAGGGGTTGTGGACCCGCTCGTTGAGGGTCGGGGCGCCGTGCACCTTGAACACCGTGCGGATCTGCAGATGATCTTGGAGGTTCTCGCCCACCCCCGGGAGCTCGTGGCGGACCTCGATGCCGAAGCGGCGCAAGAGCTCGCCCGGGCCGATCCCCGAGAGCTGGAGGAGATGCGGCGAGGCGACCGCACCCGCGGCCAAGATCACCTCGCGGCGGACGAGCGTGCGGCGGACGGCGCCGCGCCAACGATGCTCGAGCCCGATCACCCGCTTGCCGTCGAGCAGGAGCCGGAGCGCGAGCGCGCGCGTCCGCAGTTCCAGGTTGCGGCGGTGGAGGACCGGGCGGAGGAAGGCCTTGGCGGCACTCCAGCGGATCCCGCGCCGCTGGTTGACCTCGAAATAGCCGCACCCCTCGTTGTCGCCGGTGTTGAAATCTTCGCGCGGCGGGATGCCGACCTCGGCCGCCGCGGACCGGAAGGCGTCGAGGATCTCCCAGGAGAGCCGCTGGCGCTCGACCCGCCACTCGCCGCCCGCGCCGTGAAAGGCGCTGGCACCGTCGACATGGTCTTCCGAGCGCTTGAAATAGGGCAGCACTTCCTCCCACGACCAACCGGGATTGCCGAGCTGCCGCCAATGGTCGTAGTCGGCCGCCTGGCCGCGCATGTAGATCATGCCGTTGATCGAGGAGCAGCCACCCAGCACCTTGCCGCGCGGATAATTGATCGCGCGGCCGTTGAGCCCGGGCTCGGGCTCGGTCTTCAAGCACCAGTCGGCGCGCGGGTTGCCTTGAGCGTAGAGGTACCCCACCGGGATGTGGAACCAGATCCAGTCGTCGGCGCCGCCCGCCTCGAGCAACAGGACGCGCACGCTCGGATCGGCCGAGAGCCGGTTCGCGAGCACGCAGCCGGCGGTCCCGGCGCCGACGATCACGTAATCGAACCGTTCGCTGACCGCGGGTGCCACCGCTTCGTCCATCGGCTCGGCCTTCCCCTCTCTTTCGCGTTGTCTTTCCGATTACGAGGGCCGAGGGAGCGGGGCAAGCCGGCCGCTGCCATCCGTTGCGGTGCCGTGGCGGTGGCGAGCGCTTGCGCCTAAGGTCCGCCCCGCGCAACCGAGAGGGATCGATGGACCTGCCGCCTTCGCCCGAAGACCGCGACCGGCGCCGCCCGGAAGCAGGTGCGACCCGAAGGCTCGTCCAGCTCGTCCTGCCGCATCTGTGGCCGGCCGAGCCCGGGCTGCGTTGGATGGTCGTCTGGGCCGCGCTCTTCATGCTCGCGGGCAAGCTCGTGACCGTCGCGACACCCTTCGCGCTCAAGGGCGTGGTCGATTCGCTGGCCCCCAAGGAGGGCGTGGGGCCGGAGGCGATCCCGCTCGCCTTCCTGTTGGCCTACGGCGCCGCCCGGCTCGGCGCCACCCTGTTCAACGAGCTGCGCGACACGGTCTTCGCGCGGGTCGCCGAGCGCGGCGGCCGCCTCGTCGCGCGACGGACCTACGAACACCTCTTCGCGCTTTCGCTGCGCTGGCACCTCGAGCGGCGGACGGGCGAGCTCGCCCGGGCGATCAGCCGCGGCGTCCAGGCGGTCGGCTTCATGCTGCACACCGCGCTCTTCACGATGGGGCCGGTGATCCTCGAGCTCGCGCTCGTGCTCGGGATCCTCGTCTGGAACTATCCGCCCGGCTTCGCGATCGTCACGCTCGCCACGGTCCTCGTCTACGCGATCTTCACGATCGCCACGACCGAGTGGCGGAACCGCTTCCGCCGCGAGATGAACGAGAAGGACAACGAGTTCTCGGCGCAAGCGGTCGACGGCCTCATCAACTACGAGATCGTCAAAGCCTTCGGCAACGAGGCCTTCGAGACCCGCCGGCTCGACCGCGCGCTCAAGGCCTACGAAGACGCCGCGGTCAAGGCCCAGGCCTCGCTCTCGTTCCTCAACGCGGGCCAGGCCGCGATCATCGCCGTGGGTGTCACGATCGTCATGGCGCTGGCGGCCTCGGGCGTGGTCGCGGGCACGCTCACCGTGGGCGACGTCGTGCTCGTCAACGCCTTTCTCCTGCAGCTCTATTTGCCCCTGAACTTCTTGGGCGTGCTCTATCGCGAGCTGCGCCAGTCCTTGACCGACCTCGAGCTCGTGGGCGGGCTTTTGGAGCGGCGACCCGAGATCGAGGACGCGCCCGATGCCCGCCCGCTGCGGCTCTCTGGCGGCAGCGTCGCGTTCGAGCGGGTCCGTTTCGCCTACGATCCGCGCCGGCCGATCCTCGAGGACGTCTCCTTCACCATCCCGGCCGGCCGCAAGGTGGCGATCGTCGGCGCTTCGGGTGCCGGCAAATCGACCATCGTCCGCCTTCTGTTCCGGTTCTTCGACGCGACCGGCGGCGCGGTGCTGATCGACGGCCAGAACGTGCGCCGGGTGACCCAGGCGAGCTTGCGGGCGGCGATCGGGCTGGTGCCGCAAGACACGGTGCTCTTCAACGACACGATCGCCGCCAACATCGGCTACGGCCGGCCCGGGGCGAGCCGCGAGGAGATCGAGGCCGCAGCCAAAGTCGCCCAGATCCACGACTTCATCGCGAGCCTGCCGGAGGGCTACGAGACGATCGTGGGCGAGCGTGGCCTCAAACTCTCGGGCGGCGAGAAGCAGCGGGTTGCGATCGCGCGTGTGGTCCTGAAAAACCCGCCGATCCTGGTGCTCGACGAGGCGACCTCGGCCCTCGACACCTTGACCGAGCGCCAGCTGCAGGCCGCACTCGCCGATGCCGCGCGGGGCCGCACCACGCTCGTCATCGCGCACCGGCTCTCGACCGTGGTCGACGCCGACGAGATCCTCGTGCTCGAGGCGGGCCGGATCGTCGAGCGCGGCACCCACGAGCAGCTGCTGGCGCGCCGCGGCCTCTATGCCGCGCTGTGGACCCGCCAGCACGAGAAGGCCATGGCCGAGGCCTGAGCTCGCGCGCTCGGCCAAACGCCGGCGATCAATAAGAACGCGGCAGGCCGAGCACGTGCTCGCCGAGATAGGCCAAGATCAAATTGGTGGAGATCGGTGCCACCTGATAAAGCCGCGTCTCCCGATATTTCCGCTCGATGTCGTATTCTTCCGCGAAGCCGAAGCCGCCATGGGTCTGCAGGCAGGCCTCGGCCGCGGCCCAGGCCGCATCGGCCGCCAGGAGCTTGGCCATGTTCGCTTCTGCCCCGCACGGCTTCTCCTGGTCGAAGAGCCGCGCCGCCTCGCGCACGAGGAGGGCAGCAGCGCGCAGCTGCGCGTAAGCGCGCGCGAGCGGGAACTGGATGCCCTGGTTCTTGCCGATCGGCCGGCCGAAGACGATCCGCTCCTTGGCGTAAGCCGTGGCCTTCTCCAAGAACCACCGGGCATCGCCCAGACATTCCGCGGCGATCAGGATCCGCTCGGCGTTCATCCCCGAGAGGATGTAGCGGAAACCCCGGCCCTCCTCGCCCAAGAGCGCGTCCACGGGCAACACGAGCCCGTCGATGAAGATCTCGGTCGTGGCGTGGTTCATCATCGTGCGGATCGGCCGGATCTCGAGCCCCTTGCCGCGCGCCGACCGCAGATCGACGAGAAAGACCGAGAGCCCGTCGGTCCGCTTGGCGACTTGCTCCTTGGGCGTCGTGCGCGCGAGCAGGAGCATGAGATCGGAATGTTCGGCGCGCGAGGTCCAGATCTTCTGGCCGTGCACGACCCAGTCGCCGCCGGGCAGGCGTCGCGCGGTCGTCCGCAGCGCGGCCGTGTCCGTGCCCGAGCCGGGCTCGGTGACGCCGAAGGCCTGCAGGCGGACGCGCCCCGCCGCGATCTCGGGTAGCCAGCGACGTTTCTGCGCCTCGCCGCCGTGTCGCAGGAGCGTGCCCATCGTGTACATCTGGGCGTGGCAGGCAGCGGCGTTGCAGCCCGCGGCGTGGATCTCCTCGAGGATCGCGCAAGCCGCGGCGAGATCGAGCCCGGCACCACCGAACTCTTCGGGGATCAGCGCCGCGAGCCAGCCGGCTTCGCCGAGCGCCCGGACGAAGGCTTCGGGATAGGCCCGCTCGCGGTCGAGCGCGCGCCAGTAGCTCCCGGGGAAATCCGCGCACAGCCGACGGACCGCCTCGCGGATCTCGGGGTGATCGAGCTCGCCCATCGCCAGCACGGCACGCCTCCGCTCGGGTCCGACTTCGCGCGGGAGGCTTGCCGCGCCGTGCGCCGACCCGCAAGCTCGCTCGGCCCACGCCCCCGAACGCCAACGAGACTAGTCGCGCACAGTGTCAACACGAAGTTACAAAAACGAAGACTAAAGTGTACGCTCGAAATCTCGCACTGGATCATGGCAAAAATCACAATAAAAATGATTTAATTTCAAGAGGTCGACGATCCGATCTGCGATCCCTCCGTAAGGAGCAACGTCGACCTGCTCACGGAGACACCGTCATGGAAACTGGCGAGTTCATCCTCGCGCGTTGGCTGTTGACCTTCGGCGTGCCGCTCCTCTTCGCGATCTGGCAGCTCCGACTGCTCCGCAACGAGGCGGCCGCCGAGCCGCCTGCCGGCTGATTCGGGGTTCGGTAGCGACCGCGCGCAGCAGGAGCTGGCTGCCGCGGTCGCCCGCCGAACGCGCTCGTGCAGACGAGCCATCTCGCTCGGCCCTTGCTCGCGCCCGCCTGCCGCCCGAAAGAGCGGGCCCACGAGAGAAGCGGACGATGGCGGCGAGGAGCATAACGAGCGCGGGGGTCGCGAGCGCGACCACGCTTTCGATTCTACTGGCCGCCAGCGCCGGCCACCTGATCAACGACACGCTCCAGTCCGTTCTCCTCTCGATCTACCCCCTCATCAAGGATCCGCTGGGCCTGAGCTTCGCCCAGATCGGGCTCATCACCCTCGTCTTCCAACTGACGGCCTCGATCCTGCAGCCTTTCGTGGGTGCCTGGACCGATCGCAAGCCGATGCCGTTCTCGCTCGTCTTCGGTATGGGGGCCTCGAGCTTCGGGATCTTCCTGCTCGCC
>JANWZN010000329.1 GCA_025054575.1 Geminicoccaceae bacterium | reverse complement strand
ATCGCCGCGACGTCGCTGCGCGCCGCCGCGGCGACCAGCCGGAAGCGATCGGGATGGCGGGCGACGACGTCGAGGGCGCTGCGGCCGATCGAGCCCGTGGCGCCGAGCAGCGCGATCCGCCTCATCGCGAGAGCCAGATCAGGCCGCCGGTGAACACCGGCGCAGCGGCGAGCAGCGAGTCCACGCGGTCCGACATCCCGCCGTGGCCGGGCAGCAGCCGGCCGGAATCCTTCTCGGCGACCTGGCGCTTGATCAGGCTCTCGAAGAGATCGCCGATCACCGAGGCCAGCGCGCTGAGCAGGCTCACCCCGAGGAAGCCGGCGAGCGCGCGACCCTCGAGGGCGAAGATCAGCGGCCCGCAGATCGCGGCGAGGAGCAGGGCCGCCCCCATGCCACCGAGGAATCCCGCCCAGGTCTTGCCGGGGCTGATCCTGGGGGCGAGGCGGGCGCCGCCGAGCGCGCGTCCGGCGAAGAAGGCGCCGATGTCGGCCGCCCACACGAGGCCGAGGAGATAGAGCACCCAGGCCGGGCCTCCGAGGCGTTCGCGCAGCAGTACCAGCGCGAGCCAGGCGACGAGCAGGGCGAAGCTGCCGCTGGCGGCCTTGAGCAGGCACCCGGCGAGCCCCGGACCGGCGGCGAAACCGGGGTGCCGCAGCCAGAGCAGAGTCGCGACCCAGAACACCGCGCCCGCCAGCACCAGGCCCTCCTGCGCGGCGGGCGGGAGGAGGCGGTGGCTGGCCGCAGCGAGTAGGGCGAGGGCGGCGAGCCACAGCAGCCGCAGCGGCCGCGAGCGCAGGCTGGAGAGCCGCAGCCACTCCCAGCCGGCGAGGAGCAGGAAGGCGCCGAGGGCAACGGCGAAGGCGAGGGGCCCGGCGAGCAGTACCACCGCCAGCACTGGCGGCAGCAGCACGGCGGCGGTGG
>JANWZN010000328.1 GCA_025054575.1 Geminicoccaceae bacterium | reverse complement strand
TCGATCCTGCTCGACCGGCGGCTCCTCTTTCTGGGCGCACTCGCGATCGTGATCGTGCCCGTGCTCGCGACCGCGCTTCTTCCCGCCCGCTGGGCGCGCCGCGCGATCGGCCATCCGCTGCCCGCGGCCGTCGCTTCTGCCGCGTTCACGGCCGAACTCTTGGGCGGCTCCTTGCCGCTGATCGCCGATACCGCCCTGCCCTGAGGCTCAGGCGGCAGGCCAGGGCGGCAGGTGCAAAAGCGCGCGCGCCTCGGCCACGGTGGCGGGCCGGCGGCCGTATTCCGGACAGAGTTCGACCACCCGCCGCACGAGGGCGGCGTTCGAGGGGGCGAGGGTGTGGCGGTCGAGCCGGACATTGTCCTCGAGGCCGGTCCGGCAGTGGCCGCCGAGCTCGAGCGACCAGCGATTGAGGGTGATCTGGTCCTTGCCGATCCCCGCCCCGGTCCAGGTCGCATCCGGTGCCAGCCGCTTCAAGGTGCGGATGTAGAACTCGAAGACCTCGCGATCGACCGGCATCGCGTTCTTCACCCCCATGACGAACTGGACGTGCAGGGGCGGGTCGATCTTGCCTTCCTTCTGCATCTCGACGGCCTTGAAGAGCATCGAGAGATCGAAGACCTCGATCTCGGGCTTGACGCCGTATTTCTTCATCTCGGCGGCGAGCCAGTCGATCAGCTCCGGGCTGTTCTCGTAGACGCGGGTCGGGAAGTTGCAGGAGCCCGTGGAGAGCGAGGCCATGTCCGGGCGCAGGGGCAGCATGCCGCCCCGCTCGCGCCCCACGCCCGACCGGCCGCCGGTCGAGAACTGCACGATCATGCCCGGACAGTGCTCGCGGATGCCTTCGAGCAGCCGGGCGAACTTCTCGGGGTCCGAACTCGGCGTCTCGTCCTCGTTGCGCACATGGCAGTGGACGAGCGTCGCCCCGGCCTCGAAGGCTTCGTGGGTCGATTC
>JANWZN010000327.1 GCA_025054575.1 Geminicoccaceae bacterium | reverse complement strand
GGTCGCGCGGCCGCGAGGAGGGCGGGGCGCCGGTCGCCGGCGTGGACTTCGAGCAGCCGCTGCGCGTGGCCCGCGAGCAGTTCGAGCGGCTCTACCTCGAGCGCCACCTCGCGCGCGCCGGGGGCAGCGTGGCGCGTCTCGCTAAAATCGTCGGCATGGAGCGCACCCACCTCTACCGCAAGCTCCGCGACCTCGGCGTCGAGCTGCGGGGCGAGCGCGACGGGTGAGTCGCGGGCGGCGATGAAGATCCTGATCCTCGGCGCCGGCCAGGTGGGTGCCTCGCTCGCCGCGGCGCTGGTCGCCGAGAACAACGACATCACCGTGGTCGACCAGGATCCGCAGCGGCTGAGCGAGCTGCGCGAGCGCCACGACCTGCGGACCGTGACCGGCCATGCTTCGCTGCCCTCGGTGCTGGCGCAGGCCGGCGCCGAGGACAGCGACCTCATGGTCGCGGTGACCAGCCAGGACGAGGTCAACATGGTCGCCTGCCAGGTCGCGGACACCCTGTTCCGGATCCCGACCCGGATCGCGCGCATCCGGCGCGTCGAGTACGCCCAGTATCCCGAGCTGATGCGCCGCGGCGGCGCCGCGATCGACGTGGTGATCAGCCCCGAGCAGCTGGTCTGCGAGCACGTGCGGCGGGTGATCGAGTATCCGGGCGCGCTCCAGGTGGTGGACTTCGCCGAGGGCCGGGCGCAGCTGGTCGCGGTGCGCGCCTACGGCGACGGCGCCCTGGTCGGCCACGAGCTGAAGGACCTGCGCCGGCACATGCCGCCGGGGGTGGACGCGCGGGTGGCGGCGATCTTCCGGGGCGGCAAGGCGATCATCCCCCGGGGCGACACCGTGATCCAGGTCGACGACGAGGTGTTCTTCCTCGCCGCCCGCCGCGACATCATGACCGTGATGGCCGAGTGGCGGCGGGTGGAGAAGCCGGCGCGGCGGATCATGCTCGCCGGGGGGGGCAACATCGGGCGGGCGCTGGCGCGCAGCCTC
>JANWZN010000326.1 GCA_025054575.1 Geminicoccaceae bacterium | reverse complement strand
GGTTCCGAAAGGCGGTGCCGCGGTCCGCGGGCGTCGCGGCCGGCGTGTCGACCCCGTAGCCGCCCGTGCCGGCGGGCACGCGCGCGCGCAAGCGGCCGCGCTCGAGCCGCAGCCGCGTGTCGACCATGCCGGCCCGGCCGTAAGCGGCGAGGCGATCGAACACGACCTCGCAGTCGGGATGGATTTCGAGCTCCGAGCCGTCGGCGAAGCGGACGAGCGCGCTGCCCTCGGGCCCGCTCACGAGCCGCTCGCCGCCTTCGAGCAGGAGGCCCGCAACGGCCGGCCGCTCGCCGCCGTCGGCCGCATAGATCCGGACCGGGCCGCGGACCGCCGCCAGCCGGGCCGGGGCGGGACGGATGCGCAACCAGGCGACCGGGATCTTGAGGGTCGTGCCGGGCTCGAGCCGGTCCGGGTCGGGAAGCCCGTTGTAGCGGCCGAGCTCCAACCAGCGGCCGCGGTCGTTCAGGTAGCGCTGGGCCAGGTTCCAGAGATGGTCGCCCGGGCGGACGGTATAGAGCCAATCGGCGGCGCCGGCCGGTGCGCCGAAGAGGCCGATCAGGGCGAGCGCGGCGCCCAGCCTCGACATGCGAGCTTCCTCGTACGGCGCGCCCATTGTTCGTCTTTCCCCAATTTCGCGAAAATGTACAAGACCTATGCCGGTTTGGTCGCCTTGCGATCAAGTCGGGGAAGCGTGGCGCGCGATCGCCCGCGAGTGGATTCGGGATCGGCGGTGGGCTAATCTGTTCTCGGTTCGTTCGGAGGGGGCATGCTCGACGGACCCCGCCGCGGCCGCGGCGCCACCGCCAACCCCGAAGGCCGGTTCGAACGCGCGCGGCGCGAGCCGTTCGACGACGGCTGGGGCTCGCTCGCCGAGCTCGCCGAAGCGCCGCCGCCCGCGACCGAGGTGCGGCCCGATGCCGCGCGCAGCGTGCTCACGACCAACGACTCGCCGGACATCGGCTTCGATCGCTCCCTCAATCCCTATCGGGGCTGCGAG
>JANWZN010000325.1 GCA_025054575.1 Geminicoccaceae bacterium | reverse complement strand
GGATCGCCGATCGGGCGAAGAAAATCGTCGTCGGGCCGGGCGATCGCGAGGGCGTCGAGATGGGGCCGCTCGTCACCCGCGCGCACCGCGACCGCGTCGCCGCCTACGTCGATGCGGGCGTGCGGGAAGGCGCAACGCTCGTTCTCGACGGCCGGGGTCTGCGAGTGCCGGGCTGCGAGGAGGGCTTCTACCTCGGCGTCTCGCTCTTCGATCACGTGCGGCCGGAGATGAGCATCTATCGCGACGAGATCTTCGGCCCGGTGCTCGTGGTGCTGCGCGCGGCGACGCTCGAGGACGCGATCGCGCTCATCAACCGCAACCCGTACGCGAACGGCACCGCGATCTTCACCGGATCGGGCGGCGCGGCGCGGCGCTTTGCGGCCGAGGTCGAAGTCGGCATGGTCGGCATCAACGTGCCGATTCCGGTGCCGGTCGCGTACTACTCCTTCGGCGGCTGGAAAAATTCGCTCTTCGGCGACCTTCATGTGCACGGCCCGGAGAGCGTGCGGTTCTATACGCGAACGAAGGTCGTCACCACGCGCTGGCCGCATCAGGACACCCCGGCCCCGAGCCTCAACATGCCGACGCTCGGATGAGGCCGGCGCGGCGAAGGTTTCTCGCGGCAGCGAGCGCAGGGCTAGCCCTTGCGCCCTGGGCGCGGGCGCTCGCGCTCGCGCCCGGCGAGCCGAGCCGCACGGCGCTCGGCGCGGCGCGCCATCGCGCGGCGCACCAGCTGCTCGAGTCGCCGCGCGTCTTCGACGATCCGCTCGCGCTACGCGTGCTCGGCGCGGACGAGGTGCGCCGCCTCGCGCTCGAGGCGGACCGCTACCGCGCACCGGCGGCGCGCGTGCTTCGCGCGTTCGTCGTCGCGCGCAGCCGGCTGGCCGAGGACCTGCTGACCCGCGTGGCCGGCCTGTTCGGCCCGCGCCGCGGCGGCCTCGCGGTGGCGGTGGTGCTGGTGGGCGGCCTGCTCGCCGCCAGCACCGGCATCGTCGGCGCCACC
>JANWZN010000324.1 GCA_025054575.1 Geminicoccaceae bacterium | reverse complement strand
GCCGGCCATGAAGTACCGTGCCCCTTTCATCTTCAACTTGCCATCCGAGGTCTGGTTCAGTGTGGAGATGATGCAAAAAGACCTGCAGCTGGCGCTGGAACTGGGCCGTGAGCTGGCCGTGCCGTTGCCGTCCGTCGCCCATGCCAACGAAATGCTCACCGCGGCCCGCGCCCTTGGCTACGGCGCGGAGGACTTCGCCGCACTCTTCAAAGTGGCCGCGCGCATGGCCGGAGTCAGCCTCTGAGCTATGTCTCGTGACGACGTCGAACTCTGGCTGCACATGTACCAGCAGATGCTGCGGATTCGCCTGTTCGAGGAGCAGGTGAACGAGCTGTACACCTCGGCGCGCATGCCGGGGCTGGCGCACCTCTACATCGGCGAGGAGGCCGTTGCCGTCGGCGTGTGCGAGGCGCTGCGCCGCGAGGACTACATCACCAGCACCCACCGTGGCCACGGACATTGCATCGCCAAAGGCGCACAGCTCGACCGGATGTTTTGTGAGCTGCTCGGCAAGGCGCCCGGCTACTGTGGCGGCAAGGGCGGCTCGATGCACATCGCCGATCAAGATACCGGCAACCTCGGCGCGAACGCCATCGTCGGCGGCAGCGCTGCCATCGCCACCGGTGCCGCCTTCTCGAGCAAACGCCTGGGCAACGGGCGCGTGGTGGCATGCTTCTTCGGCGAGGGCGCGCTGGGACAGGGCGTGGTGTACGAGGCCATGAACATGGCCCAGTTGTGGACGCTGCCGGTCATTTACGTCTGCGAGAACAATCTGTACAACGAGTACACCCACTATCGCGAGACGACCGCCGGAAGCATGCGGGCTCGCGCCGAGGCCTTTGGGCTGCTAACCGTGGAAGTGGATGGTCAGGATGTGCGCGCCGTGCACGCCGCCGCCAAAAACCTGGTCGAGCGCGCACGGCGCGGCGAAGGCCCGGCCTTCCTGCTCTGCCACACCTATCGCTTTCACGGCCATCACGTCGGCGACATCAACCGCACTTAC
>JANWZN010000323.1 GCA_025054575.1 Geminicoccaceae bacterium | reverse complement strand
CCGAGCTCGCGCGTGCCAAGAGCCGCGCCGCGCGCGCCCGCGCCGCGGTCCAGGCGCGGCGCGCCGAAAACGCCCTGCTCCGCCGCGAACTGCTCGGCGAGGGAGAGCGGTGATGCGCGCCCGCCGCCTGAAGCTCGTCGGGGCGCTGGCGCTGCTGGGATTCGCGGCCTGCGCCACCACGCCCCGCGGCGATCCCGCCCTCGACCGGCTCGAGGGACTCCTCGATGACCTGCAGCGCGAGGCCGCCGGCCGCGCCGGTCGGGAGCGAGCCCTGGCCGAACTCGCGCTGCAGCGAGCGCGCGAAGGCGGAGCCCGCGAGCGCGAGCACCTGCTCGAACTCGCCGAACGCCGCATCGAGATCGCCCGCGCCGCCGCCGAGGCCGAGCGCCTCGAGGCCGAGCTCGCCGAGCTCGAGCGGGAGCGGGACCGCATCCTGCTCGAGGCCAGCCGCCGAGACGCCGAGCTCGCCCGCCTCGAGGCGGAGAAGCTGCGGCTGCAGAGCCTGGCGCGGGCCGAGGAGGCGGAACGCCTGCGCGATAAGGCCGAGATCGAGCGGCGACGCCAGGAGGAACTCGCCGCGGCGGCGGAACTCGCGCGCGCGGAAGCCGAGCGCGCCCAGCGCCTGGCCGAGCTGCGGGCGGGGGAGGCCGAGGCGGCGCGGCGCGAGGCCGCGCTCGCCCAGGCCGCGGCCGAGGCGCTGCGGCAGCAGCTCCAGAATCTGGTCGCGCGCGAGGAGGCGCGGGGCCTGGTCATGACCCTCGGGGAGAACGTGTTCGCGCCCGGCTCCGCCGAGCTGCGTCCCGAGGCACGCGCCAACCTCGCGCGGGTGCTGGAGTTCATCCGCCAGCATCCCGGCCGCCCGGTGCGGATCGAGGGTCACACCGACGCCTCGGGCAACCGCCACGCCAACCTCCTGCTCAGCCGCCGCCGCGCCGAGGCGGTGCGTCGGGCCCTGATCGAGGAGGGCATCGAGGCCGAGCGGCTCGAGGCCATCGGCCTCGGCGAG
>JANWZN010000322.1 GCA_025054575.1 Geminicoccaceae bacterium | reverse complement strand
ATCCCGGTGGCCGAGGACAGCGGGCTGATCGTGTCGATCGGCGAGTGGGTGCTGCACGCGGCGTTGCGCCAGTGGCGTCAGTGGCACGAGCAGGGCCTGCCTTGTCCGCGTGTGGCGGTCAACCTGTCGATGGCGCAGTTCCGCCAGCCCGATCTGGTGCAGCGCGTGCGCCAGGCGTTGCAGGCGCACGATGTGCCGCCGGCGCGGCTGGAATTGGAATTGACCGAGGGGGTGCTGCTGCAGGACGCCGAGTTGGCGCTGGCCACCGTGGCCGCCCTGCGCGAGCTGGGGGTGCAGCTGTCCATTGACGATTTCGGGACCGGCTACTCGTCGCTGGCGTATCTGCGCCGCTTTGCCGTGCAGCGCATCAAGATCGATCGCAGCTTCGTGGCCGACCTGCCCCACGATGCCGAGGCCGATGCCATCGTGGATCTGATCGTGATGCTGGCCCAGCGGCTGGGGCTGGAGACGCTGGCCGAAGGGGTCGAGCACCGCGCGCAGGCCCAGGCTTTGCTGGCGCGCGGCTGCCGTCTGGCCCAGGGCTACGCCTACGCGCGCCCGATGCCGGCGGACGAATGCGCGCGCTGGTTGCGCACCCAGGAGGCGGGTAGGGCTTGAAAGTCGCGCCGCGCGTCCCCATCTAGCGGCGTCGTCCGGGGCTGCCGCCTGCGTGGCAGCAGCGGCTGTGATGCCGCGCGTTTCCGTTTGACCCACGTCATCGCCGACCATGAGTTCCCACACCCATGCCTTCCAGGCCGAGGTTGCGCAGCTGCTGCACCTCGTGACCCATTCGCTGTACTCCAACCGCGACATCTTTCTGCGCGAGCTGATCTCCAACGCGTCGGATGCGTGCGACAAGCTGCGCTTCGAAGCGCTGGCCGACCCGGCGCTGTACGAAGACGCGCCCAACCTGGAGATCCGCGTCACCTTCGACAAGGCGGCCAAGACCCTCACGATCACCGACAACGGCATCGGCATGAGCGAGGCCGAGGCGTTCGATCACCTCGGCACGTTCGCCAA
>JANWZN010000321.1 GCA_025054575.1 Geminicoccaceae bacterium | reverse complement strand
TGCGGGCGCGACCGAGCGCGTCGAGCTCGTCGATGAAGATGATGGCCGGGGCCGCCTTGCGCGCCTGCTCGAAGAGATCGCGCACGCGCGCGGCGCCCACGCCCACGAACATCTCGACGAACTCGGAGCCCGAGATCGAGAAGAACGGCACCCCGGCCTCGCCGGCCACGGCTTTGGCCAGGAGCGTCTTGCCGGTGCCGGGTGGGCCCACGAGCAGGACACCTTTGGGGATGTGGGCGCCGAGGCGGGAATATTCCTTGGGGTTGCGCAAGAATTCGACGATCTCGACGAGTTCGGCTTTGGCCTCGTCGACCCCGGCGACGTCGTCGAAGGTGACCTTGGTGTCGCGCTCGACGTAGATCTTGGCCTTGGAGCGACCGACCGACATGAAGCCGCCGAGGCCCTGCTTCTCCGCGAACCGCCGGAAGACGAACGCCCAGATCGCGAAGAAGACGAGGACCGGGACGATCCAGGACAAGAGCTCGCGGAAGAAGGTGTTCTCGACGACCCCGGTGAACTGGACCCCGCGCTTGGCGAGCTCGCCCGCGATCGCGGGATCGACGCGGGGCGTGACGAACTGGGTCTTGCCGGCCTGCGGCTCGCGGAAGAAGCCCGTGATGTACTGGTCCCCGACCGCGATCCGATCGACGAGGCCTTTGTCGAGATACTCCATGAATTCGGAGTAAGGGATGACTTCGGTCGTGCGCATCTCGCGCCACCAGCCCTGGATCAGCAGCACCAGGAACGCCGCGGCGACGACGTACCAGAGATGGAGTTGCTGCTTCTTGTCCATGGGGGCGGTTCCTTCGCGCGGCCGTTGCCCTCGATCAGCTAGATAAGGGGAACCCCCGGCGCTGCCCAGAGCGAGCTCAGCCGCTGCGACGCGCGAGCTCCTTGAGCCGGTAGAGGAGCTCGAGCGCGGCTCGGGGCGTGAGCTCGTCGGGCTCGATCTCGGCCAGGGCCCGCTCGACCGCCGACGGCTCGGGCGGGCTCGGCGGCGGTGACGGCCGCTCTAGCGCCGCGAGGCGGGCGGCAGCC
>JANWZN010000320.1 GCA_025054575.1 Geminicoccaceae bacterium | reverse complement strand
GGGCCCGCTCCTCGACCTGTTGCGCGTGCGCGAGCCGCGCGCCCGCGGCTTCGCGATCGGCCTCGCCGCGCACGGGATCGGCACCGCCCGCGCCTTCCAGGAGAACCAGCTCGCCGGCACCATGGCAGGCATCGCGATGGCGACCAACGGTGTGGTCACCGCGCTCTTGGCGCCGCTGCTGCTGGCCTGGCTGCGCTGAGGCCTAGGCGCGAGCGGGCCTGCTCACGCGCCGCAAGGTGAGGTTGATGCGCCCGCCGCCCGGCACGAGGTCGGAGGTGCCGGCCAGGATCCGGTCGATGCCGTGATAGGCGCGCCGGCTCGCCCCGGCGAGGAGCACGAGATCGCCGCTCTCGAGACGCAAGGAGACCGTGGGCCCGCGCCGGGCGAGCCCGCCCACGCGGAAGATCGCGGCATCGCCCAGCGAGACCGAGAGGACCGGCACCTCCTGCGCCTCCTCGTCCTCGTCGCGGTGCAGGCCCATCTTGGCCCCGTCACGATAGGAGTTGACCAGGCAGCATTCCGGCTCGGGGGTGCCCACGAGCTCGCGCCAGAGCGCGAGCAGGCGGTCCGGGATCGGCGGCCACGGCCGGCCGGTGACGGGATGGGTCGGCTGGTAGCGATAGCCGCGCCGATCGCTCACCCAGCCGAGCGGCCCGAGATTGGCCATGCGCACCGAGAAGGGCCGCCCCGTGCGCGGCATGGTGGGCGCGAACCAGAACGCCGGCTCGACCAGCGAGAGGACCTCGGCCAGGAGTGCGGCCTGTGCGGTGCGATCGAGGAAGCCCGGTAGGTGCCGGAACCCCTCGGGCGGGATCGCGTTCGTCGACTGCGCCTCGGAGACACCCATGAACCTGCTGCTCGCCACCCTCGATCTCGCCGGGGTCTTCGTCTTCGCCGTCTCCGGTGCCTTGACCGCCTCGCGCAAGGAGCTCGACATCGTGGGCTTCGCCTTCGTCGCGACCGTGACCGGGCTCGGCGGCGGCACGCTGCGCGACCTCCTGCTCGACGTGGGCCCGGTCTTCTGGGTCCACAAGCCCCATTATCTG
>JANWZN010000031.1 GCA_025054575.1 Geminicoccaceae bacterium | reverse complement strand
CTGGTCGGACGCGGCGATCTTCGCCGGCGGCGCAGCACTCGGCGGCGTGCTCGGCTACATCCTGGCCGACCGCGACGACGACAAGAAGGTGGTCAAGAAATACTATTATTTCGGCGATCGCCGTCGGCCGCCCGGCTGGTGGGACGACCGGATCGACTGGCGCGAGGATCGCTGGCGGCCGGGCGCGCGGATCGTCAAGGCCGACAAGATCGTCATCAAGGACAGCAACGTCGTCGTCACCGGCAACGACATCGTCGTGCGCGAGCTGCGCGACCGCCGCGGCGCGCTCGTCCGCGTCGCCCGCCCGGGCGACCTGCCGCCCGAGCGCTGGGTCGACTGGCAGCGCGAGCGCCGACGCGAGCGCGTCCAGCCCGTGGCCGTGATCCGCGAGCCCGAGCGCCCAGAGCGACCGGCGATCGCGGTTCTGCCCCCGCGCGAGCCCGGCCGCGAGGAGAAGAAGGCCGAGCGGCGACGCGAGGAGGGCCAGCGGATCTCCGTCCTGCCCTCGCGCGAGCGCGAGCGATCGGGGGAGCGCGCGGCCGAGCGCCGGGAAGGACGCGAGGGGCGACGGGTGGAGGAGCGGCAGCGAGCGGCCATGGACAAGACCGGCCCGCTCGCTCCGGCCCTCCTGCCGCCGAGCGGGGCCGGCGCGGGCCCGTCGGGCGGCGATCGCCAGGCGGCGCGGCGGGCCCTCGAGGAGGAGCGCCGGCTCGAGCGCCAACGCGCCCAACAGGCGAAGCAGGCGCAGGAGGAGCAGCGCCGGCTCGAGCGCCAGCGGGCGCGCGAGGAAGCGGCCGCGGCCGAGCGGCAGGCGCGCGAGCAGCGCCGCCAGGAACAGCTGCGGGCGCAAGAGGAACAGCGCCTGCGGGCCGAGAACCAGGCGCGCGAGGAACGGCGCCGCGCCATCGAGCAGCAGCGGCTCGAGCGGGCGCGCGCCGCCGAGCTCGCTCGCGCCCAGGAGATGCAGCGCCGGCAGGCCGAGGAGCAGGCCGAGCTGCTGCGCCGTCAGCAGCGCGAGTCCCAGCGTCTCGAGCGCCAGCAGCGGCGCGAGGAACCGGGCGGCCAACGCGCCGAGCGGCGCGGCGGCCAGGGCCAGGGGCAGCAGCCCGAGGGCAGGAAGAAGAAGCTCTGGCAGGAGGGCTGAGCCCACCGGGCCGAGGCCGGCCGCTTCCGGCCGGGGCCCTCCTCGACCAGGATCGAGCCGTCGCAGCCGGGGAGACGGCCCTTGGTCCACGACCTCCTGATCCTGCTCGCCTGCCAGCTCGCGGGCGAGTTTTTCGTCTTTTTCTTCGATCTTCCGGTGCCCGGGCCGGTGCTGGGGTTCCTCCTCCTGTTCCTGATCTGCCTGCTCGCCCGCCGGGTCCCGGCCGGGCTCGAGACGACGGCGCCGGTGCTGCTCTCCCACCTCTCCCTCTTGTTCGTCCCGGCCGGGGTCGGCGTGATCCTGCATCTCTCCCGGATCGCCAGCGAATGGCCGGCGATCCTCGCCGCACTCCTGCTCTCGACCTGGCTCGCGGTCGCGCTCACCGGGCTCGCCCTCGCCCGGCTGTTGCCCGAGCGCGAGAGCGCGCCGCGATGAGCCCCGAGAAGCTCTCGGCCTTCTGGGTCTATCTCCAGACCGGGCCCCTCTTCTGGCTCACGCTCACGCTCGCGGCCTATGCCGTGGCGCACGCGCTCGCCCGCCGCGCCCGCTTCCACCCGCTCGTCAATCCGGTGGCGATCGCGGTGGCGCTGCTGGTGGCCGTCTTGAGCCTGACCGGCACGGCCTACGCCCGCTATTTCGAGGGCGCCCAGTTCGTCCATTTCCTCTTGGGGCCGGCCACCGTGGCGCTCGCCGTGCCGCTCTGGCGTCACCGCGACGCGGTGCGGAGGGCGCTCGTGCCGATGGCGCTGGCGCTGCTCGTGGGTGCCACGACCGCGGTCTCGAGTGCGGTGGCGATCGCCTGGGCCGCGCAGTGGCTCCTCATCCACCCGTTCGCCTGGACGAGCGCCGACCGCTTCGCCGCCGACGACAGCGTCCGCCTCGACGCCGCCGCAGCCGTCCGGCCCGGCTTCTGACAGCCCGGCTCAGCGCAGGAGCGCGCGCAAGACCCCGTTCAGCCGCTGGCGGCCGGCCGCGGTCGCGACCAGGCGCTCGGGCTCGTCGAGCAACAGGCCGGCGCGCACGAGCCGGTCGCGGGCGGCACGGTCGAGCAGCGCATCGGCCGGCTCGCCGGCCAGCGCTTCGAGCCGAGCGAGCGGCACGCCCTCGGCGAGCCGGAGACCCATCATCAGCGCCTCGAGGGCCTGGGTCGCGGGCTCGAGCGGCTCCAGGGCCTCGAGCCCGTGGCCGAGCTCCCGCACCCGCGCGAGCCAAGCCTCCGGCGCGCGCAGGGTGCGGGTGGCGAGGCGGCGGCCGTCGCACCGCACCCGACCATGGGCGCCGGGCCCGATCCCGACATACTCGCCGTAGCGCCAATAGACGAGATTGTGCCGGCACTCCTCGCCCGGCCGGGCGTGGTTCGAGACCTCGTAGGCCGGCAGACCGGCCGCCCGGGTGCGCGCGTCGGTCAGCTCGAGAAGAAGCGCCTGCTCGTCTTCGGGCAACGGCACGAGCCGGCCCGCTGCGACCTCGGCATGAAAGCGCGTGCCCTCCTCGATCGTGAGCTCGTAGAGCGCGAGGTGGCCCGTGCCGAGTGCCAGGGCGCGGCCGAGCTCGGCTTCCCACTGCGCTGCCGTCTGGCCGGGCCGAGCGTAGATCAGGTCGATCGAGACGCGGGGGAAGGTCCCTTGCGCGAGCTCGACCGCGGCGAGCGCCTCGGCGACCGAGTGCTCGCGGCCGAGCAGGCGCAGCGCCGCCTCGTCGAGAGCCTGGACGCCGATCGAGACCCGGTTGACGCCGGCCGCTCGGTAGCCGCGGAAGCGCTCGGCCTCGACCGAGGTCGGGTTGGCCTCGAGCGTGACCTCCAGGTCCTCGGCCGGCGGCCAGGCGGCGACCGCCCGCTCGATCACGGCCGCGACCGTCTCCGGCGCCATGAGCGAGGGCGTGCCGCCACCGAAGAAGATCGACACGAGTCGCCGTGGCCCCAGCCGGCCGATCCAGTGCTCGAGCTCGGCGAGCAGCGCCTTGCGCCAGAGCGCCTGCTCGATCCGTGGCCGGACGTGGCTGTTGAAGTCGCAATAGGGGCACTTGGCGCGGCAGAACGGCCAGTGGACGTAGAGGGCGAGCGGGTCGCTATTCACGCCCCTCATGTAGGCGGGCTCGAGCTACCGAGAAGACGCGCGCGCTACCGCTCCGGCGCCGCAGCGGTCCCTGCCCTGCCACGGGCCCGCTTGCCCCGCCGCCGCGGCCGCGCCATCGCTCGCAGCGAGGAACGGGAGGCGGCGATGGCGGCACTCGACCAGGTGACGACGCTCCACGAGCTCGTGCTGCTGGCCCGCCGCCGGCTGGCCAAGGGTGCTTGGGACTATCTGCAAGGTGGCGCCGAGACCGAGACCGGGCTCGCGCGCAACCGTCTGGCGATCGAGCGCCTGGCGCTCAGGCCTCGGGTTTGCGTCGACGTCCGCGAGGTGGACGCCTCGAGCGAGCTCTTCGGCCGGCGGATCCGCCTGCCCGTCTTCCTGGCGCCGATCGGCTCGCTCGAGACCTTCCACCCTACGGGCGGGGCCGGGGCGGCCGAGGCCGCCGCACGCTTCGGCGTGCCCTTGATGCTGAGCGGCGTGTGCGCGCCCGGCCTCGAGGCAGTGGCCCGGGCCGCCCCCGAGGCCTTGCGCATCTTCCAGCTCTATGTGCGCGGCGACGAGGGCTGGATCGCCGAGATCGTGGCGCGCGCCGAGGTCCATGGCTACGCCGCCTTCGCGATCACCGTGGACACCGCCTGGTACTCGAGGCGGGAGCGGGATCTCCTCAACCGCTTCGAGAAGCCCTGGCGGCGCGAGGTAGGCGGCCAGGACTTCCAGAAGGGCTTCGACTGGCGCGCCGTCGCCCGGTTCAAGGCCCGCCACCGCATTCCGCTGATCCTCAAGGGCATCATGACTGCCGAGGACGCCCGCATCGCGCTCGACCACGGGGTCGACGGCGTCCTCGTCTCCAACCACGGCGGCCGCCAGCTCGACCATGTCCAGGGCACGCTCGACGTCCTGCCCGAGATCGTCGAGGCGGTGGCCGGCCGGGCCCTCGTCCTGGTCGACGGCGGCTTCTGCCGCGGCACCGACATCCTCAAGGCGATCGCGCTCGGGGCCAAGGCCGTGGGGCTCGGCCGGATGCTGGCCGTGGGCATGGCCGCGGGCGGGCCCGAGGGTGTCGTCACGATGTTGGAGCTGCTCGAAGAGGAGATCCGCATCGCCCTGGGCCTTCTGGGCGTAACGCGGCTCGCGGAGCTGGGGCGGAGCCATCTCGCGCGCGCCGAGGCCGTGCGGCCGCCCGGCTTCTGGTCGGCCTTCCCGCTCGTGGCGGAAGGCTATTGACCGCGGGCGACAGCACCCGAAGCTCGTGCGCAGCTCGAGGAAGGGATCGGGGAGGGAGAGAGGATGAGCGCTCACACACCGCACGCGAACGGCCACGAGGGGCTCGGCCCCCTCGCCTCCCGTTACGTCACGGTCGAGGAGCTGCCCTGGCAGCCGACCCGGTTTCCCGGGATCGACATGAAGGTCCTGTTGAAGGACGAGGAGAGCGGCCTGTTGACCGCGCTCTTCCGCTGGGCGCCGGGCTCGAAGCTGCCCCTGCACGAGCATGTCGAGATCGAGCAGAGCTACGTGCTCGAGGGCTCGTTCCGCGACGAGCAGGGGGTGTGCCGGGCAGGCGACTATGTCTGGCGGCCGGCCGGCAGCCGCCACGAGGCCTGGTCGGAGGAGGGCTGCCTGTTGCTCGCCTTCTTCTTGAAGCCCAACCGCTTCCTCGACCGGGAGGCGGGCGGATGAGCCGACCCGAGATCCTGCGCTTCAACCACACGAGCTTCACGGTCGCCGACATGGACGCCTCGGTGCGCTTCTTCACCGAGGTCCTGGGCTTCGGCCTGCGCGACCGCAGCCCGCGCGATCCCGCGCTGATCGGCGCGGTCACGGGCCTCGGCCATGCGGATGTCGAGATCGCCTATCTCGACGGCTACGGCCACAGCATCGAGCTCATCGAATACCGCACGCCCGAGGATCGGGGGCGGGCGCGCTACCGTCCCTGCGATGCCGGGGCGGCCCACATCGCCCTCGACGTGACCGACCTCGACCGGCTCTTGGCCGAAGTCGAGGCGGCGGGGTTCCGGCGGATGGGCGAGGTCATCACCGTGCCGGGCGGCCCCAACAAGGGGCGCCGGGCGGTCTACACCCGCTCCGCCGACGGCATCATCCTCGAGCTGATCGAGGCCCGGGGCTGAGCGAGCGAGGTCCGCGACTCCGTGGCGGGCGGCCGATCCCTCAGCCGGCCTCTGGCGGCGGCAGGGCGCGAACCGCCGCCTCCAGCGCGTCGGTGACCCCCGCCATGAAGCCGTAGTCGAGCGTGTCCGGCGTGTCGGTCGGCTGGTGGTAGTTCGGGTTGCGGACGAAGGCCGTATCCGTGACCATCACCGCCGGCCAGCCGCGATCCCAGAAGGAGGAATGGTCGGAGAGCCGGGCGATCGGCATGACCCAGCCGTGGAGTGCCACGATCAGGCTCTCGACCGGGACGGTGCCGGCTGCCTTCATGCCCGCGACCAATCGCTCGGTGAAGGCCTGCGAGGTCCGATCGCCAATCACGCCGATGAAGTCGCCGGTCTCGCGGTAGCCGCGGCCGCGCAGCGGCGCGGGATAAGGCTGCACGGGTGCCGTGAAGCCCACCATCTCGAGCACGATCGCCCCCTCGGTGCGCTCGCCGCGCCGCTTCGTCTCGCGGCAGAAGCGGCGGCTGCCCTGCCAGGGCGTGCCGAAGGCGGGCGGCTCCTCCATGGTGAAGGCGACGAAGCGCAAGGGCAGCGGGCAGTCGGCGAGCCGATGCGCGAGCTCGAGCATCACGGCTACGGCCGAAGCATTGTCATCCGCCCCGGGCGTGCCCGCAACGCTGTCGTAGTGCGCGCCGACCAGATACCAGCGCTTGGCCTCGCGGCTCGCCCGCGGCACGCCCACGAGGTTGGCCACTTCGCGGCCGAAGAAGGAATAGGGCCGCCGCTCGACCACCAGGCCAGCGGCCTCGAGTTCGCTCCGGACATAGGCCTCGGCGCGGGGGAGCGAGTCGCCGAGCCGCGGCGCCCGAGGGCCGATCTCGCCCGCCAGCTTCTCGACGTGCCGCCGCAGGCGGGCCTCGCCGGGCGCTCCACGTTCTGCGCTCATCGCTCGGCGAGCCCGCCCCAGAGATCGGCGAGGCGGATCCCCTCGGGGAAGGGATCCTCCGGGTCGAGGCCGAGCTGCTCGATCGAATAGAGCCAAGCGCGGCCGGAAAGGCGCGGCAGCACGGCCGGTCGGCCGGCGACCTCGGCGGTGCCGACGAGCTCGGCGTCGAAGCGGGTGCCGATCGTCGAGCGGAAGAAGCGGGTCTCGCCGGGGCGGATCCGGCCGCGCGACCATTCGAGGGCGAGCCGGGCCGAGCTGCCGGTGCCGCAGGGGCTGCGGTCGAGCCGGCCGGGCAGGAGCACCGTGGCGTTGCGCGGACCCTCGGGTCCCTCCCCGCACCACATGAGATAGGCGAGGCCCAGGATCGCCGGTCGCTCCGGGTGGACCGGCTCCCAGCGCCTCCGTGCCGCCTCGAGGATGCGGGCTCCGGTCTCGGCGAGCCGGCGCGCCGAGGCGGGCTCGATCGAGAGGCCGAGCGGGGCCGGGTCGACCAGCGCGTAAAAGACGCCGCCGAAGGCGATCGCGAGCTCGACCCGGCCCAGGCCCTCGACCTCGAGGGCGAGCCCGTCCGCCTCGACGAAGGAGGCCGGCATGTCGAGGGTGACCCGCCGCGCCCTGCCCTCGCCACAGGCGACGCGCGCCCGCACGGGCCCGGCCGCGGTGTCGAGCGTAACGACCGTCTCGGGCTCGCGCATCGCCACCGTGCCGAGTTCGAGCAGCGCGGTGGCGGTGCAGATCGCGTTCGAGCCGGACATGGCGTGCGCGGCATCGGGCTGCAGGATGACGAACGCGGCATCCGTCCCCGGCTCGCAGGGCGGCAAGAGGAGGTTGGTCGACATGGCGGGCCAGCCGCGGGGCTCGCTCGTCAAGAAGCGGCGCAGCCGAGCCCCCTCCTCCGTACCGTTGAGCCAAGCCAGGCGCTCCTGCATGGTCCGGCCGGGCGGCGGCAGGAGCCCGCCCGTGACGATCCGGCCGATCTCGCCCTCGGCGTGCACGCCGATCGCGGTCAAGCAGCGGCTCCAGCGCATGTTGCCCGGCCCCGTGACCCTCGCCTCTGCTTCCCGTATACCCGCGCCGCAGCCGAGGCCAGCCTTCGAGGGTCGATGCCCCGGATCACCGCCGCCACCGTTGTGAAGCTCGTCGTCGCCTCGATCCTGGTGGGGGCGGCCATGGCCTTTCTCGACGTCCAGCCGCTCGAGGTCTGGCGCTGGCTCGCCGAGCGGGTCGGCGACGTCTTGGCCGACATCCGCTCTTATGCGACCCGCGCCCTCACCTATCTGCTGTTGGGTGCCGTCGTCGTCGTGCCGGTCTGGCTCGTCTTCTATTTGTGGCGGGCGCTGCGGGGAAAGAGCTGAGGCGGGCCCGGCGGAGGGCGCTCAGCCCGCGAGCACGGCCACGGGAGTGCGGCGCGGCCCGGCCGGGGCGGGGGGTGCGGTGCCGGCGCGCAGGGCCGCGAGCAGCTCGGCCTTGCGCCGACGGGCCACCTCGAGATGGCGCTCCTTGACCGGGCCGAAGCCGCGCACGGCCAAGGGGAAGCGGGCGAGCTCGACGGCGGTGGCGAGGGTGGCGGGGGAGAGCCGGGCGAGGATCTCCTTGAGGAGCTCTTCGTATTCGCGGATGAGGGCGCGCTCGAGCTTGCGGTCGGCGCTCCAGCGGAACGGGTCGAAGGGCGTGCCGCGCAGCCCCTTGAGGCGGGCGAGCAGGCGGAAGAGGTGGAGCATCCAGGGCCCGTAGGCCTTCTTCTCGGGCTCGCTCTTGCCGGGCGGCACCTGCGCCAGGAGCGGCGGGGCGAGGTGGAAGCAGAGCCGGAACGGTCCTTCGAAGGTCGCCTCGAGCGCGCGATGGAAGGCGGGGTCGGCATGGAGCCGGGCGACCTCGTACTCGTCCTTGTAGGCCATGACCTTGTGCAGGCCGCGGGCGACCGCCTCGGCGAGCGCGGTGCTGGTCGGGTCGACCGCCCGCTCGGCCGTACGGACGCGCTCGACGGTCGCCCGGTAGCGCTCGGCCCAGGCGCGATCCTGGTAGGCCTCGAGATGCGCCACCCGCCGCGTCACGAGCTCCTCGAGGCTGGTCGAGAGCCGATGCGCGTCGCTCGGCCCCACCGCCGGCCCCGCGAGCGCCTCGACCGCCCGGGGATCGTGCGCGGCGAGGCGGCCGAGGGCGAAGGCGCGCCGATTCATCGCAACCGCCGCACCGTTGAGCTCGATCGCGCGGTCGATCGCGGCGGCCGAGACCGGGACGAGGCCGCGCTGGAAGGCGAAGCCCAGGAGGAGCATGTTGGTGGCGATCGAATCGCCGAGCAGGCGAAGTGCGAGCCGGCCGGCCTCGACCAGCTCGACCGCGCCGGGCCCGACCGCGTCCTCGATCCGCTCCAGCATGGACGCGAGCGGCGGCAGGACATCGGCCGTGCGGCCGGCATCACCGGTGCGGGCCTCGGCCGCGGCGGCGCGGACGAAGTCGCCGGTGACCGGCACCTCGGCGTTCACGATCGCGCGGCTGAGGCCGGCACGGGCCCGCGAGAGCGTCTCGTCGGAGGCGGTGACGATCGGATCGCAGCCCAGGAGGAGCTGCGCCTCGCCGGCCGCGATGCGGGTGGCGTAGAGCCGCTCCGGCCGGTCGGCGATCCGCAGATGCGACCAGACCGCCCCACCTTTTTGGGCGAGGCCGGCCATGTCGAGCACGGTCACGCCCTTGCCCTCGAGATGGGCGGCCATGGCCACGACCTGGCCGATGGTCACCACACCGGTACCGCCGACCCCGGCCACGAGGATGTTCCAAGGTGCGGCGAGCGGGGGCAGCTGCGGGTCGGGCACGGCGGGCGGATCGGCAGAAAGCCCGCGGCCGCGCCGGAGCCTGCCGCCCTCGACCGTGACGAAGGACGGGCAGAAGCCCTCGAGGCAGGAGAAGTCCTTGTTGCAGGCGGACTGGTCGATCGCCCGCTTGGTGCCGAACTCGGTCTCGACCGGCACGACCGAGACGCAGTTCGACTTGGCCGAGCAGTCGCCGCAACCCTCGCAAACGGCCTCGTTGACGACCACCCGCCGCGGCGGGTCCGGGTAGCGCCCGCGCTTTCGACGCCGGCGCTTCTCCGCGGCACAGGTCTGGACGTAGACGAGGGCGGTGACCCCCGGCGTCGCCGCCAGCCGGCGCTGGATCGACTCGAGCTCGTCGCGCGGGCGGACCTCGACGCCGGCGGGTAGGCCCGCGAGCGCCTCCGGCTCGTCGGAGGCCACGACCACCTCGGCCACGCCCTCGGCCAGGAGCTGGCGGACCAGCGCCGGCACGGAGAGCGGGCCGTCGACCGGCTGGCCGCCGGTCATGGCGACCGCGTCGTTGTAGAGGATCTTGTAGGTGATCGAGACCCCGGCCGCGACCGCGGCGCGGACCGCCAGGATCCCGCTATGGTACCAGGTGCCGTCGCCGAGATTGGCGAAGACGTGCGGCCGGTCGGTGAACGGGGCCTGGCCGATCCAGGCCACCCCCTCCCCGCCCATCTGGCTGAAGGTGCGCGTGCTCTCGCCGTAGATCCAGGTCGCCATGTAGTGACAGCCGATGCCGGCGAGCGCGAAGCTGCCCTCGGACACGCGCGTGCTGCGATTGTGCGGGCAGCCCGAGCAATAGTGCGGCACGCGCTGCACGGCGAGCCGGGCGCGGGCGAGCGCGCGTTCCTTCTGCTCGAGGAAGCGGACGCGGTCCTCGATCGCCTCGCTCGTGAAGAAACGGCGGATGCGCGCGGCGATCACGCGCGCGATCATGGCCGGCGTGAGCTCGGAAGCGGCGGGCAGGAGCCAGCCGCCCTGTGGGAGGGCCCACTCGCCTTTCTCGTCGAACTTGCCGATCACCCGCGGACGGACGTCCTCGCGCCAATTGTAGAGCTGCTCTTTGAGCTGGTATTCGAGGTGCTGGCGCTTCTCCTCGACCACGAGGATCTCTTCGAGACCTTCGGCGAAGTGGCGGGTGACCTCGCTCTCGAGGGGCCAGGTCATGCCGACCTTGTAGAGGCGCAGGCCGATCTCGGCGGCGAGCCTCGCGTCGATGCCGAGATCGTCGAGCGCCTGGAGCACGTCGAGATAGGACTTGCCGGCGGTGACGATGCCGAGCCGCGGCCGCGGGCTGTCGATGACGATCCGGTTGAGCTCGTTGGCGCGGGCGTAGGCGAGCGCGGCATAGGCCTTGTGGCGCTGCATGCGCGCTTCCTGGACGAGCGGCGGATCGGGCCAGCGGATAGAGAGCCCGCCCTCGGGCATCTCGAAGTCGGCCGGGACGCGCACCCGCACCCGCTCCGGGTCGATCTGGACCACGGCCGTGCTCTCGACCGTGTCGGTCACCAGCTTGAGCCCGACCCACAGGCCCGCGAAGCGCGACATGGCCCAGCCGTGGAGGCCGAAGTCCAGGATCTCCTGCACGCCTGCGGGCGAGAGGACCGGGATCATCGCCGCGGCGAAGACGTGGTCGGACTGGTGCGGCAGGGTCGAGGACTTGGCGGCGTGGTCGTCGCCGACCACCGCGAGCACGCCGCCCCGCGGTGCGGTGCCGGCGTAGTTGGCGTGCTTGAGCACGTCGAGCGAGCGGTCGAGCCCCGGCCCCTTGCCGTACCACATGGCGAAGACGCCATCGACCTTGGCGCCCGGGAAGAGCCCCACCTGCTGGGTGCCCCAGACGGCGGTCGCCGCCAGGTCCTCGTTGAGGCCGGGCTGGAAGCGGACATCGTGCCGCTCGAGATGGCCGCGCGCCTGCCAGAGCGCCTGGTCGAGGCCGCCCAGTGGCGAGCCGCGATAGCCGGAGACGAACCCGGCGGTGCGCAAGCCGCGGGCGCGGTCGCGGACCCGCTGCAGCATGGGCAGGCGGACGAGGGCCTGGATGCCCGAGAGCAGGACGGCGCCGCGCTCCTTGGTCCAGCGGTCCTCGAGGCTCACGGGTTGGAGCGCCATGGCCGATCTCCGCCAGACTTCGCCACCACGGGTAGAGCGAACGCGCGGGCGCGTTGCGCGTCAAGCGCCGGCGGCGAGGACGGCCGCGGCTCGGGTCGGGCCGTCCGCTCAACGCGAGCCGAAGGTGCGCTGCACCCAGTCCAGGAGGAGTGCGAGCCCGTTCTCCTCGCGCTCCACCGAGCGCGCGGCCGGCGGCGGCTCGCCGCGTGCTACCTCCGGCCCGGCCGGCGGGCTCGGCGGGGCGGCTTCCAGCACCTGCCGGGCAATCCGAGCCGGCAGGCCGCCTCCCGTGACCCCCTCCATCGGTCGGCCGTCGTCGTTGCCGAGCCAGACCGCGACCAGAAGATCGCCCGCAAACCCGACGAACCACGCGTCGCGGAAGCCCTGGCTCGTGCCGGTCTTGCCCATCACCACGCGGTCCGCGAGGCGGGCGGCGCGGCCGGTACCGCGCTCGACCACGGCCGCCATCAGTGTGCGCATCGTCTGGACCTCGCGCCCGTCCATCACGCGCCGCTCGCTCGGGACGTAGCGGTAGAGGACGCGCTTGCGGTCGTCCTCGACGTTCCGCACGGCATGGACCGAGCGCCGCACGCCGCCGGTCACGAACGGCAGATAGGCCGCGGCGAGCTCGAGCGGGCTCACCTCGGCCGTACCCAGCGCGAGCGAGGGAACGGGCGGCAACGGCGAGGCGATCCCGAGCTCGCGGGCCGTGCGCACGACCGCCTCGGGGCCCACGCTCTGGATCAGCCGGGCGGCGGCGGCGTTGAGCGAGTGGGCGAAGGCGTCTTCCAGGCTCACGCGACCGCGATAGCGGCCGTCGAAGTTTTCGGGCCGCCAGTCGCCGATCGCGATCGGCCGGTCGTCGATCGGGCTCTGCGGAGTCCATCCCGCGCGCAACGCGGCCAGATAGAGAAAGGGCTTGAAGGCCGAGCCGGGCTGGCGACGGGCGCTGGCGGCGCGGTTGAACCGGCTCGCACGGTAGCTCTCGCCACCGACCATGGCGCGCACCGCGCCGGAAGCGTCGAGGGCCACGACCGCCCCTTCCGAAACCCCGCGCTTGGCCCCCTCGCCGGCGAGCGCGCTGCGCAGCGCCTGTTCGGCCGCGAGCTGCAGCTTGCGATCGAGCGTGCTGCGCACGACCAGGTCGCGGCCGTGCTTGCCGAGATGATCGGTGAGATCGTCGAGCACCCAATCGAGAAAATGCCCGGCGAAGTCCGTCTTGGTCTCGGGTGCGGGGGCGGCGGGCCTGGCTCGAGCCGCCGCCGCCCGCTCGGCCGGGACCATGCCGAGCTCGACCATGCGCTTGAGCACGATCTCGGCGCGAGCGCGCGCCCGCTCGAGATCGCGGGTCGGGGCCATCGCCGAGGGTGCTTTCAAGAGGCCCGCGAGCATGGCCGCCTCGGCCAGCGTCACCTCCTTGGCGGACTTGCCGAAATAGCGCCGGGCGGCGGCCTCGACCCCGTAGGCGCCGGCGCCGAGATAGACGCGATTGAGGTAGAGCGTGAGGATCTCGTCCTTGGAGAGCCGCGCCTCGAGCCAGAGGGCGAGCGCGAGCTCCTGCAGCTTGCGTTTCAGGCTCCGTTCGGGCGTGAGGAACAGGTTCTTGGCGAGCTGCTGGGTGATCGTGCTGCCACCGGCCACGACCTCGCCGGCCAGCAGGTTGGCCCAGGCGGCGCGCGCGAGCCCGAGCGGATCGATCCCGAAGTGGCCGTAGAACCGGTGGTCCTCGATCGCGAGCACGGCCTGCACGAGATGCGGCGCGATCTCCGGGAGCCCCACGAAGCGCGCGCCTTCCGCGCCGCGCTCGGCGAGCGGTCCACCGTCGGCGGCCAGGAGCGTGACGGTACGCTGCTCGCTGTCGGCGAAGAGCGTATCGGTATCGGGCAGCTCCGGCGCGATGAGGAGAAAGAGTGCGGCCCAGCCCAGGAGCATCAGCACGAGGAGGGTCGGCACGAACGCTACGAGGCGCCAGAGGAGCGAGCGCGACGCGGCGGCAGGAGCGGTGGCCATGAGCGAGCGGCGGCCGGCTTGCAGGTCCCGCCGCATCCCATACCTTAGCCCGTGGACCTACCGCAAACCCCGCGAGGCCGATGCGCACCCCCCTGCTCCTGCCCGACCCGGGCGATCCGGCCCTCACCCAGCCCGTGGTCGGGATCGACCAGGAGGGCCGCCGGGTCGAGGCTCGGATCGTGCACGAGCGGCCGCTCACGATCTTCTTGAACGGCCGCGAGATCGTCACGGTCATGACGATTGGCGACCATCCCGAGGAGCTGGCGCTGGGCTATCTGTTGAACCAGAACATGCTGCGCGCGGACGACGTCGTGACCGGCATCGAGCACGATCCGGACCTCGCGGTCGTGGTGGTGCGCACCGCGCGGGAGACCGACTTCGAGCAGAAGCTCGCGAAGAAGATCAAGACCTCGGGTTGCGCCCAGGGTACGGTCTTCGGCGATCTCATGGAGCGCTTCGAGACCATCCGCCTGCCCGAGGAGGCGGTGCTCAGGACCTCGTGGCTCTACGCGCTCACCAAGAAGATCAACACCACACCCTCCCTCTATCTCGAGGCCGGGGCGATCCACGGCTGCGTGCTCTGCGAGCGGGACGAGATCCTGATCTACATGGAGGACGTCGGCCGGCACAACGCGGTCGACAAGATCGCGGGCTTCATGTGGAAGCACGGCATCCGGCCGCACGACAAGATCTTCTACACGACCGGCCGGCTCACCTCGGAGATGGTGATCAAGACCGTGCAGATGGGAATCCCGATTCTGCTCTCGCGCTCCGGCTTCACCGCCTGGGGCGTGGAGCTCGCCCGCAAGGCCGGGCTCACCCTCGTGGGCCGGGCGCGCGGCCGGCGCTTTCTCGCCCTCTCGGGCGAGCATCGGATCGTCTTCGATTCCGATCCGCGCCAGGTGGAGGAGGAGGATCCCCGCTTTCGGCGCAAGGGAGCCCGTGATGAAGGCGACCTCTGAGCTCGCCGCGCTCGATCCGGCCGAGCTCTACGAGCGCGACTTCTACGCTTGGACTCGCCAGCAGGCGCGCGCGCTCGCCCGGCTGCGCGGCGGCGCCGGTAATCTCGGGCTCGATCCGGCGCATCTGGCCGAGGAGATCCGCGACTTGGGTAGCGAGCAGCGGCACGCGATCGAGAGCCAGCTCGAGCGCCTGATCGAGCATCTCCTGAAGCTCGAATACTCGCAACTGGCCGAGCCGCGCCGGGTCTGGGGACGCTCGGTGATCGGCGCGCGCGACGAGATCGAAAGACGGCTCACGCCTTCGATCGCGCGGCTGCTCGCAAGGCGGCTCGCGAAGCTCTACGGGCGGGCCCGACGGAACGCCCGTCTCGCGCTGCTCGACCACCCGGAGCCCGAGGTGGCGGTGGCCCTGCCGGAGACCTGCCCCTATACCTTGGAGCAGCTGCTCGACGACGGCTGGTACCCCACGAACCGCCACGGCCTCCCCTCGCCGGAGGCGCCGTGAGCCCGCCTGTGCTCGGCGTGATCCTGGCCGGCGGGCTCGCCCGGCGGATGGGGGGCGGCGACAAAGCGCTCCTACCGCTCGGCGCCGGCACGCTGCTCGATGCAGTGATCGAACGCGCCCGGCCGCAGGTCCGCGCGCTCCTGCTCAACGCCAATGGCGATCCCGCGCGCTTCAGGCACTTCGGCCTCGAGGTGGTGGCCGATCCCGTGCCCGGCTTCCCGGGACCGCTCGCGGGCGTGCTCGCCGGGATGGAGGCCGCGGCGCGGCGGGATCCGCCGCTTCCCTGGGTCGCGAGCCTCGCCGCCGACACGCCCTTCTTCCCGATCGACCTGGTCGGGCGGTTGCTGGCGGCCGTCGAGCGGGAGGGGGCCGAGCTCGCCTGCGCGGCTTCGGGCGGGCGAACGCACCCCGTGTTCGGCCTGTGGCCGACCCGGCTCGCGGTCGAGCTGCGCCGGGCGCTCGTCGAAGAGGGGCTCAGGAAGATCGACGCCTGGACCGCGCGCTACCGGCTCGCCGTCGTCGACTGGCCGGCCGACCCCTTCGACCCGTTCTTCAACGTCAACACGCCCGAGGAGCTGCAGGAGGCGGCGCGGCTCCTGGCCGGCGGCTGAGAGGGGGGCCGCGGATCGGCAACGGGCAGGCGGCCCGAGCCTCGGCGATCAGGGCGTGCCCTCGCGCAGGAGCTCGCGGACGGCCGTGGCGATGCCGCGGGCGGTGAGACCGTAGCGCTCCTGCAGCGTGGGAACGGCACCGCATTCGATGTAGCGCATCGGTATGCCCACCCGGCGCAAGGGCCGATGGATCCCGGCACCGTAGAGCGCCTCGACGACCCGCGTGCCGAGCCCGCCCTCGATCAGATGGTTCTCGGCCGTGACCAGCAGCCGCACGGAGCGGGCGAAGTCGACCACGGCGGCGGCGTCGAAGGGCACGAGGCAGGGCACGTGCAGGACCGCCACCTCGAGGCCCTGACGGGCGAGCGCCTCGGCGGCATCGAGCGCGCGTTCGCTCACGAGCCCGGTCGAGACGATCCCGACCTCGCCGCCCGGGCGCAGGAGCCGAGCCTCGCCGAAGGCGAAGCGATAGGATTCGGGGTCGAGCACGACCGGCACGTTGCCGCGCTGGATGCGCAGATAGGTCGGCCGCGGCGCGGCTGCCCAGGCCTCGACCACCTGGCCGAGCTCGGTGGCGTCGCAGGGATCGACCACCGCGAGACCGGGGACGGCGGCCATGAGCGCCAGATCCTCGATCCCCTGATGGGTCGCACCGTAGCCGGTGGTGAGCCCCGGGAGCCCCACCGCGATCAGCACCGGCAGCCCGCTCTTGGCGATCTGGATGGCGATGAAGTCGAAGGCGCGGCGGGTGGCGAAGACGGCGTAGGTGGTGGCGACCGGCAAGAAGCCCGTCTTGGCGAGCCCGGCGGCAGCGCCCACGAGCGCCTGCTCGGCCATGCCGAGATTGTAGAAGCGGTCCGGGAAGGCCTCGGCGAAGGGCGAGAGGTCCGTGTATTTGGCGAGATCGGCCGTGAGGGCCAGGATGCGCGGCTCGCGCCGGCCGACCTCGACCAGCGCCTTGCCGAAGGGTGCGCTCACGAACGGGCGATGGCGGATCTCGTCGAGCTCGCCCATGCCCTTGGTGTGCGCCGGCTGCGGCCCGGCGGCGAACGGATCGGCTCGGCTCACGGCGGCTGCCTCCCTCGGCTCGACGGCTTCCTAACAGGATCGGGGCGGGGCGTCGCCGTCGGCGAACGCCGGGGCGGCCTTCCAGCGCAGCTGGGGACGGAGGCAGATGGCACGCCGCGCGGCGGCGGCTAGCGCGCGGCTTCCGCTCCGTCGCGCGGCTCGGGACTGCGGCCGATCCCGTCGTCCTCGGGCGAGAGGAGACCCTTGGCGCGCAGCTCGGCGAGCATGCGATCGCGCCGCCCCTTGCGGTCCTCGAGGGGCCGCAGCCGCGCGGCCGCCACCTCCTCCACCGTGAACGGGGCGAAGCCGGGCGCCACCTGGTCGGCGCCGTAGGTCGCGAGGACCCAGTTGAGCACGCCCGTGAGCCGCGCATCGTCGAGCACGCTGCGGGCCACGCCGGGCACGCGCATGAGATAGTCGCGGCCCTCGGGCAGATGGGTGAAGAGCCCGACGAAGCGCTCGAGCCGCGGCACGTGGCCCGGCGTGCCCTGCCCCCAGAGGCCGTGGCAGCCCTTGCACTTCAAGGCGTAGTCGAGCCGCGCCCCGTCGTGGCTCTCGAGCGGGCGGCCGGGTGTGTAGTCGGCGGCCGGTGCGCCCGCCACCGAGGCGAGCAGGAGGAAGCTCGCGGCCACCGCCGCGCGCATCGGCTCAGGCCTTGCCGATCAGCACCTGGCTCGAGCAGTGGTAGACCATCGAGGGGGCGCCGAAGCACCAGATGATGTCGTTGTTGAGCTCGGGCCGGTAGGACGGCATCTCGCCCTCGGTGCCGAGGCAGAAGCACATGCCGCAGGAATCCTTACCGCAGCAGTCCTGATAGGCGATCAGATAGGCCTGCCCGTCGTCGGGGTTGACGCAGGTGCCGATCCAGCTCGTGGGCGAGGCGTAGGAGCCGGGCGGGCACATGTTCACCGTGCCGCCGCAGCAGGAGCAGAGATAGCCGTCCGACGAGCAGTGCCGCCAATAGTTGCACTGGGTCGGGTCCTTGGTCTGGGCGGTCTTCGCGAACTCGTTGGCGTGCGCGAGCTTGGCCCCGGTCTTGTCGACCGGCAGGAGCGGCAGGACCGCGCCGCCCACGAGCGCGCCGCCCAGACGGGCGAGGACGCCGCGGCGCGAGCTGCGCTGCGCGATCCGGCGCGCGGTGTGCTCCATCATCCGATCGAAAGCGTCGAGGATCGTCACGGGCTCATCCTCCTTCGGCGGGGGTCCGGGTCGCGGCCCCGTTCGGTCGGCCGCGGCCGGTACCCACGAGATAGTCCTGGATCGAGCTGTAGCCGGTTTCCTGGGCGACGAGCAGGCTCTCGAGATGCTCGCGCGAATTCACGATGCCCTTGGCGCGCACCACGCCCTGGGCGTCGATCAGCACCGCATAGGGCAGCTTGCCGATGCCGAAGCGCATGCCGACGATCGGCGAGACGGCGAAGGGCAAATCCGTGACCCCGTGCTCGCGGGCCATCGCCCGGTGCGCCTCGCGCTCGCCGTCGCCCATGAGCACGAGCTCGACCGCCTTGCGCTCGCTCTTGGCGAAGGAGCGGACCGCACCCATGAGCTTCTTGCACATGGGGCAGATCGGCGAGACGAAGAGGAGGAGCTGGCCGCGCCCGTCGCTGCGCGCGCCGCCGAGATGCAGCTTGCGGCCCTCGATGTCGAGGAGGTCGAACTCGGGTGCCCGCTCGCCGGTCTCGACCGCCGTCTGGGTCGCCATGGCGCCGAGCGGGGCGACCCGCTCGTGCAGCACGCCGACCTGCCGGGCGAGCGCCAGCACGGTCACCGCGAGCGCCGCGACCACGATCCAGAGAAGGACGTCGGAGACGACGAGCGGATCCAAGGAGCTTCACCTCCCACCATGGGCGCGCGGGCGGGTCTGCGTGCGGCGGCCTGCGTGCGCGCGCGGGATCGGCGCCAGCCCGGCGAGCCGGCTGAACGCGGCGTAGAGCGCCAAGAGCGCGGCCGAGCCGAACAGGACGGGCACGAGCTCGGCCGGCCTCGGCAAGAGCGCGGCCGGCTCGACCAGCAAGAGGGCGGCGGCCGACGCGAGCAGCAGGTTGCGCGCCACGAGCGGCCAGCCGATCCGTTCCTTCTGCCGGCCCAGGAAGCAGCCGCAGTCGATCTCGCGACGGCCGCGGGCGAGGTTGACCGCCATCGCGACCGCGAAAACCAGGAGCAGGCCCGCGCCCAGGACCGCGCCGAGCGGCCGCGTCGGCGGCACGAGCAAGAGCACGCCCGCCGCGATCTCGAGCCAGGGGAGCGCGCGGGCGAAGGGCTCGACGAGCGGCTCGGGCAGGATCCGATAGTCTGCCACCACCCCGATCACCTCGTCGATCGCGCGCAGTTTGCTCCAGGCACTGGGCAGGAAGATACCGGCGAGCAAGAGCGCGCTCGCCCAGTGCACGGCCGGTGCGGCGACCAGTTCGACCACCCCCGCCTCACTCGCCGAAGGTGTACAGGAGCCAGGGGCTGATGCCGAGGCTCGCGCGCTCCGCCTTCTTCTGCCACGTCGTCGTGTCGTACGACATCAAGATGGCGTTCTCGGTCAGGGCGAACAACAGCGGCTTCTCGTCCTGGCTCACGGCGATCGTCGGGCTGTGGTGGTCGAGCGGCAGGCGATGGACCCGCTTCTTGGCCGCGACGTCGAAGACCCAGACCTCGTCGCCGGCCTGCTTGTGGGTCCATTTGCCGCCCTTGTGCATGGTCACGAAGAGGCGGTTGGAGGCGGCGTGATAGGCGGCGAGCTGCCAGCCGCCCGGCCGCCACTCCTCGTCGCCCGGTCCCTGCAGCTTCCAGCGCTCGCCCACCTTGGGCGTGCCGTCGAGGCTCACCGGGTAGACCCAGCCCTCGTAGGAGACGAAGAAGGCGCGCTTGGACGGCCGGTGCACTGCCGCGTGCTCGAAGACCGGATCGTTCTGCGAGTCGAACCAGGGCTCCGAGAGCTCGGTCTTGGTGAGCTTGCCCGTGGCATCGAAGGTCAGGTGCACGAAGCGGCCGTCCGGGCAGACCGAGGCGACGCTCGTGTTGCCGGTCGCGAAGGCGAGCGAGCAGCCCTGGGTGTCGAGCTCGGCGACGTGCTTCATCTCCTTGACGTCGACCACGCTCAACGAGAACGCCGGATCCATGTTGAAGGAGAAGAGATAGCGGCCGTCCGCCGAGAGCGTCGCGTTGTGCTTCTTGGGCACGACGAGAAAACGGCCGTTGGGCAGGATCACCTCGCCCACCGGGTCGAGCGTCTTGCTGTCGAAGGCGGTGACGACGTCGGTGCGCACCCCGCGCGAGCCGCGCGACCAGTAGGTCTCGGCCAGCCAGAAGCGGCCCTTGTCGTGGCTCATCACGGCGTTGGGCGTGTAGCCGCCGTTGACCATGCCCTTGATCGAGAGATCGTCGCCGTCGAGGATCCAGACTTTGGAGGCGACGAGATAGGGGAAGACGGGCTCGAGCACGTAGATCCAGCGCGGGCTCGGCTCGGGCAGCGTGAGCGTAGGGTGGTCTTCCTGGGTGGGCTGCGCCGCGGCCGGGGGCATCTGCGCCGGGATGGGAGGTGCCTGCTGCGCCAGCGCGACCGGCGCCGTCGTCGCCAGCCACGCCGCGATCACCCCCGAGACGAACCGCCCGCCCTGCAGCCGCATGGGTCCCCCTCCCCCGTTGCGCACGCGATCCCCACGCCCGCGACGATAGGCAAAGTTCGTGCCGCCGGGTAGCAGCCGGCTACTACCGCAGCGCCCCCGCTCGGCCGCACGAAATTCAGGCACGTGCTGCCTCGAGCTCGTCCAGGATCGCACCCCACTCGTCCGGATCGACGCGGATGAAATGCGCCTTCTCGCGGCGCTCGAGCCGCGGCACGCCCTTGCCCGGCAGCGTCCGGCAGACGATCGCCTTGGGCCGGCCGTCGGCCGCGCGCGCCCCCTCGAGGGCGGCGACCACGGCCGCCATGTCGTTGCCGTCGATCTCCACCGCCTCGAAGCCGAAGGCCCGCCATTTGTCCGCCAAGGGCTCGAGCCGGACGACGATTCTGCCGTCGGCCTGGATGCCGTTGGCGTCCACGATCGCCACGAGATTGTCGAGCCCGAAGGTCGCGGCGGCCATGGCCGCCTCCCAGGTCGAACCCTCCTGGCACTCGCCGTCGGAGAGCTCGCAGAAGACCCGCGCGTCGGAGCCCGCGCGACGCAGGCCGAGGGCCATGCCGATCGCCACCGGCAGGCCGTGGCCGAGCGAGCCGCCCGTGACCTCGACCCCGGGCGAGCTGTCGAGCGTGCTCATGTCGAGCCGGCTGTCGTCCATGGCGAAGGTCGCGAGCTCCTCGCGCGGGATCGCCCCGGCCTCGGCGAGCGTCGCCCAGAGCAGGATGGCGTAGTGGCCGGTCGAGAGCACGAAGCGGTCGCGGCCCTCCCAGGCGAGATCCTCGGGGTCGAAGCGCAGCTCGTGGAAGTGCAGCGCCGCCATCACGTCGGCGAAGCCGAGCGCCTGGCCGAGATAGCCCTGGCCCTTGCCGGTGGCGAGCTCGATGCAGGTCCGCCGAATGGCGTGCGCGCGGGCGCGCAGCTGCGCGAGGTCGGCCGTGGCGGGCGGATGGTTGCGGCGCATCGGCGGGCCTCCGAGGCGGCTCAGTCCTTGTCGAGGCCGCCCGTGACGTTGAGCCGAGCGGCGGTCATGTAGGCGGGTGCGTCGAGCACGAGCCAGACGATCATGGCGGCCATCTCCTCGGGATCGGCGCGACGGCCCATCGGGATGCGCGCCGTCCGCTCGGCGCGGAAGGCCTCGAGATCGGCGCGGCCGGCGAGCCGGGCGAAGGCCTCCTCGGTGCGCAGCTGCAAAGGCGTGTCCATCATGCCGGGCGAGAGGCTCGTCACACTGATGCCGAAAGGCGCGAGGGCGACAGCGGCGCTGCGGGTCAGGGAATCGACCGCGGCCTTGGTCGCGGCGTAGGCTGCGTAGTCGGGCAGCGCCATGCGCGCTGCGGCCGAGGTGACGTGCACGATCCGCCCGCCGCGCCCGCGGGCCTTCATGATCCGCCCGGCGGCGGCGTCGGCGAGCGCGCAGGCCCGCACGTTGACGAAGAGGGCGGCCTCCCAGGCCGCGGCGGTCGTCTCGAGGAAAGGCTCGACCGGGGCCGCGGCGGCGCACTGGACGAGGGCGTCGAGCCCGCCCAGCCCCTCGGCCGCCCTCTCGACCATCCGCTCGGGGCCCTCGGCCGTGGTGAGATCGACGCCGATCGCGAAGCTCGCAGGAGTGTGCGTGCGACAGGCCAACGCCACCGCCTCGGCCGCCTCGAGGTCGCGGTCGGCCACCGCCACGGCACAGCCGCGCGCCGCGAGGGCGCGGGCCGCAGCCGCACCCAGACCTCCCGCCCCGCCGCTCACCAGCACGGCCGGTGCGGCCATCGACCACCTCCCCTGCCCGGCCACCAGACTCCGCGCTTCGCGCGCGCCGGTCAACCGGAGCGAGCGCCCCTCCCGGCATCGCAGCCAGCTCGGGCCGACGGTTGCCCCGGCCCCGGCGAGCCGCTAAGGGCCGCGCGAGCGAGCAGTGGGAGGCGAGGATGTGGACGAGCATTTCCAGGCGCGCGACGATCGGTGCGCTCGCCGGCGCAGGCGCGCTGGCGGCACCCGCGGTGGCGCGCGGTCAAGCCAAGATCCAGCTGCGGATCCAGACGCACCATTCGGCCGAATCGGTGCCGGGCAAGATCTTCTTGCGCTTCTGCAAAGATCTCGAGGAGATGTCCGGCGGCCGCTTGCAGGTCGAGAGCTTCACCTCCTCGGCCGTGGTCAAGTCGGTCGAGACCTTCGATGCCGCCTCGACCGGCATCCTCGACGGCGACATGACGGGTGCCGCCTACCAGCCGGGCAAGGACGCGGCCTTCCAGGCCTTCGGCGACATGCTGGGTGGCTACGATTCGCCCGATCAGATGCAGGCCTGGCTCGACCTCGGCGGCGGCCGCGAGATCGCCGATCCGCTCTACGGCAAGTTCGGCATGTATCTCGTGGGCTTCTGGGGCGATCCGCCGGAATCGCTGGTCTCGACCAAGCCCTTGCGCGGGCTGGCCGACCTCAAGGACTGGAAGTTCCGCTGCCCGCCGGGCATGCAGACCGACATCTTCGTCAAGCTGGGCGCCAAGCCCGTGGTCATGGACTTCGGCGAGGTGTTCACGGCCCTCCAGACCAAGGCCGTGGAAGGCGCCGACGCCGGCACGCTCGCGGTCAACAAGGCACTCGGCCTCTACGAGATCGCCACGCACACCACCTTCCCCGGCTTCCATTCGATGCCGCAGGACCATCTGGCGATCAACAAGGCCAAGTGGGACGGGCTGCCGCCCGACCTCAAGGCGATCGTCAAGGCCGCGCTCAAGAAGGCGGCGCTCGACCGCTGGACCGCGACCAACCTCGCCAATGCCGAGGTCGCCCGCGAGCTCGCGGCCAAGGGCGTCACGCTGCATGCCTGGTCGGAGGCCGAACGGCGCGCCTATCGCGAGCAGGCGCAGGCGGTCTGGCAGACCTGGGCGCAGCGCACCGCCTTCTCCAAGCAGGCCTTCGAAAGCTCGATCGCCTTCATGAAGCGGATCGGCGTGCTCGGCTGAGCCGGCGGCCGAGCCGGCCGGGATCCGAGACGGCGGGCGGGGTCGCGGCCCCGCCCGTTTCGCATCGCGGGCCTTCGACGGATGCGGGCATGAGCGGGCGAACGACCCTCGTCGATCGGGTCACGATCGCGATCTCGCGCGTGACCATGCTGCTGTTCGGCATCATCGTGGTCGCGACCTTCTACGAGGTCGTGATGCGCTATCTCTTCGGCTCGCCCACGATCTGGGCCAACGAGCTGTCCTTGATGGTGGCCGGCATCGGTTATCTCTTCGCCGGCGTCTACGCCATGCAGCGGCGCGAGCACATCCGCATCACCCCGCTCTACGATCTGGCCCCGCCCGCGCTCAAGCGGCTCTTCGACCTGTTGGCGCTGGTCTGCATCCTCGCCTTTGCGGTCGGCATGGTGATCGGCGGCTGGCCCTCGGCCTGGCGGTCGCTCTCGACCTTCGAGCGCTTCGGCACGGCCTGGGACCCGCCCATCCCGGCGCTCCTCAAGCCGCTCATCCTGGTGACCACCGTCCTGATCGCGATCCAAGCGGTGAGCAACTTCCTGGCCGACCGGCGGCGCGGGGGCTGAGCCCATGGGCATCGAGACGATCTCGATCCTGCTGCTCGCGGGCTTCCTTCTCTTCCTCGCGGCCGGCGTGCCGATGGCCTTCGCCTGCGGCATGCTCGGCGTCACCCTCGCCTACGCCAAGTTCGGCCTGCCCGGCCTCGGCCTCCTCATGCAGCGCATCTATGCGCTCTGCACCGAATACGTGCTGATCTCGGTGCCGATGTTCATCTTGATGGCCTCGCTCATGGAGCGCTCGGGCATCGCCAAGGACATGTACGACGCGCTGGATGCCTGGCTGCGGCGGGTGCGCGGCGGGGTCGGCGTCGTCACCATGGTCATGGCGATCATCATGGCCGCCATGTCGGGCATCATCGGCGGCGAGATCGTGCTCTTGGGCCTCGTAGCACTGCCGCAGATGCTGCGCCTGGGCTACGACAAGCGGCTCGCCATGGGCTCGGTCTGCGCCGGCGGCTCGCTCGGCACCATGATCCCGCCCTCGATCGTGCTGATCGTCTACGGGCTGATCTCCGACACGCCGATCTCCTCCTTGTTCACCGCGGCGATCGTGCCCGGGCTCATGCTGGGCGGCATCTACATCGCCTACATTCTGATCCGCGTCCGGCTGAACCCGGCGCTCGCCCCGCTCGTCGAGGACAGCGGCCCGCCGCTCACCCTCGGCCAGAAGCTCGCGGCCTCCAAGGGCCTGTTGGGTCCGATCCTGCTCGTGATCGTGGTCCTGGGCTCGATCTACGGCGGCATCACCTCGATCACCGAGGCCGCGACCATGGGCGTGGTGGGCGTGCTGGCACTGATCGTGCTGCGCGGCGAGTTCCGCATCGCGCTTCTGCGCGAGGCCTTCGACCAGACCTTCCGCTCGGTCGGCATCCTGCTCTGGGTGACCTTCGGCGCCTCGACCCTGATCGGCGCCTACACCTTGGCCGGCGGGCCGCGTTGGATCGGCTCCTTGATCACCGGGCTCGAGGTCGCGCCGATCGTCATCATTCTCCTGATGATGCTGGTCTTCCTCTTCCTCGGCGCGTTCATGGACTGGATCGGCATCGCCCTTCTCTGCATGCCGATCTTCGTGCCGATCATCAAGCAGCTGGGTTACGACCCGATCTGGTTCGGCATCCTCTTCTGCATCAACATGCAGGTCTCGTTCCTGTCGCCACCCTTCGGGCCGGCCGCCTTCTACCTCAAGAGCGTGGCCCCGCCGGACACCGAGCTCACCGAGATCTTCAAGAGCTTCGGCCCGTTCGTGGCGATGCAGGTCCTGGTGCTGATGTTGGTCCTCCTGTTCCCGGGCCTGGCCCTCTGGCTGGTACGCTGAGGCCGCGCACGCGAGGGCGCGGGGCGGGACATCGGCGCCGATCTCGAGCGATGCACGGGACATCCGCGCTTGCTTCGCCGTTGCGGGATGATAGCTTGCCGTCTCGATAAACAGCCGAACGCGGAGCGGCTCGGATGTATCAAAAATGGTTTACGTTCGATCGCGTCGGCCACCTGAGGCGGCAAGCTCGGACCATCTTCCGGCTCGCGACACCGCGCCGCATCCGCAATTACCTCCTCAATCGGCGTGAATTCGCTGCCAAGAAGCTCGTGCTCGAGAGCTTGCCTCCGAAAATGATCTTCGATCCGGCCAATGTTTGCAATTTGCGCTGCCCGCTGTGCGCGACCGGTGTCGGATCGCTGGCGCAGAAGTCGGGCTACATGCGCTACGAGCTCTTCAAGAAAGTCTACGACCAGGTCCGCGACGACGTCGCCTTCGTCAATTTGTACAACTGGGGCGAGCCTTTTCTCAGCCCCGATATCTTCAAGATCATCGACGAGGTCGCACAGAGCGGGGCGATCAGCCATCTCCACTCCAACTTCAGCCTCAAGAAGCAGGGGCTGATCGAGAAGATCGCCGAATCGCCGCTGACCTCGATCGTCCTGTCGATCGATGGTGCGAGCGAAACGGGCTATCAGACCTATCGCAAGCGCGGCGATTGGAATCTCGTGCAACAGAACATCCGCAAGTTCGTCGCCCATCGCCGCGCCCGCGGTGGCAAGGGCCCCGAGCTGGTCTGGAAGTTCATCGTCCACCGCAAGAACGAGCACGAGGTCGAGCGCGTCCCCGAGGTCGCCCGCGCATCGGGGGTCGATCGGCTGCAGCTCACCTTCATGTGGGCGGATCTCGTTCCCGGCTTCGATTCGCCGCAAGAAAAGGAACGCTGGGCGGCCGAATGGATGCCGATCCGGCACAAAGAATTCGCCTTCGACGCGCGCCGCAAGCCGGTGTTCGATCGACCCTGCCACTTTCTCTGGCAGGACCCGGTCGTGAACATCGACGGCACGGTGTTGCCCTGCTGCTTCCTGCACGCGCCCGAGCACAATTTCGGCGACCTCAAGAAGCACAGTTTCAAGGAAATCTGGAACAACGACATCTACCGCTATTCGCGGAGCCTGTTCAGCGACGAGCCCTATGTCGGCCCGCCGGTCAAGTCGCCCTGCACGACCTGCACCCTCTTCCGGCACCGCCGACCAGTGGCCAGCGAGCCCGTCGAGGTCCGCGCCGCGGCCTGAGCGGCGGGTCCGCCCCGGACCCGACCAGGTCTCAACGATCGAGCCACTGCATCCGCAGCCGCTCGCCGATCAGGCAATCGATGCGCTTGGCGCGCACGCTCGCGGCGGCCGGCACGAGTTCGGGCGTTAGGCCGGCGATCTCGAGCACGAGCTTCTGCCGGATCGCCGGGGCGAACTGGTCGGGCGTGCGGACCGGGATCACGAACGAGCCCGGCCCGCCGATCACGCAGTCCTCGTAATAGACATCGAGATCGGGGATGCTGCCGAAGCCCGGGTTCGCCTCCTTGAGCATGATCGGCAGCCCGTTGATCACGATCTCGCGCTCGAGGACCGCATCCCGCGTCGGCTCGATCATCGGTCCGATATTGTTCGGGCCGTCGCCCGAGACGTCGATCACCCGCCGCAGACCGGTATAGGGGCTCTGATCGAAGAGTGTCGCCGCGAACAACAGTGCCGAGGAGATCGAGGTCCAGCGCTCGCGCGTGAGCGGCACCTCGGCGAGCTCGGCGGCGAAGGCTTGGGCGCTCGCCGCACCGTCGACCTGGCGCCACGGGACCACCACCTGCTGATGCGCGGGCCCCGCCCATTCCATGTAGGTGAGCGCGATCCGCCCGTAGGCGCCGGCGCGGATCGCCTGGACGACCTCCGGTGCGGTGATCGCCTCGAGATAGCCCTGGCGTTGCAGCTGCTGCTCGTCGAGGTCCATCGAGCGCGAGACGTCGACCGCGAGCACGAGCTCGAGATCGACTGGGATCGCCTGTCCCGCGGCCGGTCCCGCCGCGCCCGCGAACAGCCCGGCGACGCCGAGCACCGCAACCATCCGAGCCGCGAGCATGGCCGGCCCTCCCGCTCTGCCGCGAGCAAGCTGGAGCGAGGCCGGGTGCGGGTCAATGACCGAGCGCCACCGGTCAGCGCGCGAGCGACTCGTAGAAGCCCTTGACCACCTCGATCAGGATCAACAGCACGATCGCGATCTCGACCACGTAGGTGCGGCGCGACTGGATCAGCGTCAGCAGGGTCGTGGTCGCCTCGCCGATGAGCGTGAGCTTGCGGTCGAGCGCGGCCGAGCGCTCCTCGAGTTCGAACTCGTCGACCAGACGCTCGAACAGCCGCTCGAGCTCGGGATGGTCCCAGAGGATGTCGGGCTTGTCGTCGGCCTGGACCCGGGCGGTGGCGCGCGACCGGGCCGACAGCGCGGCGCCGATCGTGCGCTGGAGCGCCCGCGTCGGGGCGGCGAGCCGGCCGGTCGCGGCGAGCGCCGCCACGAACGGCTCCATGGCGTCGATCGTGCCCGTGAGCGTCGTTTCCTGGTGCGCGAGGGCGGCGCTCTTGGCGAGCGCGTCGGCCACCAGCGCCAGCCGCGGCAGGCTCGCGTCCTTGAGCAGGATGATTCCGCCCGGGTCGACGCCGTCCTCGGCGGCCCCGAGGACGATTCGAGCCGGCTCCTCGACCGGCTCGGCCAGGGGCTGGACGACGCGCGGCCCGAGGCGCTCGAGCAGCGCCGCATGCTGGTCGGGGGTGCCGCCGATCAGGGTCACCGCGCCCCAGCGGAAGGCGAAGGCGAGAAAATCGGCCCCCGTCGCGAGCTGGAGGGGATCGCCGATGCCCCCCTCGGCGGCGCTGAGCCCGCGCAGGTCGAGCCGCTCGCCGAGCAAGAGGGCGCGCGCCAGGAGCCACCCGGCGCCCGGGGGAGCGGCTCCCGACCCGCCAACCACGGTCGTGCCTCGTGCCTCCATGGTCCGAGCCTAGCCGGTCCGACAGCCGCTGCCAGCCCCCGCGGCCAGCGGCGGTGCCGCCGCGTTCGTTCGCATCCCCTGCGGCCCGGCTGCGCTCTTCCTTCTCGAGGGACGGTCGGG
>JANWZN010000319.1 GCA_025054575.1 Geminicoccaceae bacterium | reverse complement strand
ACGCTCGCCGTCATTAGCACAATAGCGATGATGGCGAGAACTATTGAAATAGGTTTTGGCGCTCTGAATAGGCTCACACGATACTCCTTGATAAGTTTCTCATTCTAAAATGAGGTATCCCCATCGTCTAGGTCAGCCATCGGTTGCGATAGACCGGGCACCTACCAAGAGAACGGGCAGGCCCAGCACCAGCTTAAGCTGCATTCTCTGGTTGGGAAGTTTGGCAATGATCAAGAAAGCCATCGGACACGACCTCAGGCCTGCGGCTCGAACAGCCGTCCGTCGCGCAATTGCACCACTCGATCGGCCTGAGCGGCGATGGCGGCGTCGTGCGTCACCACCACCAGCGTGAGGCCCTCTTCACGGTTCAGCTGGCGCAGGAGCGCCACAATCTCCGCGCCGATCTTAGTGTCCAGATTGCCGGTCGGCTCGTCGGCCAGGATCAATTTGGGATGGTTGACCAGCGCCCGGGCAATCGCCACGCGCTGCTGCTCGCCGCCCGAGAGCTGGCCGGGCAGGTGATCGAGCCGGTCTGCCAGGCCGAGCCGTTGTAGCAGTTCCCGCCCACGCGCCCGGAGATTGAAGGGCAGGCCGCGCTGATAGGGGACGAGCGGCAGCATCACGTTTTCCAGCGCGTTGAGGGTCGGCACCAGGTTGAAGAGCTGGAAGACGAAGCCGATCTTTGCGCGGCGGAAGTCGGCCAGGGCGTCGCCGCGCAGCGTGCCCACGTCCACGCCGTCAATCAGCACCTGGCCGGAGGTGGGCCGGTCGAGGGTGCCGATCAGGTGAAGCAGGGTGGACTTGCCCGAGCCGGAGGGGCCAAGGATGGCAAGGAATTCGCCTGCTGCGATTGTGAGTGAAACTCCATCGAGGGCGCGCACCTGAGCGCCGTCGGTGTAGACCTTGGTCAGAGCGTGGGTTTGGACAAGGATGGATTGCGGGTTCATCGCGCGGCCTCCGCTCGCTATCCAAAATGAGTCCACGAAGTGCACGAAGAGCACGAAGTTTCACGAAGATGTCTTCATGTGTCGCTTCGAGGTTCAGAATAAAGCCTGTCGAATG
>JANWZN010000318.1 GCA_025054575.1 Geminicoccaceae bacterium | reverse complement strand
CGAGCCGCGAAGGCTAGCAGCGGGGGCGGAGCTCCGAAAGCGGCCCGCCGGCAGGGCCGCCGCCGCTTCGGCTCAGCTCTTGCCGGTCGGGCAGGTCGACAGCCCGAAGATCTTGTAGGCCGGGCAGAAGCCCACGATCGCGGTGACGAGCGGGATGATCCCGATCCAGCCCCAGGGCGTCTGCGGGCCGACGAAGACCATGAGGATCAAGAGGATCCCGACGAGACCGCGGATCGCGCGATCGACCGTGCCGACATTGGCCGTCATGTGCGTCCCTCCATTGGCGGGGCGCCGGAAGAGGGCACCCTCGGCTTGCTATGTAGACGGCTCGCCCGGTCTTGTCAGTGACCTCGTCACCGTGGGCCGCGACGGTTCGTCCCGCGCCAGGAGGCGGTCGGGTGCCAGGACCTCGACCAGGCCGCGGCCGAGCCGGACGAGCCCGCGGCGCTCGAGCTCCTTCAGAAGACGACTCACCACCTCCCGCGCGGTGCCGAGCTCCTTGGCGATCTCCTGATGCGTCACGGCCAAGCGCGTGCCGCGACGCGCCGCTTGCTCGGCGAGCCAGTCCGAGAGCCGCGCATCGGTCCGGCGGAAGGCGACCTCGCTCACGAGCGCCAGGATGCCGGCGAGCCGATCGCCCAGTTGATCGAGGAGGAACCGTCGGAACACGGCCGATTCGCCCAAGAGCGATTCCGCCGCGGCGGCCGGCACGAACAGGGCCTCCACCGGCTGCGCCACCACCCCCTCGGCCGGGTAGGGCCGTCCGCCCAGAAGGCAAGTTGTGCTCAAGACGCAAGTCTCGCCCGGCTCGACCCGGTAGAGCAGGATCTCGTGGCCGTCCTCGGCGACGAGCGCCACGAGGATCTCGCCCGCGAGCACGAGCAGGAGCCCCTCGCAGGCGCTGCCGGCGCGGAACAGGACCGAGCCTGTGGGAAAGCGGACCGGGATCGCGGCCCGGGCGAGCCGGAGCCGGGGCTCGTGCTCCAAACCCGCGAGTGCCGGGTAGCGGCGGAGTGCCGAGGCGAGCGGGTCGAGCGAGGAGGTCGTCACCTCACGATCCGCTCGCACCGTCCAAGGCGGCCGCGGGCGCGTCGCGGCGCTGCAGCACGTAGAACTGCCAGTTCGGCGAGAAATCGGTGATCATCACGCGGACCGTGACGGTCTCGCCGGGCTCGATCACCGCACCGCTGAAGACCACCGAATCGAGCGGCTCGTCGGTGACCTGGACCTGCGCGAAGCGATCGGAGCCGAACACGCGCG
>JANWZN010000317.1 GCA_025054575.1 Geminicoccaceae bacterium | reverse complement strand
CTCGCCGCCGACGCCCGAGCCCCGACCCGCCCGCCGGCCGGGGGGCTTCCCCCGAGGATCAGACCTCGCCCTCGCGGACCCGACGGCGCGACGGGCCGAGCTTGCGCACCCGGCGCGGCCGGACCGGGGTCGTGTCGGCCGGATCGGGTGGCAGCCCCTTCTCGGCCGCCTTGGCCGCAACGCCCTCGAGGCCGGCCAGGATCGGGCTGCCCTCGAGCGCTACGGCATCGGCGTCGTCCCAGTCGAACCAGGGCAGGCCCGCTTTGCTGTACTGAGCAGCCGTGGGGGGTCGGTGCGGCGGAGCCTCGCCCGTCACCGCGGCCCACTGCATGGCGTCGAGGATGGTCACGAAGCAGCGCGCGCTCCGCTGCTGGTCCTAGTCCTCGAGGTTCCGATCGTCCGCGTAGATCTCCTGGCGCATGCGCCCGCCCGGCGCGAGCCCGAAGTCGCGTACAGAGCACCTGACCATGGCCTCAAGGCCGAAAGCCAACTGCGGGACCGGCCGCCAGAGCTCGGCACGGAGGGGGTAGACGAGCAGCTGGATGCCGCCCCACTCGGCCTTCTCGGTCAGCTGCTCTTCGGCGGTGAAACCCTCGCCGAGCGGCATCGCCACCAACTGGCGGATCACGCCCTTCGCGACGCAGAAACCGTCGAGCCAGGGCTGTTTCGGGACCACGAGATAGTCCTGGGGCTCGCGATGCAGCGCCTTGGACCAGCGCTTGCCGGTCACGGCGTTGATCTTGCCCGCAGCGACTTTGACGGCGAAGGGATACGCCTGCCGCCGCCAACCCGGGCTCGAGAAGTGGATCCAGAGCGCCTCGGACTGGTGCATGAGAATGATCACGCCGCCGCGCCGCCGCCAGCTCTTCGGTAGCTTGTCGGCATAGTCGTCGAGATGGCGCAAGGGAAGACCGCCGAGCCCCGGCGGCAGTGGATAGTCCACGCCGTCGTCCGGCAGCCGCAGCGTTCGCTGGAACGAGATCGTCAAAACGGCGTCCTCGTGGACCTCGGGAAAGCGGATCACGAGCTGATCGCCTTCGAGCGTGATCATGCGATCCTTCTCCTTCTCGTCCCCACTCGTCCTCACCACTCGCCCTCGCGCACCTCGCGCACGATCCGCAGCACGGCGTGCTCCGGCGCGTCGCGCAGGGCGCGCAGAAGCTCGGCGAACAGCCGCGGCCGTTTGCGGATGATCTCGAGGAGGTCCTCGGAGACCTTCCCGGCCAGCGCCAGGAGCACGTCCGGGTCGTCCTCGAGCTCGGCCGCGAGCCTGCGGATCGTGGCCTCGGAGGGTGGTGCCACCTC
>JANWZN010000316.1 GCA_025054575.1 Geminicoccaceae bacterium | reverse complement strand
CGCTGGCCCTGTCAGATCACCGCGGGCGACGGCGGCGAGGTGGTCGTCAAGGTCGAGACCGACTATCAGGGCAAGCCGTCCGGCCTCGCGATCGGCACCACCGCGATCAACGGCGGGGCGGGCAGCCTCGCCGGCCAGGGCCCACGCCCGCTGTGGAGCTTCGAGCAGCCGGTCCCGATCGAAGCGGGCCGGGCCTACCATCTCGTCTGGTATCAGCTGGCGGCCTCGGGGCGCTGCGCGGTCGTCCACCATCGCGCCGAGATGCCGATCCCGACCGGCCAGAATCTCCGTGGCGGCCCCTACGAGGGCGATGCCGGCACGATCCATCAGCAGGTCTCGGGCGTCTGGCAGCCGGGCAACGAGCATGGCGGCTTCCTCCAGCTCGTCTGGTCGGACGGGCTGACGACCGGCAATCCGACCACGGCCGGTCTGCCCGGGCTCAAGAAGAGCTTCGGCGGCACCGTCATGGTCCGCGAGCGGTTCACGGTCACCGATTATGCCCGCAAGATCGACGGCTTGTGGCTCAGGGTCTGGTGGGAGAGTGGCACGCCCTCCGACCTCGTCGTCCGGCTCGAGACCCTCGAAGGAACGCTGCTGGAGCAGCTCGCCGTGCCCCGCAGCGCGCTGCCGCAGACCCGCAACGTGGCCGGCGACGGCTCGAGCCCACCGGCCGGTTGGGTCTACCGCCGCTTCGCCCAGGCGCACACGCTCGAACGCGGCCGCAGCTACGTGCTGCGGTTGAGCGCCTCGACCGGTAGCTATGTCGTCCACGCGGTCCAGCGCAGCGATCTGCCGAGCCGCGAGCAGTGGCCGCAGGCCTGGGCCGAGGTCAGCACCAACGGCGGCAGCGCCTGGCGCGGCTGGGACGACAGCGCCGATCCCTCGGGCGTGGCGCGGACCGATTGCCATCTCCCGCTCGCCTTCACGCTTGCCGGCAGCCTCGAGCGGCTCGGCGTTGACAGCCTGATCGGCACCGCGAATTGGGGCATCGGCGATGTCCGTCGTCTCGCCGAGGATGCCGGCGTGGGCGACGATCTCGGCGAGGCACGGATCGTGGCGAACGGCGGGACGGCGTGGGCGCATCTCGGCTTCCCGACGCCGAGCCGCGCGCCCGTCGGTCGTCAGACCTTCCGGATCCGTGCTCGCTGCTCGGTCACCGGCGGCGCGATCAAGGCCGAGCTGCTCGAGAACGGTGTGCTGCGCCGGGATCTCGGCACCCAGCCGCTCGGCACGAGCTTCTCGACCCTGAGCTTCACCTGGGACGCCTCCCTCCTCTCCGACCGGACCGGTGCCGGCGTCGAGCTCAAGCTG
>JANWZN010000315.1 GCA_025054575.1 Geminicoccaceae bacterium | reverse complement strand
CGATCGCGGCGACGGGCGAGGTCGCGCAGTCCCAGAGCGCCCCGGCGACCAGCGCCGGGGTCGAGCGCTCGACCGCCCGCACGCTACCGGCCTCGATCCCGAGCCCGCCCGGTCGCTCGATCCTCGGCCGCGCCGGCCGACCGTGCGCTCGCGCCGAGAGCGCGACCGACGCGAGCCGAGGGCGGCTGCACCCGCGCCGGCGGACGGCTTGCATCCCCTCGGCCGAGTGCTCGCCGCCGACCGGTCGACGCCGCTGCTGCGAGGCAACGCCCGGGCCCTCGCCGGGCGAGCGGCCCGGCGGGGCGAGGACGATCCGCCCACGCGGTGGGTTTCGGCCGTTCGGCGCCGATCTTGCGGGTCCGAGCGCCCGTGCCATATGGCGGCCAAGATGCGGGTCCGTCGGGGAGATCGCCCATGCTCGAGGTCCTCGGTCGGTTCCTGGCCAATCTGCGCAGCGGGAGGGTGACGATGGCGGCGGTGGCACCGGTCTGCAATTTCGGCGAGAAGGCGAAGCCGTTCGAGCTACCGGGAACCGACGGCAAGCGATATCGGCTCGAGGATCTGGTCGGCCCCAAGGGCCTCGTGATCGTCTTCATGTGCAACCACTGCCCGTACGTGAAGGCGATCATCGACAAACTGATCCGCGACGCCAAGGACCTCGCGGCGATCGGCGTCAACACCGTGGCGATTTGCAGCAACGACGCGGTGGCATATCCCGAGGACAGCTTCGAGAACATGAAGCGCTGGGCGGAAGAGAAGAAGTTCCCCTTCCCCTATCTGCACGACGCGACCCAGGAAGTGGCGCGCGCTTACGGCGCCGTCTGCACCCCCGACTTCTTCGGCTACAACGCGAAGCTCGAGCTGCAATATCGCGGCCGGCTCGACGCCTCCGGCCGCAGCTCGGTCGAAGGCGCGCGGCGCGAGCTCTACGAGGCGATGAAGCTCGTGGCCGAGACCGGCCGCGGCCCGGCCGAGCAGGTTCCGTCGATGGGCTGCTCGATCAAGTGGAAGCAGGCGGCCTGACGCACGGCTCCTGCTCGCGGCACGGCCGCCCGGCCGAGGGTGGACATCGGCCCCGATCGGCGTAAGCGGTTGTGGCCGGCTCGTTCCCGTCGGGTCCGCGGCCTCGCACGCGAACCGGGCGCCGCCCGCCCGGTCTCGGGGCACGCGCGGTCGCCGAGCCGGCAAATCCGCCGGCCTCTGGCAACGAGCGGCTCGGGACGGCTACGCGGTCGCGGCCGAGGTCGCGCGTTCCCTGCGCGGCGGGCCGTCCTCCACACCGTCCTCGCCCCGGCCGGGCCGCTCGGCACGGTGCGGGCTAGCCGTGCGTGCGGCCGAGAGGCGGAGCCGCCGAGCGGAACGCGGGCTCCGCAACGGCACCGCGGGTGG
>JANWZN010000314.1 GCA_025054575.1 Geminicoccaceae bacterium | reverse complement strand
CCGACCGCCGCCACGAGCGTGTCGATCGCCCGCTTGGCCACGAGATAGACGAGCCGCCGGCGCGGCATCGCGCGCACGTCGGCCGGCTCGGCGTCGAGGAGCTCGGCCGGCTCGAGCTCGTAGCCGCGCAGCCGCACGATGTCGGCGAGCCGGTCGAGGGGGATCCGCTCGGCCCAGGCGCGCCGCTCGACCTCGCGCAGGGCCTCGGCCGGGAGCCGGCCGGGCAGGGCGGTGAGGAGGATCCGTTCCGGCCGCAGGCCGCGCACGGCGAGCCGGGCGATCACCGCCGCGAGCTCCTCCGGCCGGCCGAGGATCGGCACGCCGTCGATGGCGCGGCCGAGGGTCGCGAAGGGATCGAGGATGCCGACCGGCTCCCACCCCGGTGCAGCGTGGCGCAAGAGCCGGATCGCCAGGTCGGCGCCGTCGCCGGCACCGACCAGGAGGAGCGGGCGGTTGGCCTGCGCGGCGGCGCGTCCCGCCGGCATCGGCGCGCGGCGGGCGAGCAACATCCAGGCGAAGCGGGTGCCGGCGAGCCCGGCCGCCGCCAACAAGAGGTAGAGGAGCGGCACCGCCCGCGGCAGCTGGGCGGCGCGATCGATCAGGAAGAGCAGCACCGTGACGATCGCGGCGACCAGCGCCACCGCGCCCGTCAGGCGGGCGAGATCGGAAAGGGTCGCGTGCCGCCAGAAGGCGCGATGGGCACCGGCGAGCCCGAGCACGGCCGCCGCGACGACGGCCACCAGGAGGAGATCGACGCGATCGACGCGGACCGCGTCCGGATCGAAATCGCCCCGCACCCAGAAGGCAGCGGGCCAGGCGAAAGTCGCAAGCGTGATGTCCGAGGTCCGCGCGAGACCCGCCCGGGCTCGGCCGGGCAGCCTCTCCAGCGCGCACACGATTCCCCGTGGCTGCTCGCGCGACGCGAGCCTCACCTCCATCTCGTCCCCGACCTCGGCGGCGTCGCCGCGCGAAGGCGGCGACGCGACAATCCCCCAGCGCCAACTTTTTAACCGAAGGACCGGTTCGGACAAGCGAAAAGTCTTCGTCCAAAACGTGGAAGCAGGCCGTCGATTCAACGCTTAATAGTAGAAAACATCCGATCGGCGCGGCGCCTCAGCCCACCCGCGGACGACGGCCTTCGATCGGATAGGCGGGGTCGTTGTAACCGGGCGTACTGGGGTGGCCCGTGGGCACGAGCGAATCGACCAGCGCCTCGTCCTCGGCGTCGAAGCCCGCGTCGAGCGCCGCGATATAGGCGCGCATCTGCTCCTCGTTCCTGGGGCCCACGATCGGGCTCGTGACGAGCTCGTTGTTCAACAGCCACTGGATCGCGAACTGGATGGGCGTGCGCCCCGTAGCGCGGGCGTGCTCGACCAGCTTCTGGGCGAT
>JANWZN010000313.1 GCA_025054575.1 Geminicoccaceae bacterium | reverse complement strand
TGATCGCGGCTCTGAAGAGCGGCCGGCTGTTCGCGGCCGGGCTCGACGTGTTCGAGGGCGAGCCGGCCCTGCATCCGGGCTATCTCGAGCTCGACAACGTCTTCCTGTTGCCGCATCTCGGCTCCGCCACCCGTGATGCCAGGAACGCCATGGGCTTTCGCTGCCTCTACAATCTCGACTGCTTCTTCTCCGGCAAGCCGGTGCCCGATGCCCTCGTTTGAGCAGCTCTTGCGGCGCGAGCGGTTCTGGCGCTTCGCCGCGATCTGGGCGCTTTTGCTCACCACCATCCTTTTGGCCGAACGCTATTGGTGGGATTTCTTCTTCGCCGCCGACCGCCCGCGCCCGGTCGCACCGCGCGGCCCGCTCTGGCCGGACGAGGAACGGGCGATCGCGCTCTTCCGCGCCGTGTCCCCTTCGGTCGTGGCGATCGTCACGCGCACGGGCGGCGAGGGTGGCGGCACGGGCTCGGGCTTCGTCTGGGACAGAGCGGGGCACATCGTCACCAACCATCACGTCATCGAAGGGGCGCGCGAGATCGCCGTGATCCTCGACGACGGCCGGATCGCCCCGGTCCGGCTGGTAGGCGCGGCGCCCTGGACCGATCTCGCGGTCGTCAAGCTCGATCTCCCGGGCCTGCATCCGCCGCCGATCGAGCTCGGCAGCTCGGCCGAGCTCGCCGTGGGCCAGACCGTCTTCGCGATCGGCAACCCCTTCGGCCTGTCGCGCACGCTCACCCAGGGGATCATCAGCGCCCTCGACCGCCGGCTGCCGACCGCGGGCGGCCGCGAAGTGGCGGGCGTGATCCAGACCGATGCCGCGATCAACCCGGGCAATTCCGGCGGGCCGCTCGTCGACACCGCCGGCCGCCTGATCGGGGTCAACACCGCGATCCTCGCACCGGCCGGGGCTTACGCCGGGATCGGCTTCGCGGTGCCGGCCGATACGGTCAACAAGATCGTCCCCGAACTCATCCGCACGGGTCGGGTCCCGCTCCCCGGCATCGGGATCCTCGTGCTGCCCGAGGAGGTGACCGCGCGGGCCGGGATCCGCGGGGTCGCGGTCCAGGCCGTGATCCCGGGCTCGGCCGCGGCGCGGGCCGGGCTCAGGGGCAGCGATCTCGCCCGCGGCCGGCTCGGCGACGTGATCACCGCGGTCGACGGCCGGCCGGTCGCCACGCTCGCCGACCTCGCCCTCGAGCTCGAGCGGGTCGGGATCGGCAACAAGGCGCGCCTCGAGATCCTCCGCGAGGGGCGGCGGACGGTGATCGAGGTCGAGGTCCAGGACGTCGGCTGAGCCGCCCGCGTCTTCTTCTGTTGTCTGCCGTTGAAGATCCCGGCGTGCGACGGGGCGCCGGTGCGGGCGGTGGCGTGGGTCGACGGCGCGCCGGCCGTGGCGCGCCCCGAGTAGGAGAGGTC
>JANWZN010000312.1 GCA_025054575.1 Geminicoccaceae bacterium | reverse complement strand
GCTATCCCTTCTATATCGAGGGCCGCCCCGGCCACCGCGCGCCGCAGCCGCCGCGCGATCTGATTCGCGACGCCGGCCTGCCGCGCCATCTGGTCACCGGCGGCACGCGCACGATGGCCGGGATCACGGCCGAGGAGCAGGCCACCCTCGGTCCGGGCGGGGTCGACGAGATCCTCCGCCTGGCGCTCGTCACCGGCGACATGTCGGTGCACCTCGAGACCGCCCGCATCGAGCTCCTGCCGACCGACGGGACCCCGAAGGAGCGGGCCGCGATGGCCTTCCACGCCGGCCGGCCCGCGAGCGTGCCGATGGCCGACGGCACGCTCGGTCAGAAGGTCCGCTTCGCCCAGATCGAGCCCGGCCTCGCTGCCGATCCGAACGTCCATCCCCCGGTGAAGCAGCGCGTCGGGTGGACCTCGCGCACGCCCGCCGGACACGAGCTCCTGCCCTCGGGCGAGCGCGCCGTGTTCTGGGTCAACGGCAACAGCCCCGACGCGCCGCCCGAGGAGCCGCCCGGTGTCCCGGGTGCTCCCTTCGCCGACCCCTGCGCGGGCGTCCCGCGCGAACAGCATGTCCGCTACCGGGTGGCGGCGATCGCGGCCGATCTCGTGGTCAACGACGCCGGCTGGCACGACCCCCAAGCGCGCCTGAACGTGCTCGCGAGCGACGCCCCGCGGCTCGAGGGAAGGCGGATCGGCGGCCGGCGCACGACCGAGCGCACGCCCGAGGAGGACGTCAAGCCCTTCTTCTTCCGCGCCCATTCCGGCGACTGCATCCTCTTCGAGCACGAGAACCGGCTGCCCAAGGAGCTCGCCCTCGACGATTTCCAGGTCCGCACCCCCACCGACACGGTGGGCCAGCACATCCACCTCGTGAAGTTCGACGTCCTGGCCTCCGACGGCTCGGCCAACGGCTTCAACTACGAGGACGGCACCTTCGCCCGCGAGGCGATCGTCGAGCGGGTCCATGCCGCCACGGCACCGGGTGGGGCGGTGGTCGGCGGCAGCGTGCGCGAGCCGGCGCCGGGCGAGCACCAGGTCACCATCCAGCGCTGGTGGGCCGACCCGCTGCTGTGGGGTCCGCCCGACGCGCCGCCCGGCAGCCGACCGGTCGACAAGACCCTGCGCACGGTCTTCACCCACGATCATTTCGGCCCCTCCTCGATCCAGCAGCACGGCTTCTATTCCGCACTCCTGGTCGAGCCCGCGGGCTCCATCTGGTGGGACCGGGTCGCGGGCCGCGACGTCACCAACCGGCCCGGAGCGGACGGCGTCAAGGAAGGACGCGGTGTGGGCACTCAGGTGCGCGTCACCCCGCCTGCGGGCGCGGGCGAGCCTTCGGCCGAGTTCGCCCTCGCGATCGCCGACTTCGCGCTGCTCTACGAGCCCTGCCCCGCCGCCACGCCCTGCCGCGACGCCCCGGGCCCGGACGCCCGGGGCCTCG
>JANWZN010000311.1 GCA_025054575.1 Geminicoccaceae bacterium | reverse complement strand
GGAGCGCTCGTCGCCGCCGGCGGGCTCGCGGGCGCAGCCGCGGCGGCGGCCGTCGACGCGGCCGGAGCACTCGGCCGGGCCTCGCCGTTGCCCTTGGCCGCCGTGGGCGCGGCGGGTGCCGCGAGGGCCGCCGCGTCCTCGCCCTCCTCGAGCAGGAGCGCGATCGGGGTGTTGACCTTGACCCCCTCGGTCCCGGCCGGGACCAGGATCTTGCCGAGCACGCCCTCCTCGACCGCCTCGACCTCCATGGTCGCCTTGTCGGTCTCGATCTCGGCGATGACCTCGCCCGAGCGCACCGGCTCGCCCTCCTTCTTGAGCCAGCGGGCGAGGTTGCCCTCGGTCATGGTCGGCGAGAGCGCCGGCATCAGGATCGGTGTGGGCACGGGCCGCGGCCTCCCTCTTCTTCCGCGCAGGTGGCGGGCTCGCTCGGCTCAGATCCGGCGGGCGACGAGCGCTTGCGCCGCCGCCACGATGTCCTCGACCTGCGGCAGCGCCAAGCGCTCGAGATTGGCGGCATAGGGCATCGGCACGTCCTTGCCGGTCACCCGCATCACCGGCGCGTCGAGCCAGTCGAAGGCGTGCTCCATGACGACCGCGGCGAGCTCGGCGCCGATCCCGCACACGGGCCAGCCCTCCTCGGTCGACAACAGCCGGTTGGTCCGCTTGACCGATTCGACGAGTGTTTCGACGTCGAGCGGCCGCAGCGTGCGCAGATCGATCACCTCGGCCTCGATCCCCTTCTCGGCCAGCCGATCGGCCGCCTCGAGCGCCTTGCCGACCATGATCGAGAACGCCGTGATCGTGAGATCGCGGCCTTTGCGCACGATCTTGGCGCGGCCGATCGGGACCAGGAGATCGGGCAGCTCCGGCACCTCGAAGCTGCGGCCGTAGAGCACCTCGTTCTCGAGGAAGACGACCGGGTTCGGATCGCGGATCGCGGATTTGAGCAGGCCCTTGGCATCGGCTGCCGAATAGGGGGCCACGACCTTGAGACCCGGGCAGTGGGCGTACCAGGAGCTGTATTCCTGGCTGTGCTGGGCGGCCACGCGCGCCGCCGCCCCGTTGGGCCCGCGAAAGACGATCGGGCAGCCCATCTGCCCGCCCGACATGTAGAGGGTCTTGGCCGCCGAATTGATGATGTGGTCGATCGCCTGCATGGCGAAGTTCCACGTCATGAACTCGACGATCGGCCGCAGCCCCGCCATCGCTGCACCCACCCCGAGCCCGGTGAAGCCGTACTCGGTAATGGGCGTGTCGATCACCCGCTCCGGCCCGAACTCGTCCAAAAGGCCCTGGCTCACCTTGTAGGCACCCTGGTAATAGGCGACCTCCTCGCCCATCAAGAAGACGTCCGGATCGCGCCGCATCTCCTCGGCCATCGCATCGCGCAGTGCTTCGCGGACCGTGAGCTTGACCGTCTTGACCCCGGCCGGGAGGTCCTCGGCGGGGGAAGCGGGCCGCAGCACCTCGGGTGCGGCGATCCGCGAGGGAGCCGGGGCGGGGGCGGGCGCCGCCGCGGGGCCGGCGGTGGGCGCGGGTGCCGG
>JANWZN010000310.1 GCA_025054575.1 Geminicoccaceae bacterium | reverse complement strand
GTGACGCCGGAGACCTCTGGAGCGGCGAGCGGACGTGCACCTGGTACTTCGGCGTACCCGACCGGTCGCGGTGCAATGTCGGCCCCCTTCGACCGGCACCGCCTGCGCGCAATACGATGTGGTGTACTCGATGGAATCGATGCCGATCGTGCGGCCGCACTCCCTCGTGAGGACGACGTCTACAGCCAGCGACGAACCCTCTTGCAGCCCGGCTTGGCACGATGGTCGAGAGGATGTCGCGGCTCTGGTCGTCGGTGCCGAGCAGAAAGCGCGGGTCGCCACGCTCGGTCCAGGCGGGCCCGGTGAAGGCGTTCAACAGATCGAGGCTCGCCGGGTCGTGCGGATCGTGCGGGGCCATCCAGGGAGCAACGGCCGCCGCCGACACGAAGGCGCGGGGCTTGAGCGCGGCCGCGATCGTGCGCGGCGCGCGGGTGAAGCTCCAGCTGAGCTCGTCGTCGAGGAGACGGCGGATCGCGGCCGTCGTGCGTCCCGCGGCTCCCGATCGGCACCGGCCGATCGATCCACCCCGCCCGCCGGCACCTCCACGGGAACCGACCGCGCGCTCGGCGCCGGCGGCGAGGCACCACCCTCGCCGGGCTAGGCTCGGCGGAGCCTTCCGGCCCCTGCCGTCGCCGCCGCCCTGCGAGGCGCCTCCACCGCCTCCTCGAGGCCGACCAGGCGGGCGAGCACCCGGATCAGCACCGACCGCTCGTCCGGCGACAGCGGTTGCAGGAGACGCGCCTGCACCCGCTCGACGGCGGACGCCACCGTGCGCAAGACGGTGCTACCCTCCTCGGTCACGTAGAGGAGCTTGACCCGGCGGTCGGCCGGGCTCGTCTCGCGTCGGATCCACCCCTTTCCTTCGAGCCGCTCGAGGACGTCGCCGATCGTCGACCGATCGAAGGCGATGAGCGCCGAGACCCGCGTAGCGTCGATCCCGGGCTGGGCCGCGATGGCCCAGAGCGCGGCGTACTGGACCGGCGTGAGCTCGCCGCACTCCTCGGCGAAGAGCGCCGTGGCCAACTGATGGGCCCGCCGGATCAGATGGCCCGGCTTGCCATAGAGCTCGCGCATCTCGTCGCTGACATCGCTCGGCCGTTCGCTCATGCCTTCCCTCGCGGTGCCACCCAGCCGCCGAGCTACCACGACGCCGCTCACTCGGCATCGGGCTGGCGATCGGGTGCGGCCTGCACGAAGGCCGGCAGGGCGAGGCACGCGGCCTCGCGCGCGAGCAGCCGCGGATAGGCCGCGAGGTCGACGCCGAAGCGGCGGGCGTTGCCGAGCTGGGGCACGAGACAGATGTCGGCGAGGGTCGGCCGCGCACCGAAGCAGAACGGCCCCTCGATCCCCTCGAGCAGCGCCTCGCAGGCCGCGAGCCCCGTCGCGTTGACCTCGGCCGCCCAGCGCCCCACCACGGCCTCGCCGAGGCCGAGATCGCGAAGCGCGTTCAAGACCCGGAGGTTCTGCAGCGGATGGGTGTCCGCCGCCAGGACCAGCGCGAAGGCCCGCACGCGGGCGCGGGCCAGCGGATCGGCGGGCAGCAAGGGCGGC
>JANWZN010000030.1 GCA_025054575.1 Geminicoccaceae bacterium | reverse complement strand
CGAGGGCGGTGCCCGCGACGCGCGCGAGCAGCCGACGCGCTGGATCCGCGAGCCCTTCGCCTGGGAGGACGAGATCGCGCTCGCGCGAGCCGAGGAGGGCCGGTGCGAACCGGCGCCGGGCGTCGAGCTGCGTTGGCTGCGGCGTGAGACGCACGCCGGCAATGAGCCGGCGCTCCTCCTTTCGTTCTTCCTCACCAACCGCCGCGAGCCCACCCGGCCCCGGGACGAGGCCTATCTGTTCCAGCCGGTGATCGAGGTCGAGAGCGAGGCGCTCGTCGGCCGGCCCGACCCGCGCCGGCCGCGCTTCGACGACCTCGACGGGCGGATCAACGCGCTCCACTATCGCGACGTCGTGGAGTGGGCGGTGGGTCACGGCATCGCCGCCGAGCCCGTCTTCGATCCCGACGGCCGGGTGCGGCGGGTGCGGACGAGCTGGATGCCCGCGGTCGAGGTCGAGCGGGTGGTGCCGCGCACCGAGATCCGCGGCACGTTTTCGGCGGAGCAGCTCGGCGCCCTCGAGCAGAGCGCGGTGAGGGAAGCGCTCGCCCCCCTCGCCGAGGATTACCGGCACTGGTTGCGGGAACAGCGCGAGCGGATCGCGGCGCTACCCGAAGAGCACCGCGAGACGGCCGCGCTCCTGGTCGAGGCCGGCGAGCGGGCAGCGGCGCGGATCGCGGCCGGAATCGAGCGGCTCGCGGGCGATGCGACCGCGCTCGAGGCCTTCCGGGTCGCCAACCGGGCGGTCGACGCGGCGGCCCGTCGGCGCCGGGCGATCGACGAGAAGCGCGATCCGGCCGCGGTGCCCGGTCTCGTCTGGCGGCCCTTCCAGCTCGCCTTCTGGCTCTTGAACCTCGAGGGCCTGTGCGATCCCCGCGCCGAGGATCGCGAGACGGTCGATCTGCTGTTCTTCCCGACCGGCGGCGGCAAGACCGAGGCCTATCTGGCGCTCGCCGCCTTCGCGATGGTCCACCGCAGGCTCGTGCACGGCGAGCCCGGAGGTCTCGGCCTCTCCGTCCTCATGCGCTACACGCTGCGGCTCTTGACGCTCGACCAGCTCCTGCGCGCGGCCGGGGTGGTGTGCGCGCTCGAGCTCGAGCGGCAGCGGGACCCCTCGCGGCTCGGCCGCTGGCCCTTCGAGATCGGGCTCTGGGTCGGCCGCGCCGCCACGCCCAACCGGCTCGGCGGCCCGCGCGACAACGACCCCGCCACGGCCTACAGACGCGTCCAGGACCATCTCAACGACAAAACGAAGCAGCTCCCGGTCCCGATCGATTCCTGCCCCTGGTGCGGCACGGCCTTCTCCAAGCAGAGCTTTCTTCTGGGCCGCTACGAGCTCGCGAACGGTGCGCAACGCTTCGTGTGCGACAGACACACGATCGAGGATCTGCGCCTGCGCTGCCCGAACCCGGCCTGCGCCTTCGACGGCGCTTCGGGCTATTTGCCGATCCTCACCGTCGACGACGCGATCTACGCCCGCCTGCCGGCCTTCGTGATCGCCACGGTCGACAAGCTCGCGGCCCTGCCCTGGGAGAAGCGGACCGGGGCGCTGTTCGGCCGGGTCGGCCGGTTCGATCCGCGCTCGGGCTTCACCCCGCCGCCCCGGCCGGGCGAGGAGGGGCTCTTGGCCCCGCCCGATCTCGTGATCCAGGACGAGCTCCACCTGGTCTCGGGGCCGCTCGGGACCATGGTCGGGCTCTTCGAGACCGCGCTCGAGGCCGTTGCGAGCCGAACGCGCGAGGGCGCCGTGATCCGGCCCAAGATCGTGGCCTCGACCGCCACCGTGCAGCGCGCCGCCGAGCAGGTGAAGAAGCTCTACGGGCGTGCGCGGACCGAGCTCTTCCCGCCACCCGGCATCGAGCGCCGCGACAGCTTCTTCGCCCGCGTCGCCTCGGCCGAGGAAAGGGATCGCCGCCGCCGCCGCTATCTCGCGATCGCCGCCCCGGGCCTGGGAGCCAAGCGCGTCTTCTTGCGCGCCGTGTCGACCCTGCTCGCGGCGGGCGCTGCAGCACGCGACGAGCTCGGAGCGGACGCCGCCGACCCCTATCTGACGGTCCTGGGCTATTTCAACGCGCTCCGGGAGCTCGGCAGTGCCCGGCGGATCGTCGAGGGCGAGATCATCGCCGGGGTGGAGCGCTACGGCGTGCGCGATCGTGCCGACCGCAGGCTGCTCGCCGATCGGCCGCGGATCGCCGAGCCGCTCGAGCTCACCTCGCGGGTGAGCACGGCCGAGGTGGCCGAGGCGCGGCGGCGGCTCTCGACTCCGGTGGGCGAAGAGGGCTTCGTCGACGTCGCGCTCGCCACCAACATGATCTCGGTCGGGCTCGACATCCCGCGCCTCGGCCTCATGGTGGTGGCGGGTCAACCCAAGAGTGCGGCGGAATACATCCAGGCGACGAGCCGCGTTGGCCGCCTTCCCGAGAAGCCCGGGCTCGTCGTGGTGCTCTTGAACCTGCAGAAGCCGCGCGACCGCTCGCACCTCGAGCATTTCCGCCACTTCCACGAGACCTTCTACCGCGCGGTCGAGGCCCAGAGCGTCACCCCCTTCGCGGTGGGCGCGCTCGATCGCGGCCTGGCGGCCGTGGTGGTGGCGCTGGCCCGCCATCTCGACCCCGAGCTGTGGGACGAGCCGGACGTGCAGAAGATCGACGAGCTCGAGCGGTTCGGGCCCGAGCTTCGCGCCCGGCTCGACGACCGCCTCACCCGATGTGGTGTGGAGGAGGAAATCCGGCGCGAGCTCCCGGCCCGGCTCGAACGGCTCCTCGGGGCCTGGAAGAACATCGCGGCGCAGGCGGAAGCGCTCGCCTATGCCCGGCCGCCGAAGCAGGGGATCGAGCGGCTGCTGCGCGAGGTCCTGGAGCCGCTCGGGGATCCCGATCAGCGACTGTTCCGAGCACCGCGCTCGATGCGCGAGGTCGAGCCTTCGGCCTGGTTGCGACCGGTCGGGCCCGACTTCCGTCCGCTACCGGGCGAGGAGGGCCGCCCGTGAGCAAGAATCTCCTGCGACTCTCTCAACTCGTCACGACGTTCGGCCCGGGGGCCATGCTCGATCTGCCCGACCGGTCGGTGATGATCGCCGGGCTCGACCGGTGGGACGACGCCAAACGCCGTAGGATCGTCGAACCGCGCCTGGAACGCAAACTGCCCGACGGGCCGCAGCGCGGGCTCGCGACCGCGCCGCTGCACGAGGAGAGCCCCTATCGCCGGGACGCGCCGGGCGTCGATGCGATCGTCTTCCCGCAATGGTTCGTCGCGAGCCGCGGCGAGGCCGTCAACGGCCGCGTCCGCCGTCGGCTGGTCCGGTTCGGCGAGCTCGACCAGCGAAGCAAGTGCCTCGTCGAGGAGCCGGCCGGAAAGAAGGTCAAGATCCCGGTGGCGCCGGTGCGCTTCGTGGCCGCCTGCGAGCACGGCCACGTCGAGGACATCGACTGGTCTCGGTTCGTTCATCGCGGGAGCCGAAACTGCGCCGGTCGTCTCGAGCTCGAAGAGAGCGCCGCCACCGGCGACGTGGCCGAGACCTGGATCCGTTGCGCGTGCGGGCAGAGCCGAGCGCTCTACGAGGCGCTCGGCCCGGACAACAAGGTGCTCGGGCGGTGCGGCGGCGCGCGGCCCTGGCTCGGGCGCGACGCGAGGGAGGCGTGCGACCGGCATTTGCGGCTGTTGGTCCGCACGGCGAGCAACGCCTATTTCCCGGTCGCGCTCACCGTCCTCGCCTTGCCCACCGAGACCGAGGAGGACCGTCTCGATCGGCTCGTGGCCGAACATCGGGAAGACCTCGAACCAGTGAAGACGACCGAAGACCTCGCCCAGGCCTTCCGCTTCAACAAGAGACTCGCGCAGGCGCTCTCTGGTTTCACATCGGAGGCGGTGCTGGCCGCGCTCGCCCGCGCGCGCGGCGAGGGCTCGCCCCGCCCCCGCCTCAAGCCCGAGGAGCTCGCCGTGCTCGCGGGGCCGGCTCTGGGCGAGCGCAGCGACCCCGAAGCCGTGCTCGTGAGCGAGCATCTCCCCCGCGAACGCTGGGATCCCGATCGGCGGTTTCCGGTGGTCGCCCGGCTCACCCTCGTCCACCGGCTGCGCGTGGTCACCGCCCTGCGCGGCTTCACCCGCTTCGACTTCGCCAATCCGGATCGAGACGGCGAGCTCGATCCCGAGGTACGGGTCCAAGAGCTCTCGTTAGACCCGAAGCCCTATCCCGCGACCGAGCAGCACGGCGAGGGTCTCTTCCTCCTCTTCGAACGCGATGCCGTGAAGCGGTGGAAGGAACGCCCCGAGGTCCTCGCCCGCGAGCAGGCTCTCGAGGCAGGCTTTCGCCGCTGGGCCGAGGCGCGGGGCCGCGAGCCCAAGGGCTTTCCGGGAGCGACCTGGATCGCCCTGCACACGCTTTCGCACATGCTCTTGGCCGAGATCGCGCTCGAGGCCGGCTACCCGCTCGCCTCGCTCAAGGAGCGGGTGTACGTGGGCGAAGCGGGCTGCGGGATCCTGCTCTATGCCGCGGCCTTCGATCTCGGCGGCACACTCGGCGGCCTGCTCGCACTCGGGCCGCGGCTTTGCGAGCTGCTCGAGCGGGCGCGCGAGCGGAATGCGATCTGCTCGGCCGATCCGACCTGTGCCGAGCACGATCCCAGGCGCGACCGCAGCGGCAACCCGCTGGCCGGGGCCGCCTGCCACGGCTGCGTGCTGTTGCCCGAGCCCTGCTGCGAGGTGCGCAACGACTTCCTCGACCGGGCGCTCGCGATCGGCACGATCGTCGATCCGCGCCTGGGCCTACTCGGCTAGCGGAAAGCCGCGCTCGGGGCGGCCGGCCTGCTGCGCGGCGGTCGCCGGTCGGCGGAGACGGCGCGACCCGGGGATCTGGCGGAGGGAGCGGGATTCGAACCCGCGAGGAGTTGCCCCCAACACGCTCTCCAGGCGTGCGCCTTAGACCGCTCGGCCATCCCTCCGACAGAGCTGCAGATAGCGAGCCGCGACGGCCGCCGCAATCGGCGCCGGCGCCCGATTGCCGGCCGCCACCGGCTCGGCCATGGTGCCCCCGAACGACCGGGGGGAGCCATGCGTCGGGTCGCCTATTGGCTGGGCGCCGGCCTCTTGCTCCTCGGCGCCGCTGCCGCGGTCGCCGAACTACTCACCCTGGTCGCGAGCGGCGGCCGCAGCCGGGTGTCGCTCGGCAGCCTCTGGTTCGCGATCCACGCCACGAGCCTCGTCGGCACCCAGGCGCTGGTCGAGCGCGGGCTCGGGGAACTAGCCGGCCGTGGCCTCGTCGTCCTGCTCGCCCTGCCGGCCTGGCTGGCTCTCGGTGTGCCCGGCCTCGTGCTGTGGCTGATCGGCCGCAAGGAGCGGCGCGGCTTCGCTTGAGGATCCGCCCCCACGAGACGCGTTCGAGCCGCCCGGAGGAGGTGCCGTCCAGGCGGCCGAGAACGAGGCCGGGGTGCAAGGGGCGGGTGCCGGCCTGCCCCGGCAGCGATCCCGCCGGCGCCGATCAGTCGGTCGCCGGCCGGCTCTTCTCGTCGGGCGTCACACCGATCGCCCGCGCATGGCCGGTGATCCGGACCTCCGCCACGCAGTTCGTCATGCAGGGCTCGCCCGCGGGCACGTCGGGCCGCGGATCGTCGATGAAGCCTTGCGCGTTCGGCATCACGATCTTCGGCAAGGTCTCGGCGTTGACCTCGAAATCTTGCGAGATGATGCCGTCGGACGCCAACAAGAAGGCGGTGATCGCGTAGATCTCGTCGTCGGACAAGGACTGCGCGTCGCCGAAGGGCATCGCCCGCTTGATGTAGTCGAAGACCGTCGTCGCGTAGGGCCAGTAGCTCGTGACGGTCTTGATCGGCTCGTCCCAGGTCAGCGAGTTCTGCCCACCCACGAGCTGCGGCCAGCGGCCCACCGCCTCGCCGAACTCGCCGTGGCAGGAGGCGCAGCGCGCGAGGTAGATCTCCTCGCCCTCGCTCGCCGTGCCGCGACCGGGCGGCAGCCCCTGCCCGTCCGGGCGAACGTCGATGTCCCAGCGGGCGATCTCTTCGGGCGTCGGCACCCGACCGATCGGCCGCTCGCCGGCGAGGCTCGGTACGGCGAGCGCCGTGCCGAGCGCGATGGCGAGCAGAAGATCACGCGACCTGGACATTCTCGACCTCGCCGGTGGAATTGACGAGCCAGGTGATGATGGCGTTGTTGTGGTAGATCGAGTTGCGGCCGCGCGCGTTCCTCAATTGGACGATCGTCGGCTGCACGTAGCCGGTCTCGTCGATCGCGCGCGAGGCCAGGATCGTCGACGAGCCGTCCCAACGCCAAGGATAGTAGAAGCGGGTCAGCGCCTTGGGCAGGATCGGCTCCTGCAAGGGTGCGGTCACCCAGTTCTTGCCACCGTCGAAGGTCAGATCGACGCGCACGATCCGGCCGCGGCCCGACCAGGCGAGGCCACGGATCATGTATTCGCCGGGGCCGTCGATCTTGATCTCGGGTGCCGGCCAGGTGATGACCGAATTGGCCTCCTGCACCCAGGTGAACTTGTAGGCTTTGCCGCTCGGCAAAAGATCGGTGTACTTCGAGGTCTCCCAGCGCGTGTACCAGGGCGCGTCGCCGACCTCGATGCGGCGCAGCCACTTGACGCTCATGTTGGCTTCCCAGCCGGGCAGGATCAGCCGCAAGGGATAGCCCTGGCCCGGCCGGAGCGCCTCGCCGTTCTGGCCATAGGCGATGAAGGCGTCGTCGAGCGCCTTCTCGATCGGGAAGGAGCGGGTGAGCGCGGAGGCGTCCGCCCCCTCGGCCAGCACCCACTTGGCATTCGGCTTGAGCCCGGTGCGATCGAGCAAGGTCTTGAGCCGCACGCCGGTCCACTGGGCGCAGCCGATCATGCCGCGGACGAACTGGCAGCCGTTGAGCTGCGCACCGCGCCATTCCATCCCGCCGTTGGCGGCGCATTCGAGGAAATAGATGCGATCCTCGCAGGGCAGCCGCTTGATGTCTTCCATCGTGAAGACGAGCGGCTTCTCGACCAGCCCGTGGATGAGGAGGCGATGCTGCGCCGGATCGATCTCCGCGCGGCCGCCGTGGTGCCGCTCGAAGAACACGCCGTTGGGCGTGATGATCCCGTTGAGCCAGGGCAAGGGCGTGAAATTGATCGAGGATTCGGTCGACGCCGTGAGCCATTCGACGTTGCGACGAATGACGTGGGCTTCGTACTTCGACGGCTTGCCGTAGGGCTCGTCGTCCACCCCGGGGCCGAGGTAGCGCGACCAGTCGGGCAGCTCCTCGGGAATCGTCGCCTCGCTCGCGCCGGCCACCCTGCCGGCCAGGGCCGCGCCTGCGGCCCCACCCGCCGCGAGCAACGTTCGCCGGTCGAGAGCCGCGCGGCCGCGCGGCTCTCCCTTCGCCTCCTTCATCGCTCGTCCCTCCTGCCGGGTGATCCGCCGATCACCCGAGCGCGTCGTAGATGATCCCCCGATACCAGTCGTAGGCGTAGGCCGCCTCCAGATCGCGGTCCTTGGCCGGTGCCTTGAGCTTGCTCACCCCGCCTGCGATCTCTTTGATGCCCTCCGGGGTGGCGCCGTAGACCCCGGTCACCGAGAAGCCGTAGCCCTCGGCGACGATCGAATAGCAGGTGTTGGCGAAGGACGGCTCGGGCGGCTCTTTGCCCTCGAGCATGGCGACGATCGCCGCCGCTGCGTTCCTGGCCTGGCTGTTGGCCGAGGTGCCCGACTTCGGCATCGCGCCCGCGATGCAGGCGTCGCCCACGACGTGGATGCCCTTGACCTTGGTCGATTCCATGGTTCGCGGGTCGATCGGGCACCAGCCCTTCTCGTCGGTCACGCCCGCGACCTGCGCGATCTTGCCGGCGCGCTGCGGCGGAATGACGTTGATCACGTCGCCTTTTTCTTCGCCGAATTCGGCTTCGACGGTCATCTCCTTGGGGGAGACCTTGGTGACCTTGCCGCCCTGCTTGCCGCCGACCCACTGGATCATGCCGGGATAGAGACTCTCGTAGGCCTCGAAGAAGAGTGCCTGCTTGGAGAAGGTCTCCTTCGGGTCGAAGATCAGGATCTTGGACTTGGGCTTGTTGTTCTTGAGGTACCACGCGATCATGCCGGCCCGCTCGTAGGGGCCCGGCGGGCAGCGGAACGGGTTGGCGGGCGCCACGATGATCACCGTTCCGCCGTCCGGCATCGCCTCGAGCTGCTTGCGCAACAAGAGGGTCTGCGGCCCGGCTTTCCAGGCGTGCGGCATGATCTCGGAGGCCGCTTCGTCGTAGCCCTCGAGACCACCCCAGACGAAGTCGATGCCGGGCGACAGGACGAGCCGATCGTAGTCGAGCACCGTGCCGCCCTTGAGGCTGACTTTTCTCGCGACGGGATCGACCCCGACCGCCTCGTCGTGAACCACGGTCACGCCGCGCTTGGCGATTTTCTCGTAGCCGTGCGTGATCGTCTGCATCTTTTCCATGCCGCCGATCACGTAATTGGAGAACGGGCAGGTGACGAACTGCTTGTCGCGCTCGACCAGCGTCACCTCCGCCGCTGGCATCAGCTTCTTGACGTATTTGGCGGCGGTGCCGCCGCCGAAGCCGCCGCCGACGACGACCACGCGCGGGCCGGCGGCGCGGGCGACGGCCGGCAGCGCCAGGGTGGCAGCGGCGGCGAGGCCGGTGCCGAGCAGGGAACGTCGGGTGGTTGGCATCGCGCGCCCTCCCCTCACTGACCGGCGAAATGCGCGGCGAGCGCCTGGATCTGCTCGTCGGTGAAGGCCTTGCTGATCCGGTTCATGATCGTGGCCTCTTTTTGGCCGTCACGGAACCCGGTCAGCATCTCGACCATTTTCCGCGCGGGATAGTTGGCGATTTTCGGGATCTCGACCTGGCCGGCCTCTTTCGGTCCGTGACAGACCACGCAGTTGCGCGCGATCGCCTCGACCGTGGGCGCAGCCAGCGCGGGCGCGCTCGCGATCGACAAGGCAGCCGCGATGATCCATGGGTGTCGTTGCACCTTGGCCTCCCGATGGTTCGGAGACGGGCCTCGCCCCCGCCGGCCCGCTCGCACATTCACAAACCCTGATATGCGCTCGACGCCAACCCCCTTTGCGCCGCGGCGGAACGTCGCGCGGTCAGCTCGCGCGCCGGAGATAGGCCTCGAAACTCTCGCGCCGATACGCCTCTTCGGCGACGAAGCGGAAGAGGGCCAAGAACGGCGCCGGCGGCAGGTAGCCCGGCATCTTGGCGACCGCCGCCTCGTGCACCGGCCGGCCGCCGACCTCCTCGGGCCGGGCGGGCAGGAAGATCGCGACCGGTGTCATCTGGCCGGCGATCCGGCGGGCCAGCGCCTTCTCTTCGTGCTTGGTCCCGTCGAGGTCGGTCACCTCGCGCGAGCCGTGGAGATCGAGCTGGACGACCTCGAAGCGCGCCCGGACGTAATCGGTGATCGTCGGGTCGGCGAAGTTGACGGTGTGGAGATCGCGGCAGAACGGACAGCCTTTCTGCTCGACCAGGACGACGAGGCGCTTGCCGGCGGCTGCGGCACCTTCGAGATCCTCGCGCAGATCGAGGAAGGACTGGAGAAACCAGGACTGGGTCAAGAGACCGCCCGATTCGACCGTGGCTGCCACGGCGCCGCGCACCGCGGCGATACCCACGACCCCGGCCAGCAACGTCCGTCGCCTCGTCCTCATCGCTCAGCCCTCCCCGGCCCCACGAGCCGGCTCCGCGGGCAGCCGCTCGAGGAGCGTGCCCAAGAGCCCCCAGAAGAAGTCCTCGCCGGGATAGCCCTGGATCCGGCCGACCTCGCGCCCCTCGTCGACCAGCACGAAGGTCGGCGTGAACCGCACCGGTGCCGCGAGCACGAGGCCGTCGGGCGTGCCGGCTTCGAGTTCGACCCGACGCAGCGGTGCCCGCCGGCCCTCCTCGGTCTTGGCGTAGACGGGTGCGATCTCGGCGTCGAACCGCGCGCACCAGGCGCAGCCCCGGCCGCCGAACATGACGAGTTCGGAGGCCGCGACGTCGTCCGCGGCGAGCCATGCGGCGATCGCCAGCCCCGCCGTCCCCGCTCTCTTCGATCCGCCCATGCGACGCTCCCTGGGCCCGACCGACCGTACCGTGCCACTAGCGACCTACGGTCGCAACCACTCGCCCCTTGCCTCTTATATTATCGTCCGCTTATCAAGGGGAGCAAGGGTGCCGCTCGGCCGTCGACCCGGTCGACGAAGCGAAGCCGGTCGCCGGAACGAGGGACGAGAAGGGCGCGTCGGATCGAGCCGGCGCGGCGTGGAGGCTGAGCGAGCGCCCTCGGAAAGCCGAAGCGCGCGGGCCGCACCGATCGCGGTGCAGCAGCACGGGAGAGGACGATGATCCGTTCGAGCGCGGCGAGCCGCCGCACGGTGATCAAGGCGATGGGCGCGGGTGCGCTCGCGATGGGCGGGGTCGGGCTGGCCGCCGCCCCGGCACGGGCCGATCTGGCCAAGGCCCAGAAGCTCTTGAAAGAGCTGATCGGCGACAAGGCGCCGCAAGAGGGCAAGGTCCGCCTCGAGATGCCGCAGATCGCGGAGAACGGCCAGACCGTGCCGCTCACCGCCGCGGTCGACAGCCCGATGACGGCCGACAATTACTGCAAGGTCATCCACATCCTGGCCGACGGCAACCCCGAAGCCGGCGTGTGCAGCTTCAAGTTCACACCATCGAGCGGCCGGGCCGAGTTCTCGACCCGGATGCGGCTCGCCCAGACCCAGAACGTCTGGGCGGTGGCGGAGATGTCGGACGGCTCGGTCTGGATGACCAAGACCGAGGTGAAAGTGACCATCGGCGGCTGCGGCGGCTGAGCGAGAGCGGAGGAACACGACCATGACCGACGTCAAGCCGCGGATCAAGGTTCCGAAGACCGCCAAGAAGGGCGAGATCGTCGAGATCAAGACGCTCGTCAGCCACGTCATGGAATCGGGCCAGCGCAAGGACGCGCAGGGCAATCCGATCCCGCGCAAGATCATCAACCGCTTCACCTGCGAGTACAACGGCAAGCCGGTGTGCGAGATGGTGCTGCATCCCGCGATCTCGGCGAACCCCTACATCTCCTTCTTCCTCAAGGTCGAGGAGAGCGGGACGCTCGCGATGGCCTGGCACGACGACGACGGCAGCGTCTACAAGGCCGAGAGCAAGATCGACGTCACCGCTTGAGGCTTCCGCCTCGGCCGTCGTTCATGTCGGCACGGGCCGCATCCTCGGGTGCGGCCCGTCTCGTTCGATACCGCGGGGAGGATCACCGCATGGTCAGCCGTCGCGATTTTCTCACCCTCACCGCTGCCGCCGCCGCGATCCTCGGGCCGGGCCGTGCGGGACGCCTCGCCGCCCAGGACCGACTGACCGAAACCGAGCTCCTGGCCTTCAAGCCGGTCGGCAACGTCACGATCCTGCATCTGACCGATCTGCACGCCCAGCTCGTGCCGATCTGGTTCCGCGAGCCCTCGACCAACATCGGCGTCGGCGAGGTGCGCGGCCTGCCGCCGCACCTCACGGGCAAGGACTTCCTCGCGCATTTCGGCATCGCGCCCGGTACTGCGCAAGCGCACGCGTTCACCGACCAGGACTTCGTCGAGCTCGCCCGGCGCTACGGCAAGGTCGGCGGGATCGACCGCATCGCCACGCTCGTCAAGGCCATCCGCGCCGAGCGCGACGGCCGCACGCTCCTGCTCGACGGCGGCGACGCCATGCAGGGCTCCTGGGTCACGCTGCAGCGCAAGGGTGCGGACATGGTAGCGGTGCTGCGCGCCCTCGGCGTGGAGGCGATGACCGCGCACTGGGAGTTCACCTACGGCGCCGAGCGGGTCAAAGAGATCGTCGAAGAGCTCGGCTTCCCCTTCCTGGGCGGCAACGTGCTCGACACCGAATGGGAAGAGCCGGTCTTCGAATCGACCGCCTTCTTCGAGCGCGGCGGCGTCAAGATCGCCGTGATCGGCCAGGCCTTCCCCTACACGCCGGTCTCCAACCCGCGCTGGATGATCCCGCAATGGTCGTTCGGCATCCGCGAGGAGCGGGTCGCCCAGCACGTCGAGAACGCCCGCGCCGAGGGTGCCGAGCTCGTCGTGCTGTTGAGCCACAACGGCTTCGACGTCGACCGCAAGCTCGTCTCGCGGGTGCCCGGCATCGACGTCGTGCTGACCGGCCACACCCACGATGCGCTGCCGCAGGCGCTCCTGGTCGGCAAAACGCTCGTCGTCGGCAGCGGCTCCAACGGCAAGTTCCTGGCCCGCCTCGACCTCGACGTACGCGACGGCGAGGTCAAGGACTACGCCTTCAAGCTCATCCCGGTGTTCGCGGATGCGATCCGCCCCGATCGCGAGACGGCGAAGCTGATCGACGAGCTCCGCGCGCCGTTCCGGGCCGAGCTCGACCGTGTCCTCGGCCACACCAACAGCCTGCTCTACCGGCGCGGCAACTTCCAGGGCAGCTGGGACGATCTCATCTGCGAAGCACTCCTCGAGCAGCGCGATGCGGAGATCGCGCTCTCGCCCGGCTTCCGCTGGGGCCCGACGCTGCTGCCCGACCAGCCGATCCGGATGGAGGACGTCTGGGCCCAGACCGCGATGACCTATCCGCAGGTCTACCGGATCGAGATGACAGGCGCCCAGCTCAAGGAGGTGCTCGAGGACGTCGCCGACAACATCTTCAACACCGATCCCTACTACCAGGGCGGCGGCGACATGGTCCGGGTCGGCGGCATGGGTTTCACGATCGACGTCGATCAGCCGATCGGCCGGCGGATCTCGGAGATGACCTTCTTGAAGACCGGCCAGCCGATCGACCCCGCCCGCCGCTACGTCGTGGCCGGCTGGGCCTCGGTCAACGAGGGGGTCGAGGGGCCGCCGGTGTGGGAGCTCGTCGCCCGCCACATCGAGGCGCGCAAGGTGATCGACCTGCCCAAGGCCGGGCGCGTGGTCGTCAAGGGCGGTTGAGGCGGCGGCGTCGATGCTCGAGGTCGGGTTCCTCGCCGCCTTCGGCGCCGGCGTCCTCTCCTTCCTGAGCCCCTGCGTCCTGCCGCTCGTCCCGCCCTATCTGTGCTTTCTGGGCGGGCTCTCGATGGAGCAGCTACAGGGTGGCGTGGCCGGCGAAGAGGCCGCGGCGCTGCGCCGGCGCACCGTGCTCGCTTCCCTGATGTTCGTGCTCGGCTTCGGCACGGTGTTCGTGACACTCGGTGCCACCGCGAGTGCCCTGGGCCGGCTGCTCGCCGAATGGAGCCTCGTGCTCGCCCAGATCGCCGGTGTCGTGATCATCGTGCTCGGCCTGCATTTTTTGGGCGTGTTCAAGATCGCGTTGTTGAACCGCGACATTCGTTTCCAGCCGGAGAAGCCGGCCGGCCTCCTCGGTGCCTATCTCATCGGCCTCGCCTTCGCCTTCGGCTGGACGCCCTGCGTGGGCCCGGTGCTGGCCGGCATCCTGTTCGTCGCCGGCACGGAAGAGACGGTGCTGCGCGGCGCGTTGCTGCTCGCCGCTTACGCCGCCGGGCTCGGCCTGCCCTTCGTGCTGGCGGCCCTCCTGCTAGACCGGGCGGTCGCGGGCTTGCGGCGGATGCGGCGCTGGATCCCGACCGTCGAGCGGGCGACCGGGGCCCTTCTCGTCGGCACGGGGCTCCTGTTCGTCACCGGCCGGCTCAACGAGCTCTCGTTCTGGCTCCTCGAGACCTTTCCGATCCTCGGCCGCATCGGCTGAGGCGTGCCACGAAGGCTTGGTAGGAGCCGACCCAGCCTCTGGCCCGCGCCCGGCCGAAGGCGGCGTTCAGAGCGATTCGGCGGCGAAAGCTCGCCCGCACCTTCTGCGCGAGCTCGGGGCGTAGAACGAGCTCGCCGGAATCGAGCATGGCGAGCACGCGGCGATAACCGGCCTCGGCGCGGAACACCGCATCGGGCGCGTTGCATTCCGAATCGGGCCGTTGCCGGTAGACCCGCATCGCCCGGCGCACGATCGGATAAGAGCCGAGCCGGTCGAGCAGCAAGAGGTTGAAGACGACATCGTCGCAGATCGGCACCTCGACCCAGCGGATGCCGAGCGCGCGGTCGACCACAGGCAGAACCGGGACCGGATCGTCCAGGAGGCGATCGGCATCGAGCTCGACGGTCCCCTCGCCTGGCTCGAGCCAGAGGCGCAGGAGCGCCCCGTCGGTGTCCTCGAGGATCTGGACATTGTCGCTCGCGGCACCGCGGGCGAGGGCCAGCGGAGCGAGCGTGGCGAGCCGTTCCGGAGCCATGGTGTCGTCGGCGTCGAGCGGTGCTGCGAGCCGGCCGCGGGCGGCCGCGAGCGCGACGTTGCGGGCGTGCGCCACTCCGGTGCGCACGCCATCCGTGGCCACGAAGCGGATCCGCGGATCGGCGATCCCGGCCGCAGCCAGCAGCTCGGGATAGCCCGGATCCCCGTCGTCGACGGCGATCACCGCCTCCCAGTCGGGAAGGGTCTGAGCGAGGAGCGAGGCGAGGCAGCGGGCGAGCGTCGTGTGTGCCCGGTAGACCGGGATCAGGACCGAGACCAGCGGCCCGCCGGCCATGAGGGCCCCCTCACCCCATCTTGAGCGCGGCGAGGAAGGCTTCTTGCGGGATCTCGACCTGCCCGACCTGGCGCATCCGCTTCTTGCCTTCCTTCTGCTTTTCCAAGAGCTTGCGCTTTCTCGTGACGTCGCCGCCGTAACATTTGGCGAGCACGTCTTTGCGGAACGCCTTGACGGTCTCCCGCGCGATGATCCGGCCGCCGATCGCCGCCTGGATCGCGACCTGGAACATCTGCCGCGGGATCAGGTCCTTGAGCTTTTCGCAGACCGCCCGGCCGCGGCTCTCGGCCATGCTGCGGTGCACGATCATCGAGAGCGAATCGACCCGCTCGCCGTTGACCAGGATATCGACCTTGACGAGGTCCGATTCGCCGTAGCCGTCGAGCTGATAGTCGAAGCTCGCGTAGCCGCGCGTGCAGGACTTGAGCTTGTCGTAGAAGTCGAAGACCACCTCGTTCAGAGGCAACCGGTAGACCACCATGGCCCGGTTGCCGACGTAAGTGAGTTCCTGCTGAATGCCGCGCTTTTCCTGGCAGAGCTCGAGGACCTTGCCGAGGAACTCGTCGGGGACGAGGATCGTGGCCTTGATCCAGGGCTCCTCGACATGGTCGATCCGGGTCGGATCCGGGTAGTCCGAGGGATTGTGCAGCTCCATCACCTTCCCGTCGGTCGTGTGCACCCGATAGACGACCGAGGGTGCGGTGATCACGAGATCGAGGCCGAACTCGCGCTCGAGCCGCTCCTGGATGATCTCGAGATGCAAGAGCCCGAGAAAGCCGCAGCGGAAGCCGAGACCGAGTGCACCGCTGCTCTCGGGCTCGAAGACGAAGCTCGAATCGTTGAGCCGCAGCTTGGCGAGGCTGTCGCGCAGCGTCTCGTAATCGGCGGCATCGGTCGGATACATGCCGCAGAAGACGACCGGCTGGCTCGGCCGGAAGCCCGGCAGGGGCTCGGCCGCGGGCTTGCGGTCGTCGGTGATCGTGTCACCCACGCGGGCATCGGCGATCTCCTTGATGCCGGCCGTGATGTAGCCGACCTCGCCGGGCCCGAGCCCGTCGACCTGCAAGGGCTTGGGGGTGAAGACGCCGATCCGGTCGATGGTGTGGACCGCGCCCGTGCCCATGAAGCGGATCTTGAGGCCGCGCTCGAGCTTCCCGTTCTTGACCCGCACGAGCGTCACGACACCGAGATAGGGGTCGTACCAGGAATCGACGACGAGCGCCTGCAAGGGGGCCTCGCGATCGCCCGCGGGCGGCGGCAGACGATGCACGATGGCCTCCAGGAGCTCGTCCACGCCCTGCCCGGTCTTGGCCGAGATCATGAGCGCGTCCTTGGCGTCGAGGCCGATGATGTCCTCGATCTGCTGCTTGACCCGCTCGGGATCGGCCGCCGGGAGATCGATCTTGTTGAGGACGGGCACGATCTCGAGGTCGGCGTCGATCGCCTGGTAGGCGTTGGCGAGCGTCTGCGCCTCGACCCCCTGGGTGGCGTCGACGAGCAGGAGCGCCCCCTCGCAGGCCCGCAAGCTGCGGCTCACCTCGTAGGCGAAGTCGACATGGCCGGGCGTGTCGATGAGATTGAAGACGTAGTCCTCGCCGTTCCTCGCTCGATAGCGCAGCCGGACGGTCTGCGCCTTGATGGTGATGCCGCGCTCGCGCTCGATGTCCATCGAGTCGAGGACTTGCGAGGTCATCTCGCGCGGATCGAGACCGCCGCACTTCTCGATCAGCCGATCGGCCAGCGTCGATTTGCCGTGGTCGATGTGCGCCACGATCGCGAAGTTGCGGATGTGCGAAAGCTCGGTCATGAGTCCGCTTCGAAAACGGTTCGGATGGGCCGGCCGGTCGGTCTCGGTCGGGCGAGCGCCGGCCGCAGGCTCGAGCCCAAGGTAGTGCGGATCGGCGCGGCTCGCCAGGACGCGCGACACCGCCCGCCTCAGCCCTGCCAGGGCAGGACGCCGCGCGGCAGGCCCGCGAGCCGTGCCAGCAGCGAGGCCGCAGCGGCCAGCATCAGCACCGCCAGGACCGCGACCGTGCCGACCGCCGCCGCCCCGCCGCTGTTGCCCTCGTCGTAGAGCATGAAGACGACCACGCCGAGGGTCTCGTTGCCGGTCGACCACAGAAGCGCCGAGACCGTGAGCTCGTTGAGCGCGGTCATGAAGACGAGCAGCGCCCCGGCTGCGAGCGAGGGCAGGAGGAGGGGCAGGTGGATGCCCACGAGCCGGCGCAAGGGACGCGCACCGAGATTGGCCGCCGCCTCCTCCATCGCCGGCTCGATCTGCTGGACGCCCGCTGCGATCGGCCGCAAGGCTAGGGCCAAGAACCGGCCGGCATAGGCGACGAGCAGGATCGCGAGCGTCGCGTAGAGCGACACGCCCAGGATCGGCAAGGGCTTGAGAAACACGAGGATCACCGCGATCGCGAGCACGATGCCGGGCAACGCCCAGGGTGCATCGGCCAAGAGATCGAAGAGGCGCGCGAGGCGCGAGCGGGCGCGATGGACGAGCCAAGCGAGCGGCAGGCTCGCCGCGGCGGTGGCAGCGGCCGCGACCGCGGCGAGCAGCAGGCTGTTGACGAAGGCCCGCGGCACGGCCCCGTGCGCCGCGAGCAGGAGCTCGAAATGGCGCAAGGTCAGCGTCTCGAGCGTCAAGGGCACGCCCACGGCCGGGACGAGCGCGCTCGCGACCAGGGCCGCAAGGGGCACCACCGTCACGAACAGAAGGAAGCTCCAAAGGAACGGCTCGATCAGAAGACGCGCGCGGCCGAGCGCGAAGGGCGGGCTCTCGAGCGGGCTGCGACCGGCCCCGGCTGCGACACCGCGCCCGGCTGCGGCCTGCACGGCGAGGCCTGCGACCGCGAGCAGCGCGAGCAGGCCCGCAAGCACCGCGACCTCCGGCAACACACGCGGGCCGAACCCCGAGAGGCGCTGATAGATCAGGCTCGTGAGCAGGGTGTAGCGGCCCGGAATGCCGAGCAGTGCCGGGATCCCGAAATTGCCCAAGGCCGCCACGAAGGCGAGCGCGCCCCCGGCCCAGAGTGCGGGGCGCAGGAGCGGCAGGACGATGCCCACGAGCACGCGCAAGGGCCCCGCCCCGGCGTTGCGCGCCGCCTCCAAAAGCTCGACCGGAATCGCAGCGAGCCCGGCGCGGACGGTCAAAAACGGCATCGTCGCGTGCTCGAGGGCCAGGAGGAGCACGACGCCCTCGCGCGAATAGAGCGGGTTCTTGGCACCCGGCTCGGGGGAAAGGCCGAGAAGGGCCAGGATCGGGCTCGCCGGGCTAAGGAGCTGCAGCCAGGCGATCGCTGCGATCTGGGCCGGGACGAGGATCGGCAAGAGGAACAGCAAGCTCGCCAGACGCCGGCCGCGCAGATCGAAGAGGCCGGTTGCGAGCGCGTAGAGCGCCCCCAACAGGACGGCGAGGGCTGCCGAGAGGCTCGCCGCCTCGAGGGTGTTCCAGAGTGCCCGCCGGGTGCTCCGTGCGGCGAGGACCTCGGCCAGGAGCCCCTTCTCGCCGGCGAAGACGAGCTCGAGTGCCAGCCGCACAAGCGGCAGGACGCAGAAGAGCCCGACATAGAGGGCCACGAGAACGAGCAGCAGCGCGCGCTCGAGTTCGCCGCGGCCGAGGCGGGCGAGCCAGCCCGGCTCGCCCGCTCCCGGCAGGGCTCGAAAACGGCTCGCCTCAGCCACCGAACAGGTCGGCGAACCGCTTCTTGTTCTCCTCGTCCTTGCGCACGAGGATCTCGGGGTCGACCGTGACGATCTTGATCGTCTCGACCGGCGGGAAGGCGGGCGGCGGCGCGATCCCCTCCATCGCCGGAATGTAGCTCTGCTCCACGGCCTGGCGCTGCGCCGCCTCGGACAATTGGAAATCGACGAACTTCTTGGCGGCGGCGACGTTCCGGGCGGTTGCGAGGATCGCCACCGGCTGGGTGATGGCAGTGACACCCTCGACGGGGAAGACGAAGTCGACCGGCGAGCCCTTGGCCTTGGCGTTGAAGGCCATGTAGTCGATCAGCATGCCATAGGCCCGCTCGCCCTTGGCCACGGCATCGAGCACAGCACCGTTGCCGCGGGCGGAGAGCGTGCCGGCTTGCGCGAGCTTTTCGAAGTAGGACCAGCCGAAGCCGGGCTGCTCGACGAGCGTGCCGACGTGGATCACGGCCGCCCCGGAATAGAGCGGCGAAGGCATGATCACCCGACCCTTGGCCTCGGGTCGAAGGAGATCGTTCCAGCTCTTGGGCGGCTCCTTCACGAGGTTCGTGTTGTAGACGATGCCCGTCGTAATGACCTTGGTCCCGAACCAGCGCATCTGCGGGTCGTAGAAGCTCTTCGGGAAGCGGGCGACCGGGGCTTCCGGATAGGGCATGAGCCGGCCCTCGCGGGCGAGCTGGCTCATCGCGACCTCGTCCGCGATCAACAAGACGTCGGCTTGCGGGGCGCCGGCTGCGAATTCGGCCGCGAGCTTGTTCATCACCTCGGTGGTACCGGAGCGAAACATTTCGACCTCGATCGCCGGCTCGACCTTCTTGAAGAGATCGAGAACGGCTTTCATCTGGTCGGTCGGCTGCGAAGTGTAGAGCACGAGCTTCTCGGCCGCTTGGGCCGCGCTCACGAGCCCCGCCAACAATAGCGCCACGATCCCCGTCCAGCCCGCGCGCATCCCTTTCTCCTCCCGCGTCGGCCACGGCGCGGCGTTAGGCGCCCATCGTGACGCGTTCGTGACGGCCGGGTGGCGTCAGGGATCGAGGGCCAGCGCGCGATCGAGGAGGATCGCCACACCGGGAAAGGCGGCCGCCCAGAGCCTCGGGTCCGGGGCCGGATCGAACAGCGGCACGAGCCGCTTCGGCCGCACCGCCGCCACCACCGATTCGACAGTCACCCGATCGGGGTGGACCGGCCAGCGGCGCTGGATCGCAGCACCCCGCTCGAGGAGTTCGCGCGCCGGGCAGCCCCGCGGGACGCGGCCGGTGAGCACGATCCGGGCGTCGCTTCGCCCCGCCCAGCGCCGCGCCAGGCTCGCAGCCGGCCCCTCGTCGAGCTTCGCGCCATGGGCGATCAGGACGCCCTCGGGATCCTCCGACCAGGATGCGGCCGTTGCGAGCGCGGCTGCGAGCCGCTCGGCCACCCCATCGCGCAGGCTCGCTCCCGCCTCGGCCAGAATGCGGGTGAGCAGGGCCCGCGTGCGCGGGCAGAGGACCGGCGGGCGGCCGCTCGCCTCGGCGATCGCCAGGAAGAGCTCCGGACCGCGGCCGTCGGCGGGCGCTGGCAGGAGGATGCGCGGTCGGTCGAGGGCATCGAGGAGCGCCCGGCGGCGCTCTTCGAGCGGGGTCGGGTCGAGCCCGTAGGAGGCGTCGAGCAAGAGCGTCCCCGCCACAGGCGGCGGATCGAGGACCCAGACGGGCGAGCGGTCGAAGAGATCGCCCGTGTAGAGCAGCCCCTCGCCCACCCCGAGATGCAGCCAGACCCCGCCCGGGGCGTGGCCGGCGCGGCCGGTGCGCACCCGCACCCCCGCGATCTCGACCGCACCCGCAAGCGGCAGCGTGCCGCCCGGCGGCAGCGGGCGCAGCGCCCGCAGGTCCGCCGTAGCCCAGACCGGCGGATCGCCGATCGCGGCGAGCCGGTCGAGCGCCCCGGCATGGTCGACATGGCCGTGGGAGAGCAAGAGCGCGTCGACCCGTCCGACCCCCTCGAGCGGCACCTCGGCACCGGGCTCGGGCCCCCGCCCGAGATCGAGCAGGAGCCGCGCGCGGCCGGTTTCCACCAGCACAGCGGCCGGCCCCTTGGCGAAGAGCCCCGAGAGCACGGTGACACGGCCCACTCGCTCGCCTCCCGCGCGGTCCCGCCCCTCGTTGACGCCCGCCGCGGCTGCCGTCTAGCCAGTCGCGGTCACCGGACGGGGAGGCCGCCTTGGAGAACGAGAAGATCTGCGCCGTGGTCGGCTGCGGGCTGATCGGGCGGGCCTGGGCGATCGACTTCGCCCGGGGCGGGTGGCGGGTGCGCCTGTTCGATCCGGTCGAGGGGGCGGTGGAGGCCGCGCTCGCCACGATCGACCGGCTGCTCCTCGACCTGGTCGAGAACGGCCTGCTCGATGCGGCCGCGCGGGACGTGGCCCGGGCCCGGCTCGAGCCCGCGCCGCGGCTCGACGCGGCGCTTCTCGACGCCGCCTGGGTCCAGGAGAACGCCCCCGAGCGGCTCGAGGTGAAGCGGGAGCTCTGGGCGGCGCTCGACCGGTTCGCGGCACCGCAGGCCGTGCTCGCCTCCTCGACCTCGGCGATCCTGCCCTCGCGCTTCACCGGGGATCTGCCGGGGCGCGCGCGCTGCCTCGTCGTCCACCCGCTCAATCCGCCCTACCTGATCCCGGCGGTCGAGCTCTGCCCAGCGCCCTGGACGAGCATGGAGACCATCCTCGCGGCCGAGACGGTGATGCGCGGGCTCGGCCATTCGATCATCCGCCTGACCCGCGAGCTCGACGGGTTCGTGATGAACCGGCTGCAGGCCGCACTCGTCGAAGAAGCGTTCAAGCTCGTGGCGGAGGGGATCTGCACCGCCGAGGAGGTCGACATCGGCCTGCGCGACGGGCTGGCCCTGCGCTGGTGCTTCGCCGGTCCGTTCGAGGTGGGCGATCTCAACGCACCCGGCGGAATCCGCGATTACGTCTTGCGATACCGGAGCGTCTTCGACTCGGTGCTGAACAGTGCCCTGCCGCGGCCCGACTGGACCGGCCCGGTCCTCGACGAGATCGAGCAGTCGCGCCGGCTGCGCCTCTCGGCCGAGGAGATCGCGCACCGCCAGCGCTGGCGCGATCGCCGCCTCATGGCCCTGTTGCGCCACAAGAAGGAAGCCTCCGAGACGATCGGGGATTGAGCGCGCGACGACGGGCGGCGGTTGGGCCATCAGTCCAGGATCGTCACCCGCCGCGCCGTGCGTCCCGCGCCGATGGTCGAAGCGAGCTCGATGCGAACACGCTGCCCGGGCCGCAGCGTGCCCGGCTCGACGCGGCGGCTGGCGCGCTCGACGATCGCGTTCTCGTCGAGCACGACCTCGAGCCGCTCGTGATCGGTGCGCAGACGGAGCTGGAGCGGCCAGCTCTCCATCACGGCCTCGAGGACGGCATCGAGCAGCATCGCATCCTCCCGAGTGGGGGCCAGGCGGGCGGGCTGCAGCCCCGCCCGCCCGATCCTTCAGAGGCTCCTCCAGGCGAGCATGTTGTTGTAGACCTCGGTCGTGATCCGGGTCGAGCTGTTCGGGCAGCCGCCATAGGCGTGGATTCCGATCGCGTGGCGCTGACCATTGAGCAGGCGCCAGGTCGGGCTGCCGCTCTGACCGCCATAGGTGTCGAGCATGTAGTAGACCTTGCGTGCGGTCACCGCGGTGATCCGACCGGCGTTGAACCACTGCGTGCCGAAGGCCTTGTCGCCCGGATATCCCGAATTGTTGGCAACCAGGCCCATGAGCGTGGCATCAGTCAGCGCGGCGAAGCCAAACCAGCCGACCGTGGTGCCGAGCGACGGGCTCGGCAGAACGATGCAACCGTAGTCGTAGTTCGGATCCGCGTCCCGGGTCCACCCCGTGACGCTGCGGAAGCTCGTTCCGACCATCGAGCCGTAGGGCCGCAGCGTGCCGTTCATGCCGGGGATCACCTCGACCGACCGCGCCCAGCCGCCATGGGCTCGGGAGTAGACGCAGTGGCCGGCGGTCATCACCGCCCGCGGCCCGATGAACCAGCCGGTGCAGCCGCCTCTCGCTCCGTTCGGCCAGGTGATGACGAGCTTGGCGATCCACCGCCAGGGCGCGGCGGTGACGGCGGTGATGTGGACCCGGTCGTCGGACCCGCACACCGTCTCGGGCGGTGCTCCCTCGGGCCGGCACTCGCCGAGCTTCGCGAGGTCTTCGGTGAGGATCGCGGGCGGCAGCCCCTCGCCGAGCGGGCGGAGCGGGTCGAACCCGGCGATCGCCTCGAGTTCGCCGATCTTGGGCGTGCCCTCGAACCCCTCGCTCACGAGATCGGCGGCGACCGCCGCTTCGCCCGCGGGGACGGCCTCGCCGCCCTCGCTGCTCACCATGGTGTGGCCGCTGCCGACGCCGCCACCGGTCTCGCCGGGGCGCTGGTCCCGCCCGCCGCAGCCGCAATCCCGCTCGCTCTGCTCGCTGGTTTCGTTCTTCGCAGACATGTCGGTCTCCACTTCTCTTGATGCTCGACCGAAGCGTCGAGTGGAGCAACAATAGATTGGCCATACGGCTCAGCATATAAATAAATTTGTTATTGTAAAGGAGTTAGTCATGTGTCGAATATTTTGCGTGACCATCCTCCCCGAGTTCGAGAGCAGGAAGCGATCCGACAACGAAAGCCAGCTCGCTCTGGCGCGACAGCCTCAGCTTCTGGAACACGTTGCGCAGATGGACCCGGGCGGTAGCCGGCGCCACGCCCATGGCGCGCGCCGCCCGCTCGGGCGACCAGCCGCGGGCGACGAGCCGGCAGAGCTCCGCCTCGCGCGACGTCAGACCGAACCAGACCCGGAGCGCTTCGGTGGATGGGACGTGCTGGTCGAACCGCACCCGACCGAGCAACACGGCCTCGTCGCCGAGGTAGACGAGAAGGCCGAGAAACGCGGGGCCACCGTCCCCCGCGTCCAGCCGCACCGGAATGCTCTCGCTCGTCACGGACAGCGACCGCCGCCGCACCAGATCAAGGAGCGCTCGCTCGGCGCGGTCGTGTCGAGCACGCACGACCGCGCCGTCGAGGAGCAGGATCGTCTTTTCGGCGAGCAGGCGCCGGGCCGCGCCCGAGGCCGCGACCAAGGCACCGTCGCGATCGAGGACGAAGACAGCGAGGCCCAAGAGATCCGCGATCCGCACCTGGGCGGCATCGGCGGACGGGGCGCGGGAGCGCGCCCGCGCGTCGATCGCGCAGCCGAGCCGATCCGAGGCAGCGGCTCGCTCGGGGAGCAGCGTCGTCACGGGCGATCCTCCCATACGATCGTACTATGACCGATAGTTCCCTTTTCCGGTTTTGGCTGTGATCGGGGTCACCGCGCACCATGTCGTCGGCGGTCGCACCCTCGGGCGCCGATCGAGCGGCCGGGGACGGCGGCTGCGATCCTGGCGGAAGGCCGGCACACAGGGGCGCGGCGGGGCCGTCGGCTCGCCGGCATGGTCGGGGCGGGGCAGCAGCGTAGGCGCCCGCGTGGCGGGACCGGATCGCTCCGATGGCGCGACGGCGCGGTCCCTTCCGTGGATCGATTTTTCGGCCCTCGATAGGTCGGGCCGTGACCCGAGCCCGCGCTAGACCACCTCGACCCGCAGTCGCCCGACGCCCTCGATCGCCGCTTCCATCACTTGGCCACGGCCGACCGGGCCCACGCCCGAGGGCGTGCCGGTGAGGATCACGTCGCCCGGGGCGAGCGTGAAGTATTGTGAAAGTGTCGCCACGATCTCGGGCACCTTCCAGATCATCTGTGCGAGATCCCCGCTCTGCCGCAGCTCGCCGTCGACCGCGAGCGTGACGGCACCGCGGCTCGGATGACCGATCGCGCTCGCCGGCACGAGCTCGCCGATCGGCGCCGAACGGGCGAAGGCCTTGGCGATCTCCCAGGGCCGCTGCAGCTTCTTGGCCTCGTCCTGGAGGTCGCGGCGGGTCATGTCGATCGCGACCGCATAGCCGAAGACGCAGGCGAGCGCCCGCTCGACCGGGATGTCCTCGCCACCCGCGGCGAGGGCCACGGCGAGCTCGACCTCGTGATGGACGTTGCTCGAGCGGCGCGGATAGGGGAAGCGGCCGGAAGGATCGAGATCGTCCGGGTTCTTCTGGAAGAAGAAGGGCGGCTCGCGGTTCGGATCGCCGCCCATCTCGACCGCGTGGGCGGCGTAGTTGCGGCCGATGCAGTAGACCCGGCGGACCGGGAACAGCCCGCCGCCCACGACCGGCACCGTCGCCACCGGCGGCGGCTCGATGACGTACCTCATGGCCCCTCCTCGCCCGCCCTTTCGTCCACGGCCCTAGCAGCGATCACGGGCCCTGCCCAGCGTGGGCCTCGGGCGGTTGACGCGCGCGCAGCACGGGTGTTCCACCTGGAGACACGCGCTGCACCGCGAGGCCCCCAGGTGAGCGACGAGCCCGACTGGTCGATCCCGCCCGTTCTGCGGCCGAGGCCCGAAAGCTGCGAGTTCGAGCTGGAGCGGGTGTTGGACTCCGTCCTGGCCCTCAGGGCGGAGATCCCGGAGGATGCCTTCACCGCGACCATCCTCGGCACCGAGCGGGAGGGCAGCGCGGTCTTGCTGCAGGGCGGCAGGCTCGCGGTCACGATCGGTTATCTGGTGAGCGAGGCCGAGCGCGTCCGGCTGACCTCGGCCAAGGGCGGCGCGGTCGAGGCGCACGTGCTCGGCTACGATTTCGCGACCGGCTTCGGTGTTCTTCTTCTCATGGGCCGGTTGCCGGTCCCTGGGATCGCCATGGGCACGGCGGCCGCGCTGCGGCTCGGCGAGCCCGTGATCCTGGCCGCCTGCGGTGGCCCGGCCGCGGCGGTCCAGGCCCGGCTGATCGGCAAGCGGGAATTCGCCGGCTACTGGGAATATCTGCTCGAGGAGGCGCTCTTCACCGCACCCGCCCACCCGCATTGGGGTGGTGCGGCCCTGATCGGACCCGACGGGCGGCTCGTCGGCATCGGCTCGCTCTTGCTCGAGGCCGAGGCCGGGCCCGCTCGGCGGAGCGGCGCCAACATGGTGGTGCCGATCGATCTCCTCGCACCCGTGCTCGACGATATCCTGCGCAAGGGCCGCGTCGAGCGGCCGGCCAGGCCCTGGCTCGGCATCTACGTGGTCGAGGACGGCGAACGGCTCGTCGTGAGCGGGGTGGCACCCGGCAGCCCGGCCGAGCGCGGCGGCATCCAGCGCGGCGACCTCGTGGTGGCGGTCGCCGGCCGCGCCGTGGTCGATCTCGCCGATCTCTGGCGCAAGATCTGGGGGCTCGGCGAGGCCGGGGTCGAGGTGCCGCTTCTGCTCGTGCGCAACGGCCGCCGGCTCGACCGCACGCTCCGCTCGATCGATCGCGAGCAGATGATGCGTCGCCCTCGCTTGCACTGATCGCCCCGACCGGCCGGCGCACCGGCCGCCCGGCTCAAAAGCCCAGCCTGTCCCGCACCGCTTTCGCGGCGACGGCGAGTGCCATCGCCGGCCGGTGCAGCGCGTGGAAGGGGATCGGCCGCAGCCGGGTGAGCGGAAAGTCGAGCTCGTCGTCCGGCACGCCCGAGGCCTTGTCGGCCAGCACCCGGCCCATAGCGGTCGCCATCGCTACGCCGCGGCCGTTGTAACCAGCGGCCGCGACCAGACCCGGTGCCGGTTCGACCAAAAACGGCAGATGGTTCTCGGTCAGCGCCACGCGCCCGCCCCAGGCCCGCTCCCACACGAGATCGTCGGGCAGTTGCGGGAACATCCGCTGCGCGAGCCGGCGCAGCCGCGCTTGCGCCGCGCGCACGCCGCGCTCGCTCGCCGCACCGCGCCCGCCGATCACGAGCCGGCCCTCCGGATCGAGCCGGAAATAGACGAGCAGCCTTCGGGTGTCGGAGGCCGCCTCGCCGCCCGGCAGGATCGAGCGGCGGACGTTCTCGGACAAAGGCGCGCTCGCCACCTGCACCGAGACGACCGGCACGAGCGCTCGGGCGAGCCCGGGCAGGAGCCCGTCGCTGTAGCCGTTGGTGCAGAGCAAGACCGTGCGCGCCCGCACGGCACCCCGAGGGCTGCGCACCCGCCAGCCGGCGCCTGCCCGCTCCAACCGCAAGGCCGGCGAGCGGCCGCAGATCCGCGCCCCGGCCCGGATCGCCGCAGCGGCGAGCCCGCGCGCATAGGCGAGCGGCTGCAGGCTGCCGGCCCGCCGGTCGAGGAGCCCGCCCAGATAGAGGCCGGTGCCGAGGGCCGCGCTCACCGCCCCGCGGTCGAGCCATGCGACCGGCGCGCCGCGCCGCTCCCACTGCCGGACCCGCTCGCGTTGCAGCGCCACCCCGGCTTCGTCGGGTGCCGGCTGGATCCAGCCCGCCCGCACGGCCCCGCACGCGATACCGTGGCGGGCCACGAGGTCGAACACGAGATCGGGCGCCTCGCCCGAAAGCCGCACGGCCCGTCGGCCGAAGGTCGGCCCCAAGATCCGCTCGACCGCGTCCGGGTCCTCCTTGAGCCCCGGGATCACCTGGCCGCCGTTGCGCCCGGAAGCACCCCAGCCCGGCTCGTGCGCCTCGAGGAGCACGACCGAGACACGCCGCTCGGCCAGATGCAGCGCGGCCGAAAGACCGGTGTAGCCGCCGCCCACGATCGCGACTTCGGCCTCGACCTCGCCCTCGAGCGGCGGGCAGGACGGCCCCGGCGGCGCGGTCGCGGTCCACAGGCTGTTCGCGAGGGGCTCGATCTCGTCCGGAATCATCGCGTCGGCGGCCGGTGCTCGTCGCGGTCGGCAAGCGAGCCTAGCCGGTGCGGCGGATCGCACAACCGCTTGCCTCGCAGCCACAGCTCGCCTCTGCGCTGCACGCAGGCCTGCCCGTTCCGTCGGATCGTTGCGGCCGGCTGTTTCGGACGCTACGATGACAACGTTTCCATCGGGGAGGGTCGAGGGATGATCAGCGACGCGCAGGTCGAGCGCTACCGCCGGGACGGCTTCATCGTCGTCGAGAACGTGTTGAGCCCGGCCGAGGTGGCCGAGCTGCGCGCGGTCACCGACGCGCTCGTCGAAAAAGCGCGCGAGGTGCGCACCCACGACGAGGTCTACGACCTCGAGGACAGCCACACGCCCGAGGAACCCCGAGTCCGCCGCATCAAGACCCCGCACAAGGTCCACCCCGCCTTCGAGCGGGTGATGCGCCACCCCAACATCCTCGCGATCCTGCAGAAGCTCGTGGCCCCCGCCATCCGCTTCGACACCTCTAAGCTCAACATGAAGGCCGCGGGCTACGGTGCGGCGGTCGAGTGGCACCAGGACTGGGCCTTCTACCCGCACACCAACGACGATCTCGCTGCCGTGGGCGTCTTCATGGACGACGTCGCCCTCGAGAACGGCCCGCTCCTTTGCATTCCCGGCACCCACAAGGGCCCGATCTTCGACCATCACGACGAGGAGGGCTATTTCTGCGGTGCGATGGACCCCGAGCGGCGCGAGGTCGACTACGATGCGGCCGTGCCGTGCGTCGGGCCCGCGGGCTCGATCTCGATCCACCACGCCCGCACGGTGCACGGCTCGGCGGTCAACACCTCGAACCGGCCGCGCCGTCTCCTCCTCTTCCAGTACCGCGCCGCGGATGCCTGGCCGCTCGTGCCCTCGCTCATGCCCAAGAGCATGGAGGAGTGGAACGCGCTCCTGCTCTGCGGCAGCACCGATCCGGTGGCACCGCGCCTCGAGCCCGTCCCGGTCCGCCTGCCGCTGCCGCCGGCGCGCCACCAAGGCTCGATCTACGAGAACCAGCGCTCCTTGAAGCACAGCTATTTCGGTAAGGCCGACGCACCCCGGAAGGTGCCCGTCCACGCCTGATCCCGGCACCGCCCGCACGCGCCTAAGCGCGCGGCCGGTGACCGGGAGCCGG
>JANWZN010000309.1 GCA_025054575.1 Geminicoccaceae bacterium | reverse complement strand
GCTGCGCCCGCGCGCTGATCGAGGCCGTGGCCGCGATCTCGGGCCCCGGCGAGCCGCCGCTTCAAGCGCATGTGGGCCTGGCACTCGGCGAGGTGGTGGCCGGCCCCACGGGCTCCGAGGCGCACAGCGCCTACACGGTCACCGGTGACGCCGTGAACCTCGCGGCACGGCTGGCCGACCGCGCCGGCGCGGGCGAGATCCTGGCCGCCGAGGCGGTCCGGCGGGCGGCGCGCGGCAGCTTCCCCTTCCGCGAGGCGGGCGCGCTCGCCCTCGACGGGCTCGATCGTCCGATCCGCGCGTTCTACCTCGAGACCGGCGCCCCGCCCGAGCCCGCGGCACCTTCGACCCCCTTCATGGGCCGCGCGGCCGAGCTCGCCCAGCTGCGGGGCCTGCTGCGCTGCTGCCGTCGCGAGCGCACCGGGCGGACCGTGCTCGTACGCGGTGAGGCCGGGATCGGCAAGTCGCGCCTTGCGCGCGAGCTTCTGGCCGGTGCGCGCGGCTTTCGGGTGCACGAGGCGCTGCTGCTCGACTTCGGCGGCGGCAGCCGGGCGCGGGTCGGGACCGAATTGGCGCTGGGCCTGCTCGGGCTCGCCCCGACCGCGCCGCCCGAGGAGCGCACCCGCGCGGCCCTGCGAGCGATCGAGCGGGCGGCGCTCGCAGCCGAGCTCCGCCTGCACCTGCTCGATCTCTTGGGCGGGGCGCTGGCGCCGGAGCTCGCCGCCTTGCGCGCCGCCATGGACGAGCCGACCCGCGACGAGGGTCGCGCCCGCGCGCTGGCAGCCCTCCTGCGCACGGCCGCCGCCGAACGACCGCGGCTCCTCCTGGTCGAGGACCTGCACTGGGCCGATCCGACGACGCTCGGCGAGCTCGCTCTGCTCGCCCGGACCGTGCCCGAATGCCCCGCCCTCCTCGTCCTCACTAGCCGGCCGGAGGGCGATCCGCTCGAGCGCGGCTGGCGGGCGCTCGCGGCCGACGCGCCCGTGGCCGTGATCGAGCTCGGGCCGCTCGCTGCTGCCGAGGCGGAGGCGCTCGCGAGCCGGCTGCTCGCCGCCGAGGCCGAGGCGGCGGGCCGCTGTGCTGCGCGCTCGGGCGGCAACCCGCTGTTCCTGGAACAGCTCGCGCGCAGCACGCTCGACCGGCGCGAGGACGCGCTGCCCGAGACGGTGCAGAGCCTGGTGCTCGCCCGCGTCGACCGCCTCGCCGCGCGCGACCGGGCGTTGCTCCAGGCGGCCTCGGTCCTCGGCCAGCGCTTCGAGCTCGAGGCGCTGCGGGCGGTCGCCGACGATCCGCAGGCCGACCGCGCCGAGCTCGTCCGGCGCGACCTCGTGCGGCCGCACGGCGCCGATTTCCTCTTCGCCCACGCGCTGATCCGCGAGAGCGTCTACGCCTCGCTCCTGCAGGAGCGCCGACGCGCGCTGCACCGCCGGGCGGCCGACTGGTACGCGGCCCGCGATCCGCTCCTGCGCGCCGAACATCTCGTGGCCGCGTCGGATCCGGAGGCGGCGGCGGCCCTGCTGGCCGCGGCTCGGGCCGAGGCCGCCGGCGTGCGCCTTGCCGCCACCCGCGATCTTTTGGCCCGCGCCGAGGCGCTC
>JANWZN010000308.1 GCA_025054575.1 Geminicoccaceae bacterium | reverse complement strand
CGAGACCGCGATTCGCGCACAGCGCAATAAAAATCGCAACTTCGGCTTTCGACGACGGGCGCTCGCCTTCATCGCCGTGCACGGATCGCCAAAGATCGCAAATGTGTTCGCGAACGCGCTGATCGATCGTTTCGCAAACGAGGTCTTCGATCTGTCCGCGTCGACCGTTCCCCGGCGCGAGCCAAGCGGCGTACCGAATTCCGTTCTCAGCAACGAAGCCTTTCTGTTTTCCTTCGCGCGCCGCTCGTGGAGAGAGGCCGGCTCTGTCACGAAACGCATCCCGGATGCTGTCCGAACGGCCTTTCGGATCATCGTCCGCATCGAGAATCACGGTCGCCGAGAGGAGCTTCGTCCACTCCGGTTCGGTTACCAACGCGCGCAACACATGACTCAAATTATTCACCCCTTGCACACAGACGATTTCAATCTTGCTGCAATCGTACCCTTCACGCCGTATCATCTCTTCGAGAAGACTTTCTTCGGCTTTTCCTTCGACGAGGAAGAGGTGCTCGACAGATTGTCCGGCGAGACTCGCTCGCCGCGGCCTGTGGATCCGTTCGCTCGGCTCGTTTACGCCCGGACGAGCCGGCTCGACCGATCTCGCCACCGACCTCCTCGAGATCTTTCCATTGCCCGACATCGAAACGTTCGGCCTTCGTCTCCTCGCCGCGTCGATAGAGCTTGAAAAAGGCCAGGGTTTCCGGCGTGGTGGCGGCCGCTTCGGCGAACGCTCGGACGACGTCGAGCGAATGGGTCGCGATCAGGAATTGCTTGCGATGCTGGCGCGCGAAGGCGAGGATGGCGTCGGCCAGCGATGGTAACACGGAATAATGCAAACCGTCCTCGATCTCGTCCACAAGGATCAATTCCGCGATATCATCGCACATAAAGATGGCCAACTGCAGCATGTTCATGAATCCGCCGCCTAGTATCTGAGCAGGAAACAATTGTTTCGCGCCAATGCCAACGTAGATCATCGGCTGCTCACGCTCGACGAGAGGCTGCAACACGCTCACCGAGGAGGCGACGAGGCGGATCAGTTGCAACACGCGTTCAGTTGCTTGTCTTTTTACATATTCGTTGAGCAATCCGTGCAACTCGCCCATTACCGCTTGCGGGTGCGGCCGCAGGTAGCGGGCCGGTAAAAGATCGGGGTTTTCCGGTATTTCGGAACGCAGACCCGGCACGCTCTCGACACGCATCGGTCCGAGCTCGAGGACCGGTGCCACGGGTCCGATCGGGGCCGGCTCCCATTTCACCGAGCCTTTGCGCTCGCCGCTTCGCGATCGCGACCGGAACTCGAGGCCGACCAGGCGCGCCTTCGGCTCGGTGACCGGCCCTGCACCGATCGGAGCGGTGATCCCGACGATTTCCAGAGCGAGCCGGCCGTCGCCCCCGTGATGACGGTCCGTCGCGCCTTCGACGAGCGCGCTCTCGCCTTCCTCGAGATCGGGCAACAGGGCGCGGAACGGCGTGTCCGCCCCTGCTACCACGGGTAGGCCTCGGAACGAGGCCAAGGAGAAAACGAGGCTCGCGTTCGAAAGGCCGCACAAGAGGAACGCGGCTTCGAGGACGCTCGTCTTGCCGCACCCGTTGCGACCGGTCAGCACGGTGACCGGCGGGAGCTCGTCGAGAAC
>JANWZN010000307.1 GCA_025054575.1 Geminicoccaceae bacterium | reverse complement strand
AGCGAAGACCTGGATCTGGAACTTGCCGTCGGTGAGCTCGGCCACCTGCTTGGCGAGCGTCTCGGCGGCACCGTAGATCGTATCGAGCGACTTGGGGAAGCTCGAGGTCAACCGCCATTTGATCTCGGGCGCGCCCTGCGCGATCGCCGGTGCCGGCAAGCTCGCGGCCGCACCGGCGGCGGCACCCGCGGCCGCGCCTGCGACCAATCGTCTCCGTCCGATCATCGTCCTTAGCTCCCTGCCTGGCTCGTGGTCCCGCGTCGCCACGGGCGCCGTCCGCCGGCTAGCTAGACGCGACCCCGCCCGCTGGCAACGGCGACACCGGTCGATATCGGGTTATGCCGAACGGTCGGAAACCTTTCATCAAGCATCGTGCGCTATCACGTGGAGGGTTGCCAGCGCCGCCCGTTTCCCTAAGCACGGAGGGCGCTGGCTGATGCGCTGGCGGACCCGAACGAACAACGCGCCTCGTCGGAGAGCACCATGGTGGTGAGGTATCGCGCCGGATCGAGCTTCGACGAGCCGTGGCGGACGAGCGTCGAGCTGATCGACGCGACCGCTCGTGCCGCCAAGGGCCGGCTCAACAAGATCGTGGGCTCGAACTTCGGCGAGCGCCTCGACGGCAGCAACGCGGGCGAGCTGCTCGACGGCAGAGGCGGCGACGATTTGATCGTCGGCTGGCGCGGCGACGACCTCATCAAGGGCAACAAGGGCAACGATCGCTTGGCCGGCGACGGTATCAGCGATCTCGAGATCCGCCAGAAGGTGATCGAGTGGTCGGGCGGCAACGACACGATCGACGGTGGTGCGGGCAACGATACGATCGACGCCGGCAACGGTGACGACATCCTCAAGGGCGGCATCGGCGACGATTATCTCTTCGGCGGTTACGGCGGTCGCGACCTGCTCGACGGCGGCACCGGCAACGATCGCCTCATCGGCGGCTTCCGTGGTCCCGGCGCCTCGGCGGCGAGCGATTCCGACATCCTGATCGGGGGCGCCGGCCGCGACGTCTTCGAGAGCCGCTTCTGGATCCAGGACCGCCACACGAGCTTCTACGGCAAGCCGGGGCTCGGCCCGAACCAGGACGTCGTGCTCGACTTCACCCGTGGCGAGGATCGGCTCGACGTCGTGCTGTACCGCTTCGAAGGGACGATGACCTTCCGCCGCGGCGGCTTCGAGCTGTTCGACAGCAACCGCGACGGGATCCTCGACGCGAGCGACTGGTATGTCGACGTCCGGCCGGTGACGGCCAACGGCAAGACCGCGAGCTCGATCGTGCTCGATGTCGGCGCCGCCCTCCAAGCGGCCGGCCTCGTGAGCGCGAGCGAGCTCGACGCCGGCCCGCACACAATGACCGTCCACGGCATAACGAGCCTCGGTGCCGGCGATTTCGTCCCGACCCGGACCTTTACCTACGTCGCCGGCAGCGGCACGATCACGGGCGGTAGCGGCGCCGACTGGCTCCTCGGCGGCAGCGGGCCGGATCGGCTCGTGGGCGGCGCCGGCAACGACCTCCACTGGGGCAAGGGCGGCCGCGACACCTTCGTGGTCGGCGAGGGCCGCGACGAGATCATAGATTTCCTCCGCGGCGCGGACCGTCTCGAGATCCTGCTCGGCAACGGCGTCCGGATCGGCTTC
>JANWZN010000306.1 GCA_025054575.1 Geminicoccaceae bacterium | reverse complement strand
TTTGTTCTCAGTCATCAGTTTTCAGTCATCAGTCACCAATCACCCCTATGATGCTCTCCGACTACACCTTCCAACCCGACCTCGCCCGTGCGGCCACGCTGCCGGCCCGCTGGTACACCGACCCCGCGTTCCTGCCGCCTCAGGCCAAGTATCTGGTCCAGGGCGACGATCTCGTGGTCGAGACCGCCCAGGGGGGGATCCTCAACCTCGTCGATTTCTTCGCCGTGCCGAACGCGACCCTCTCGGTCGCCGGGCGGCCGCCGGTGACCAACGCCTTCCTGTTCGAGGCGGCGGTCGTGGATGCGGCCGGCCAGACCGTGATCCCGACCGCGCCGCCGACCGGCCCGGCCCCGGCGACCCAGGGCAATGCGAGCTTCTCGCCCTATGACGCGGGCGATATCGGTCCCGGCATTCCGGCCACCGGTCCGCTCGGTCCGACCGATCTGTTCCGCGGGGTGACCTTCGAGCTGCGCGAGGCCAATCCGGGCGAAGGCGGAGAGAACGGCGGAAACGGCCCGCCGCCACCGCCTGTCAACCAGGCGCCGATCGTCACGCTCGTGGGCCGGGTCGACAGCACCGTGGTCTCCGATCCGATCGGCTTCAACCCGCCGGGCAACGCGCCCCTGCCGCCAGTCGCCGAAGGTCGGTCGATCGACGAGGCAGCGGTCAACGGTCTGCCGCCCGGCTTCGTCACGCTCGATACCACCCGCGGTGTCGAGATCGTGTTCACCGGTGAGGTCGCGGGACTCGTCAACGCGCTCGGTGTCGTCCTCGCCGGGGCCGACGGCCGGCTCTCCGGGGCGCGGATCGTCTTTCCGAAGGTCAACGGCTTCGACACGACGCCGCCGTTCCAGGACGGCTCGGGACCGCTGCGGCCCGGTGATCGTTTCGATCTCGGCGAGATCGCCGGCGGTACCACCATCGGCCTGTTCTTGGTTCAGCAGGGGGGCAAGCTTCCGGGCGTGGATCTGTCGACCGGCCGGATCGAGATCCGCGACCCGGTCACCGGAGCGCCGGCCGACCTCGATACGCTCACCGGCCCGCCTCGCGTCGTCCACATCGCCCCGAACGGCACCCAGACGATTTTGCCCGTGGTGTTCCACACGCTCGATCCCACGCCCGGGACGCCCAACGCCAACCCCCTCAATCCGGACGGACTGGGCCACGTGATCTCGGGCTACGACAACGCCTCGGGCGATGTCGCCGTCTCGTTCGAGGATCTCGTCGGGCGGCGCGGTACCAGCCTACCGGTGCCCGGCACGCTCGATCCCGCCACCGGCAAGCCCTGGCTCGGTCGTGCCGATCGCGACTTCAACGATGCCGGCTTCGCGATCCGCTTCGCCGAGGTGTCGCTCGGCGACGTGCTGTTCCTCGGCGATCGCCGGGCGATCGTCGACGCGACGATCAGCGACCCGGACGGCGACCGGCTCGCTGCCGCGTCCTTGCGGATGACGGCCGGGATCCGGCCCGGCGACACGATCGGCCTCGCCGCCGGTTTCGACGCCAACGGCGACGGGATCGTCGACGGCACGAACATCCGCGTCACGCGCGTCTCGGACACCGAGCTCGCCTTCACCGGTGTCGACAGCGCCGACAATTTCGTGCGTGCGCTGGGTGCCGTCACCCTGACCAACCCGTCGGGCACGATCCTGGCC
>JANWZN010000305.1 GCA_025054575.1 Geminicoccaceae bacterium | reverse complement strand
GCGCCTGCGCCAGGAACTCCGGCTCGCTGCGGCTCGCGTCCTCGGCGGAGAACTCGACCTCCTCGACCAGGCGGCGCGCGAGCGCCACGTGCTCGGCGATCGCCTCGAGCGCCTGGGCCTCGCTCATCCCGAGCTTGTGGCGCAGGTGCAGCGGGCTGGTGGCGAGGAACAGGTGCAGCCGCGGCCGCTTCGCCCGCTCGAGGGCGGCGGCGGCGCGCTCGACGTCTCCCCGGCGGCAGCGGGCGAGGGCGGCCACCGTGGGCTCGCGGACCTCGGCCGCGATCGCCGCCACCGCCGCGGCGTCGTCCTCGCTCGCGGCGGGGAAGCCGGCCTCGATCACGTCCACCCCGAGCTCGGCGAGCGCGCGCGCCAGCGCCAGCTTCTGCCGTCGGTCCATGCTGCAGCCGGGCGACTGCTCGCCGTCCCGCAGCGTGGTGTCGAGGATGGCGACCCGCTCCTCGGGACGTCTCATGGCCCCACCGCGGCCGGTTCGCCGAAGCTCTGCTGCAGGCAGGCGGCGGTGTAGGCGTCGGGAGCGGCCTCGATCTCGACCGCGAGCACGTCGTAGAGGCGCGCGAGCTGGCGGGCGAGGACCTCGACCGAGCGCTCCCCCGAGAGCGCGACCGAGAGGACGGTCCAGCCGCTCTCGCGGCGGCTCTCGATGCCCTCGATGGCGAAGCCGCGGCGCTCGATGCTGCCGAGGACGCGCAGCACCGCGCCTTCGGCGGGACGCAGGCGCAGGCTCAGGCGGTGGTGCATGGGGGCTTCTCCAGCAGTTGCTCGTGGTTGGGACGGTTGGGGGGAACCAGCGGCCAGACGTTGGCCCTGGGGTCGATCGGCACGTGGAGCAGCGCCGGTCCGGGAGCCTCGAGCCAGGCCCGCAGCCGCTCCTCGGCCTCCTCGCGCCGCGCGAGCGTCGCCGCCCACAGGCCGAAGACCCGGGCGAGGGCGGCGAAGTCGGGGTTGTCGGAGAGGTCGATCTCGCTGTAGCGCTCGCGGTGGAACAGCTCCTGCCACTGCCGGACCATGCCGAGCGCGGCGTTGTCGAGCAGCAGGATCCGCACCGGCAGTCCGTAGCGGCGAAGGGTCGCGAGCTCCTGCACGTTCATCATGAAGGAGCCGTCGCCGGTGACGCAGACCACGGTGCGCGAGGGCTCGGCGAGCTGCGCGCCGATCGCGGCCGGCAGCCCGAAGCCCATGGTCCCGAGGCCCCCGCTGGTGAGGTGCTGGCGGATCGAGCGGTGGAGGCAGTGCTGCGCCACCCACATCTGGTGCTGGCCGACGTCGCAGGTGATGACCGCGTCGGCGGGGAGCAGCTCGGAGAGCCGCCTGAGCAGGCTGGGCGCGTGGACTGCGGATCCCGGTGGTGCCAGCGGTTGCGGCTCGGCCGCCCTGAGCTCGGCGACGCGGCGCCGCCAGGCGGGCGGCGCCGGGCGCGCGCCGAGGGCGGGAAGAAGCCGCGCGAGCTCGCCGCAGAGCGCGACCTCGGCATAGCGCAGCTTCGAGATCTCGCCGGGATCGCGGTCGAGGTGGATCACCTTGGCGCGCGGGGCGAAGGCGTCGAGCCGGCCGGTGGCGCGGTCGTCGAAGCGGGCACCGACGCAGATCAGCAGGTCGCATTCCTGCACCGCCAGATTGGCGGCGCGGCTGCCGTGCATCCCGAGCATGCCGAGGAAGGCGGGATCGTCGCTCGGGAT
>JANWZN010000304.1 GCA_025054575.1 Geminicoccaceae bacterium | reverse complement strand
GGCCCGTCGGCAAGCGCCGCTTCGATCACCGTCGCGGAAAGGGCCATGCGATGGCCGAGAAAGGCGTCGCGGCACACGAAGGGTTTCTTCTTGAGCTTCTTGTGCTGGGCCGCGCGGGCGGGATCGAAGGGCGGCGGCGGCAGGAGGGGCTTGGGGAGCAGGTCCTCGGGCAGGACGTCGGAGAGGAGGAGGATCTCCTTGCCGCGTCGGATCGGATCGAGCCAGGCGGTGACCGCACCCGCGCCCTTGCGACGGCAGAGCGCCCAGCAGAGCTCGCCGAAGAGGGTGCCCGAGGCGAAGGGCGTGGCGTAGGGCCCCTCGAGCTCGAGCGTGATCCGCCAATGCTCCATAGGGCGGTCCTCAGGCGGCGAAGCGGACGATCTCGGGGGCGCGATCGACGGGGAAGCGGTTGAGGCGGTGCTTGGAGCCGATCTCCTGTTCGGTGCCGTCGGGGAGGGCCACGCGGAGGTTCTCGAAGCTCACCCGGCCATAGCCGCGCGAGCCCGAGCCGCCGAGCGCGTCCTGCTCGAGCAGGCCGAGGCCGCCTAGGAGCCAGTTCAGGCACTCGCGGTCGCGCTTGCCGCCGTCGCCCGTGTCGTAGAGGCGGAAGGAAAGCTCGATGTCGAAGCGGGCACCGGCCACCACGCGCTCGGTGCGCCGGAGGCCGCCGTCGAGGGCCTTACCGGCGATGCGGTCGATCGAGACCTCCATCTTCTCCTCGGTCAGCTGCAGGCCCTTGGTCTCGACCTCCTTCACCCAGTCGGGATCGAGGAAGGCGTCGCGCACGACGAGGCGGGTCGGCCCGGGGTCGGGCTGCCTTTGCGCCTCCCAGTCGCGGCGGGGGATGGAGGAGCCGAAGATCCGCAGGATCGGGTCCTCGGAGTCGAGCCGCTGGCCGCCACCGCTGGCGTTGAAGCCCCAGGCGCGGCCGTCGTTGCGGACCTTGCCGAAGGCCCATTCGAGCATGAAGCGCAGCTTGCCCTTCAAGGAGGAGCCGGGGACGTAGGGCTCGCGCGAGTGCGGGTGGCGGATCACCGGCAGATCGATGCCGCCGATGTCGACCGTGTCCTTGCCGGCGCCGATGTGCAGCCCGGTCACGGCGACCATGCGGCCGGTGATGCGGGCCACGCCGGTGAGCTTGTGGAGGGAGGCCATGGGCGCACCTCAATTGGGGTTGTAGACGCGGTGGTAGGCGACGATCGCCTCGAAATGGCGGGCGAAGGCCACGAGCTTCTCCGGGCTGTCGACCGAGGCCGCGTGTTTGGTGAAGAACTTGACGAGCTCGGCCGGAACCTTCTGGCCCGGGCGCCTGTAGGCGTAGGCCGCGCGCGCCTTCATGAGGGCGAGCTCGGCCTTGACCTGCTCGGCGACGAGCTTGCCGGCCTGGGCGCGAAGGCGAAGCGCCACCACCGGGTCGTAGAAGCGGCGGAGCTGGGTGTTGGGCAGCTCCTTGAGCTTCTCGGCCATCTTCTGGGCCTCCTCGTCGAGGAGGGCCACGCGGATCGTCTTGGTCGTGACCGTCTCGCCTTGTTCGTTCTTCTTGCTCGTCTCGACGAAGTAGGTCTCTTTCTCGGCCGGCGGCTTGAGCAGGGCCGCGACCTCGCCGTCGTTGCCGCCGCCGTGGCCACCGCCGCCGTAGCTTCCCCCACCTCCGCCACCGTGGCCGCCGCCGGGCCCTGGCGGACGTTGGCCAGGGCTCGGGGCGCCCGGACGCGGTCCGTGCTGATGCGGTCCTCTC
>JANWZN010000303.1 GCA_025054575.1 Geminicoccaceae bacterium | reverse complement strand
CCGCGGCCGCCTCGCGAAAGCGGCCGGCGCGCTCGGCGGCGGCGCCCAGCTCGAAGGCTCGCGAAGGGCTCGCCGGGATCTTCCTGCGGCGAAACAAACGTGCCCTCACGGCTCGCGGAATCCTTCGACCACGCCGCGCAGCGCGCCCTCGAGGAAATAGGCGATCGGCGTGCGCGATCCGACGACGATCTCCGCGGTGAGCGGCATCCCGGGTATCGGCCGGAACGCCTCGGGCAGATCCTTGAGCTCGAACCGTTCGAGATCGATCCGGGCGCGGAACAGGACGGCCGGGGACGGCCGATCGTCGAGATGACGGGTGAAGCCGTCGGCGCTGACCGAACGCACGCGGCCTTCGGCCGTGCCGTGGCGCAAATGGCGCAGGGCGTCGAACTTTAGGCGGGCCGGGTCGCCCGGTTCGACGAAGGGCTGGTCGATGGCGGCGAGCTCGACCTCGACCTCGAGCGCGGAAACGGCCGGAACGAGCGTCGCGATCCGCTCGCCCGAGCGCAGCACCGCACCCGGCGCCAGCCGCGCGACTTCGAGGACGATCCCCGGTTCCGGCGCGCGCAGCTCGACCAGCTCGCGGCGCCGCACCGCCTTCGCGAGTTCCTCCCCGACCGCAGCGAGCTCGAGCCGACGCGCCGCGAGTTGTTCGGCGATCCGGCTGGACCATTGCCGAACGGCCGTCTCGCGCTCGGCGCGCAAGGCGTCGAGCTCGTGGCGGAGCGTGGTCGCCGCCGCCGAGGCGGCGGCCAGGTTGCGCGCGACCTCGACGCGACCGTCGGTCGCGATCAGGCGGCTCAGTCGGCTGCCGGTGCGGTTGTCTTCGAGGCGGATCCGCATCTGCTCGATTTCGCTCGAGAGCGCGAGGCGGGTGCGCAGGAAGCCGGCGTCCGCCTCCACACGCGCGAGCGCCGCCTCGCTCGCCCGGATCCGTTCGTCGTAGCGCTCGATCACGGCCCGCTGCTCGGCCGCACGATGCTCGAAGATCTCCGCTTGGAGAACACTCGCCGGCTCGGCCGGATCGACCACCGGCCGTCGGCCCGCGAGCTCGGCCTCGAGGCGCTCGACCTCGGCGGCGAGGAAGGCACGCCGGCGTTCGAGCTGGCTCGCGTCAGCGGAAGGAAACGTGGGATCGAGGGTGGCGAGCAAGGCCCCGGCCTGCACGCGATCGCCTTCGCGCACGTGGAGCGCGCGCAAGACCGCGGTCTCGAGCGGCTGGACCACGATCGTCGGTCCCTGCGCGACGATCCGGCCACGGGCGCTCACCACCCGTTCGATCGGCAAGGCTGTGCCGAGGACCAGGACCGTGGCGAGGAGAAGCGCCACGAGCCAGATCGTCGCGCCGGCGAGTGGCGGCAGGGGCGCACGGGCGATCGCGAGGCTCTCCCCGGCGAGCGCGGCGCCGAGCGCAGCGGCCTCGCCGGCGCGGCGACGCTCACGCGGCGCGAGCGGGATCATGGCTGCCTCCGAGGCGGAAGGGACCGGGTGCCGCGGTCAGGAGGTGGCGGTTCTGGACGAGCCAGAGATGGCGGTAGAGCTCGCAGCGCCCGAGCAGGTCGGCGTGCGTTCCGCGGTCGACCAAACGGCCGTCGTCGAGGACCAGGATCTGATCGCAAGCGACGAGCGAGGCGAGCCGGTGGCTGATCACGATCAAGGTCGGTCCGACGGCGATCCGACGCAGCCCCGCATTGACCGCCGCCTCGCTGTCCGGATCGAGGGCACTCGTCGCCTCGTCGAG
>JANWZN010000302.1 GCA_025054575.1 Geminicoccaceae bacterium | reverse complement strand
GTGCTGCCGGTGCTCGCCCTCTACATCGTCGCGGCCGAGGAGCAGGGGGTCGCGGCCGAGAAGCTCTCCGGCACGATCCAGAACGACATTCTCAAAGAATTCATGGTCCGCAACACGTATATCTTCCCGCCGGCACCCTCGATGCGGATCATCGGCGACATCTTCGCCTGGACGGCGAAGAACATGCCGAAGTTCAACCCGATCAGCATTTCCGGTTATCACATGCAGGAGGCGGGGGCGCCGGCCGACCTCGAGCTCGCCTACACCTTGGCCGACGGGATCGAATACATCCGCACGGGCCTCCAGGCCGGGCTCGACGTCGACGCCTTCGCGCCGCGTCTGTCGTTCTTCTGGGCGATCGGCATGAACGTCTTCATGGAGATCGCCAAGCTGCGTGCCGGGCGGCTGTTGTGGGCGAAGCTCGTGCAGGACGAGTTCCGGCCCAACGATCCGCGTTCGTTGATGCTGCGGGCGCATTGCCAGACCTCGGGCTGGAGCCTGACCGCCCAGGACGTCTTCAACAACGTGACGCGGACCTGTCTCGAAGCGCTCGCCGCGACGCACGGCCACACTCAGTCGCTGCACACCAACAGCTTCGACGAGGCGCTGGCGCTGCCGACCGATTTCAGCGCCCGGATCGCCCGCAACACCCAGCTCCTGATCCAACAGGAGACCGGCATCGAGCGGACGGTCGATCCCTGGGGCGGCTCCTTCTACGTCGAGCGGCTCACGGCCGAGCTCTGTCGGCGCGCGCTCGGCCATATCCGGGAGGTCGAGGCCTTGGGCGGGATGGCCAAGGCGATCGAGGCCGGCCTGCCGAAGCTGCGGATCGAGGAAGCCGCGGCGCGCACGCAAGCGCAGATCGACAGTGGCCGGCGGGTGATCGTCGGCGTCAATCGCTGGCGGCTCGAGGACGAGCCGCCGATCGAGGTGTTGAAGGTCGACAACCGCGCAGTGCGCGAGGCCCAGCTCGCCCGGCTCGCCCGGCTCAAGGCCGAGCGCGACGAGCTCGCGGTCCGCCGCGCCCTGGATGCGCTCACGCGCGCGGCCGAGACCGGCCAGGGAAACCTGCTCGAGCTCACGATCGAGGCCGCGCGCAAAAAGGCCACGGTGGGCGAGATGACGGCCGCGCTCGAGAAGGTCTGGGGGCGCCACGTGGCGCCGATTCGAGCGGTGAGCGGGGTGTACATGAGCGAGGCGGCGCTCGCCGAGAAGGTGCAGAAGGCCCGGCGGATGGTCGCGGCATTCGCCGAGCAGGAAGGCCGCCGGCCGCGCATCCTGATCGCCAAGATGGGTCAGGACGGCCACGATCGCGGCCAGAAGGTGATCGCCACGGCCTTCGCCGATCTCGGCTTCGACGTCGATATCGGCCCCCTGTTCCAGACGCCCGAGGAGGCGGCGCAGCAGGCGGTCGACAACGACGTGCACGTGATCGGGGTGAGCTCGCTCGCCGCCGGGCATCTCACGCTCGTGCCGGCGCTCAAAAAGGCGCTCGAGGAGCGGGGCCGCGGCGACATCCTGATCGCCGTGGGCGGCGTGATCCCGCCGCAGGATTTCGAGGCGCTGCGCGCGGCCGGGGCGTGCGCGATCTTCCCGCCGGGCACCGTGATCGCGGACGCGGCCGTGGAGCTTCTGGCGATCCTCGCGGGCGAGCTCGGCTACGATCTGGCCGCCTGAGCCGGCGCGGGCTCGCCCGTCGGGCTAGAGACCGAGCACGTCGCGCATCGTGTAGCGACCGGGCGGACGG
>JANWZN010000301.1 GCA_025054575.1 Geminicoccaceae bacterium | reverse complement strand
AGACCGCCGAGGCGGCGGGCTTGACGATCGCGATCGGGTTCAAGGGCCGAGGCTCCGCTCTGGTCTCTCGAGCCGCGGCTTGGTAGGCAGCGAGTGATCGAAGAGCAAGCCCCGCGCGCCACGACCGCGGGGCGCGGGGCGGGGGGAGCGCATGCGTCGGGGATCGCTGCTCGCGGGGGTCGTGGTAGCGTTCGCCCTCGCCGTTTTCCCGCAACGGATCGAAGCCCAGGCGATCCCGCTGCCCGAGCGGATCACCGGGGATTCCCGGATATCCGATCGCGACCGCGAGCGCGCCCGGCTCGCCTGCCGGCGCGAGGCGCAGCGCCAGAACTTCGCGGTGCAGGGCGTGACCCCGCCACGCGAGGTCGATGGCGGCCGGCTGCGCCTGCGCATGGACCTCGAGCGCCGCGATCGCCGCTGGCTCGGCACCTGCACCTACGACACGCGGCGGCGCAGCGCCGAGCTCGAGGCGCGGCGGGTCGACCAGGACCGGCCGCAGCGGCCGGGACGTCCCGACGAGGACCGGCCCGGCCGCCCCGGCGGCTCGGCCTCCGCCGGCCAGGTCCGCGACGCCTGCATCCGCGAGGTCACGCAGAACGCCCGCACCCAGCTCGTCGCCGCCGGCAAGGTCGAGCGCCGCTCGGGCGGGGCGTCGGTGATGCCGATGACCATCCGGGTCGAAGGCACGGAGCGGCGGGTGCGCTGCTTCTACGACAACGCCACCGGGGCGGTGACGATCCGCTGAGCCCCGGCCCGCCGATCGCCCACCCGCCCTTTCCCGACCCGCCGATGCCCGACGCGAGGTTCCCGATGAGCCCACCGTCCGAGAAGAGCGAGGCCGCCCTCGACGAGGAGGCGCGCGACGCCTGCGTGCGCCTCGCGCTGCAGAACGCCCGCCAGCAGCTCGTGAGCGTGGGCCCGATCGAGCGCACCCGGCCCGACGTCACCCTCGTCCGCCTCCAGCTCCTGGTCGAAAGCGGCCTGCCGCGGCGCTGCCGCTGCTACTACGACCACCGGATCAAGCTCGCCAACATCGTCGATTGAGCCGGCTTCGGGGCCCTGCCGTGGCGGCTGGCGGCTTGTGGATCGGCACCTCGGGCTGGAGCTACCCGGCCTGGCGCGACCGGTTCTATCCGCGAGGACTCGCCGCCGGCCGCTGGCTCGAGCACTACGCGACGCAGTTCGACGCGGTCGAGCTCAATGCGAGCTTTTATCGGTTGCCCGAGCGCGAGCTGGTCGCGCACTGGGCGGCGGTGACACCCCCGCCCTTCCGCTTCGCGGTCAAGGCCTGGCGCGCCTTGACCCATCTCCATCGGCTGGAGCCGCTGCCCGATCTTCTCGAAGCCTTCCTCGCCCGGATCGAGCCGCTGGGGGCCAAGCTCGGACCCGTGCTGTTCCAGTGCCCGCCGCATTTTCCGGCCGACCCGGCGCGGCTCGAGGCCTTCCTCGCGATCCTGCCCGAGGACCTGTGCCCGGCCTTCGAGTTCCGCGATCCCTCCTGGCACGGCGACGAGATCGCGGCGATCCTCGAGCGCCGCGGTGCGGCCTTCGTCACCTTCGAGCTCGCGGGCTCGTGCTCGCCGCGCCGGGTGACCGGCGGGCGACTCTATCTGCGCCTGCACGGTCATCGCTACCGCTATGCCGGCCGCTACGGGCCCGAGCTCTTGGCCGATTGGGCGCGCTGGATCGAGGCCGAGCGGGCGCGCGGTGCCGAGGCCTGGGTGTTCTTCGACAACACCGATCTCGAGGCGGCGGCGATCGAGGACGCGCGCACGCTGCAGCGGCTGCTCGGCGCCGAGCGCGGCTAGCCACCAT
>JANWZN010000300.1 GCA_025054575.1 Geminicoccaceae bacterium | reverse complement strand
CTCCTCCGGCGCGCCCGGCGTCGCGCGCGGGCGGCGGCGGGCGTCCCCGCGCGATGAAGGCATTCTTCGACTTCCTTCCGGTCCTCGCCTTTTTCGCGGTTTACTGGGCGAGCGACATCTATGTCGCCACCGCGGCGGCGATCGCGGCCACGGCGTCGCCGCGGTGGCGCCTCCGGATGAATCCGGCCCCCGCAGCATACGGTAGCGCCGTGCTTCGCGCCCGGCAGCCGGCCGTCCGATCCGGCCAAGGCCACGCCTGTCGGCGCGAACGGGCGAGGCTCCTCGATGCTGCCGACCCGGCCCGCGGGTCGAACCGCTCTGTGCGGTCGAGCTGGCCGCTCGGGTGCCGGCGCGCCTCGCGGCGGGTAGAGCCGGGTGCGAACGAGCGAGCTCCCGTCGGGCTCGACGGCTACCCGGCGGCGACGATCGTGCGAGTACCGCGGCGACCGGCCGGCTTCTCGGGCACGCCGCTTCGCCGGCATCGGCGGCGCTCGCTCGCACGCGCGTGCCTGGCCGACACCGGCCTACCCTCTCCACGACCACCTCGCTCCTCGCTCGCACCCGTCGACCGGGTCGGCGACGGTCGCTCGGCCCGACTCGCCCGCCGTGGCGGGCACCCCTTCTGCGCCGCCCGCGGCCGGTACCGCGGGTGCGCGGGGCCGCCCGCGATCGTCACCGCCCGTTCCGGCCCCGCCCATACCGTTCCACGGCGTCGCCTACCGCGCGCCCGGTGTCGATTCCCGAAGCCCGCGGTCCCGCGCCCGCTCCGGAGTTTCCCGACCACCCGTCTCGTTCCGAGCCCCCGCGGCGTCGATCGTGCCCGCGTTGGCGGCGCGGATCCGGGCGGCCGCCTAGTCCTGAGCGAACCTCGAGTAGGCGAAGCGGCGGTCGCGGGTAGGGGGGCGGACCCGTGCAGAAGCGAGCTCGAGAAGGCGACCGTCCCGCCGGTCGGCACGCCACAAGTACGGTTGCCGAACCGCGGGAAGACGAGCTCGCCGCCCTCCCGGGCCGCGTCCGGGTCGATGCGGACGGCGAACCGGCGATCCGCCCTGCCGAGTGGCCCTCGTCGCGCCTCGGCCGGAAGTGGCCGCCGGTCCGGGCGCCGCAGCGGGCCGGAACGTGCCGATCGACGCGCGTCACGCGAAGCTGAAGGGCGCGGGCGAGCTCCGGGACGACAGGGGCACGGGTCCGCCCCTGGGCGGCGGCGCGGAGCTCCGCCTCGGTGATCTCGCAGTCGGCGCGGCGCTCGCGGTTCGGGCCGACGACCCGCACGGTCTCGCCGTCGCGCCCCACTAAAAAAGCGCGACACGCTGCCACCCGTGTCTCGGCGTGGGCGATCGGCACCCGGCACGGCTCGGGCTCGACGACCCGCGGCGCAATCGGGACGGGGTCGGTCGGCGCGACGCCGGGGCGGCGGCCGGGCTCGGGCAGGGTCCCGATCGGCCGCTCGATGGTCGCAAGAAGTCGGCCCTCGGCGTCGAAGGACGCGCTCGCCGCCATCCGGAACAGCGGATCGCGCAGGAACCGACGGGGCGGCTGGACGCCGCGGCCGCCCTCCTCGCGCAGCACGCCGTCGAGCCGGCCGATCGCTCGCTCCTCGTCACAGAAGAAAGCGGATCGACGGAAGATCGTCCGACAGCCGGCCCGCTCGCGGCGGCACCGGCCGACCCCGACGCCCGAATACGCCGGCCGGTCGGCGTCGAAGGGCACGTCGGCGGGCGAGCGGGCCCCGCACGGCGCGCGTCGCCGGCGGCGAGGTGGTCCAGATGCACGAGCGCCTCGAGCGGCCCGAGGTTCTCGCGGGTGCCACCTACAAGATCAAGAGCCCGCTCTT
>JANWZN010000002.1 GCA_025054575.1 Geminicoccaceae bacterium | reverse complement strand
CACGCGGTAGACGTCGAGGTGGTGGACGGTGCGATCGGGGAGATCGTAGCTCTCGAGCAGGGTGAAGCTCGGACTGCGCACCGGCCCGCGGTGGCCGAGCCCGCGCAGCATGCCGCGCGCGAGCGTGGTCTTGCCGGCCCCGAGCTCGCCGCGCAGGAACAGCAGGAAGGGGGGATCGACGAGCTCGGCGAGCCGGCGGGTCGCTTCGACCTCGGCCTGGAGCCGACCGAGCTCCAGCCGGTGCAGTTCGCTCCTGAGCCGACAGACCTCGGCCTCGGCATCCTCCCGTCGGTGCCGCTCTCGCGCCAGGTCGTCGAGGACGGCCTCCAAACGGCGCAGCAGGCGCCCGACCTCGCGCTGCCAGACGACCGGCTCCTCGCTCTCTGCTGTCGCCGTGCGGGCCCGTAGGGCCGCCGGGATCGCGCTGTCCGGCAACGGCTCGTCCGAGGCGAGTTCCCCGCCGGAGGTCGGGCGCCTCGCCGCGAGCGGCGACCGATCCGGAGCCGTTGCGAGCTCGTCGCGCATCTCGTCCGCGACTTCCTCGACTTGCGGCCGATCGAGCTCGTGCCGCTCCTCGAGCGCCCCCAAGACGAGGAGGCGGGCGCAGAGCAAGTTGATCCGGCGCGGCAGGCCGCCCGTGGCCGCGTGAATCGCGCGGCACGCCTCGACCGTGATCCGCGGGTCGCCCTGCCAGCCGACCCTGGCCAGACGATGCTCGATATAGGCCTGGACCTCGTCGGCCTCGAGCGGCCCCAGGTGATAGCTCGCCACGATCCGCTCGCGGAGCTGGGCGAGCTCGGGTCGGGCGAGCATCGCACGGAACTGCGGCTGACCCACGAGCAGGATCTGGACGACGGCACGGCCCGCATCGCCGAGATTGGAGACCGAGCGGAGCGCCTCCAGCGCCTCGACGCCGAGGTTCTGGGCTTCGTCGACGACCAGCAGCACCCGCCGGCCGTTCGCCGCCAACTCCCGCAACCGCGCCTCGATCGCCCGCAGGAGCGCCACTTGCCCGCCTGCCGAGGCCTCCGCGCCGAGGCTCTGACCCACGGCGGCGAGCGTTTCTTCGGGACCGATCCGCAGCCCCGGCAGGCTCGGTGCCAACACGCGCCGCTCGCCGAGCTGGGCGGCGAGCCAATGGACCAGGGTCGTCTTGCCGGCGCCGACCTCGCCGGTCACGACGATGAAGCCCTCGCCCTGCTGCAGACCGTAGGAGAGATAAGCGACCGCTCGGCGGTGACTACGGCTTCCATAGTAGAAGGCATGGTCCGGCGTCAGTTGGAACGGCCGACCGGTGAGGCGATAGAAGTCCAGGTACATCGCCCCCTCAGAACTCGCGTACCGCGCGCAGAAAGAAGGTGTTGGCGACGACGTCGCCGTCCCCGGGCGTGAAGCGCTTGAGGAAGTCGTAGCCCAGCTCGATCCGGGCCCTCTCGCCGATCTCCCTGCGCACGATCAGCGTGGCACCGACATCGTCGGCCGTGCGGTCTTCTTCCTCGAGCCGGCGACGGTCGTAGGAGACCCTGAGCTCGAGGCCGTGGCGGCGATCGAGCCGGCGGATCAAGCCGGCCTCGAGGCCGCCTTCGAGCTTGCTCTCGCCACCCGCTTCGGGACGCGAGGACTGGAGGTAACCACCGACCAGTGCCAGCGTGCGCTCGCGCTCGTAGCTCAAGGCGAGCCGGCCACGGCGGACGAGCGTGGGCCTGTCGTCGACCGGGACGGTCTGCCGCGGCCGGAGCTCCTCGATCAGCCGCGCCCGAACCCGCGCCTCCGGGTCCTCGCTCTCGCGTTCGCGCGTGAGCCGCTCGGGGTCGGTCAGGACCGAGCGCGTCTCGTCGAACCGGGTCCGGAGCCCCTGCTCGTAACCGAGCCGCAGCGTGGTGCGCGGCGCCAGCTGGAGATCGAGGCGGGCTTCGGCGCTCGGGTGACCGAAGGCTTGGCCGATCGTGCCGCGCGCCGAAAGGCCGGCACCGGGCCGCAGCTCGGCGCCGATGCGCCAGAACGGATCGCTGCCGCCCCCGTCCCGCAGCAGCTCGTCGTCCATGTAGGACCAGCCCAGGCCGGCCAGGAGTGCGGTCGCGGGCGAAAGCGGGACGCTGAGATCGACCGTCGCGAGCGCGGTGTCGGTCGAGCGGGCCGGTGTTTGAGCGGAGCTCGCGAAATCCGCGCGGTCGGCGGCGAGCGAAGCGGTCCAGCCGAGCCGCTGCACGCCGCTCGGCCGACTGACGAGCCCGACCAAGGTGTGGCTGCGGGCGTCGGCGAGGCCGGCCGCATCGTCCAGATAGGCGACCTCGGTGTAGCGGTAGCGCAGCGTGCCTTCACCGAGCTCGCCGAGGCTCGCCACCAGGAAGGGACTGAAGGACCCTGCGATGCGTGTGCTGCGCGCGTCCGAGTCGGCGAACTCGGAGCGCGGCCGCAGCCGGCTGCCACTCTCGAAGACCTCCCCGATCTCTCCGACCAGGTCGAGATAGAGGCGATCGTCGAGCAGCGTTGCACGGACGGTCCCGTCGAGCGCGTGGCGAAGGTCAGCGGCGTCGCGATCGTTCAGATAGGCGAACTGCTTGGCGGCGTAGTCGACGCGGCCGCGCACCGGGCCACGCTCGCTTTCCGCCCTGAGCCCGACGCCGACCGCACCCGCGAGGTCGGCCTCGGCCTTCGAACCCGCTTCGAGGCGAACATTGTCGGTGACTGCGGTGCCGAGCTCGATTCGCGGCACGAGCTGCCAATTGCCGAGGGCAACCGGCGGGGCCAACAGCGCGAGCCAGCCGGCGGCGGCACCGGCGCGGGTCGCGATCCGGTTAGCGCCGGCCGATCCGTTGGCGTTGGTCGCACCGCGCGCGTAGGCCGCATAGGCGTCGGCCGCGCGGCCCGGCGCACGGTTCAAGAGGAGTTCGACCTCGGTGTGCTCGGCGATCAGCGCGATCGCCCGATCGACCGCCTGCCGAGGCGTGGTCTCGGCTGCAACCACGAGCACGGTCTGACCGGCCAGATGCGCGACCGCCTGCGCCTCGGAGCTGGCGAGCAGGGGCGGTGAGTCGATCACCACGACGAGGCTCGGATCCGCACTCAGCATCGCCTCGAGGACCGCGCGCATCCCGCGGCTCGAGAGCAGCTCGGTGAACCGCGGGTCCGGCGCGCCGGGGGCGAGGACCGTGAGGCGTTCGAGATCCGTGCGCACGAACAGCTCGGCCGGATCCGCGGGCTGCGGGCCGAGGAGCTCCGCGAGCCCTGGCGCGCGCGGCACCCCGAGCGTCTCGACCGCCGCGGCCTTGATCGGATCGGCATCGATCAGCACGACGCGAGCCTCGCGTTCGAGGCTCAAGCTCAACGCCAAATTGACGGCGATGAAGGTCTTGCCCTCGCCCGCGAGTGCGCTCGTGACCGCGATCACCCGTTCGCGCGGCCGCGCCGACGGCTCGAGCGCGCGCTCGACGAGGAGCCGTTTGACGAGCCGAAGCTCCTCGCCCAGTGCGGTCCGACCGCCCGAAGGATCCAAAAAACCGCGCGCCACGAGCCTGTCGCGATCGATTCGGTGTCGGCGGACGCGGGGCGGGCGGCCAGCATCCGGCGCGGTATGCCGGACCGGCGGCGTCCCGCTTCCGGCCTTGGCCGCGCGCGGCCGGACGGCCGAGGGAGGCGCCTCGATCGGCGCCAACGGGTCGACGAGCCGCTCGGCCGCCCGCACCAGAAGCGGGGGTCGGGCCGCACGGTCGGCCGGCTGGACGCGTTCCGCCACTTCGGTCACCGCGGCCCGCTCCCGATCGATCTCTCGGTCAAGGCTGCCCGCACGGGTGCGGTGAGACGAAGCCGCTCGGCGACCGCGACGCCGGCCACGAGGACTACGAGCAGGGCCGTCGCCGCCGCGAAGGCGAGATCGGCGCGGCGCCGGCGCACCCGCGCGGCGGGCGTGACGACCTCGCTGACCGCGCCCAGAACCCGCAGCGGGTAGGCGCGCTGGAGCTTGCGCACGCTGTCGAAGGGATCGGCCACGATGCCGCGCGCCAGAACCAGGCCGACGCCGGCGGCCAGGGCCAGGACCGGCACCGCGAGCAGCAGGAGGAGACGGGGCGGGCTCGCCGGGACGATCGGCAGGATCGGCGGCTCGACGATCCGGAACGCGACGCGCTCGTTGCGGGCGTCGACCTCGCCGGCGATCCTGGCCGATTCCCGCCGGGCGACCAGCTCTTCGTAGTTGCGTTTGATCACTTCGTAATCGCGCGTAAGGCGCTTCAGCTCGGCCTCGGTCTCCGGGATAGTGCGACCTTGTGCCTCCAGCCGCCGGAGCTGCTCCTCGGCCCGTGCGAGCCGGCTCGCATGGTTCGCGATCTCGGCCTCCTTCTGCGCGATGCGGACGCGGATCTGCTCGTAGACGGGGTTCGAGACCGCGACCGACGACGGCTCGCCGTTGCCCGCGGCCCGCCCCTCGAGCGCGGCGATCGCCTCTTCGGTCGCGCGCACGTCGGGGTGGCGGTCGGTCAAGCGCGAGCGAAGCTCGAGCAGCCGTCGCCGGAGCGCCGCGAGTTCCTCGGCGACCCGACGGCCCTCCCCGTCGACGCCGCTCACGGCGGCGCGCGCCGCGCTCACCGTCGTCGGCACCGTCGCGAGCTGGCGCTGGAGCGCGGCCTGCTCGGCGCGAGCAGCGTCGAGCTCGCGCTGGATCTCGGCGATCTGCCGGCGGGTCTCCTGGAGACTCGCGAAATAGCCCTGCTCGCCCGGGAGCGAGCCGGCGTTGGCCTTCTGGAAATCGGCGAGCCGCCGCTCCGCCTCGTCGAGCGCCCGGCCCTGGATCGCGATCTGCTCGTCGATGAAGCGCTGGGCCGCGAGCATGTCCTCGCGGCTGACGCCGAGATTGGTCGCGACGAAGATGTCGAGCAGGGCTTGGACGACGCGCTGGGCGCTCGCGGGGTCGCGGTCGCGGTAGGCGACGGTGAACAGGTTCCAGCCCTGCGACGAGACCCCGATGCCGTTCTTGAGCTCGGTCAGCAATCGCTCGCGGGCGAGCGGATCCGGTGCTCGATGGGCGATCCCTGCGCTGTCGATGACCTTCTCCAGGTTGGGACGACTGAGCAAGGTGCGCTGGAAGATGTCGAGCTGACGGGTGAGGTCCGTCTCGACCGTGATGCCCTTGAGCAGCGGGCCGAGCATGCCGTCGGTGTCGACGTAGACCCGGGCCGTGCTCTCGTACCGGCTCGGCCAGAGGACGGCGAGCGAGCAGCCGACCACGGCTACCGCCCAAGCGATCGCGAGGCAGGCCCAGCGGCCGCGGCGGACGAGGCGCAGAAGCGCCAGGAACTGGTCGATCGTGTGTTGCACGGCGCGGTTCAGAACATGCTCTCGGGTACGATCAGCACGTCACCTGGGGCGAGCGCGGCGTTGGCCGCGATGTCGCCACGCCGCAGCAGGTCGGCGACCCGGACACGGTAGCGCTGCGGCCCCTCGCTGGTCCGCCGGACCAGGATGGTCCGGTTGCCGTCGGCGAACGCCGTCAGGCCACCGACCGCGATGACGGCGTCGAGCACCGTCATGCCCGGTCGCCAAGCCAGGCTCTGCGGGCGGGCCGCCTCGCCGACCACCCGGATCTGCTGCTCGAGCGGGCCCTGGAAGTCGGAAACGATGACGGTCACGAGCGGTCGCTGGACGAATTCGGCGAGCCGCCGTTCCAGCTCGCGGCCGAGCTCGGCCGGGGTCCGCCCCGCCGCCTCGACATCGGCCAGAAGAGGCATCGAGATCCTGCCGTCCGGCCGGACCCGCACCTTCAGCGAGAGGTCGCGGTCCTGCCAGACGAAGATCTGCAGATCGTCGCCGGGCGCGATCCGATAGTCGGCGGCGCCGGCAAGCGGCGCGAGTGCCTCCGGCTCGAGCGGCGCCTCGGGGAGTCCGGAGCAGCCCGCTACGAGCAGCACAGCCGAGAGTGCGGCCAGCGCCGAGGCACACCTCCGACCGTACGGCGGATGGTTCGCGCCGTTGTTCGTCACCTCCGTCCCGTTCCCGTGCATCGACGGCACCTCTCGATCGCCCGCGGAGCCGCACCGACCGCCCGGCGCGGCCGACCGCCGAACCGGCGATCGCAACCTTTCTCGGTTGCTGCCGCTTCACCCGCGATCGCTCCGTCTACTCGTCTCGGTTCGACCGGGGGTTACGCAGCCTCGACACGACCCACTGCCATAGTCCGCGGCCAGGCTCAAGTTGCGCTCGGAGAAAAGGCGCATACCTGAACACATCCAAGTGAACATTTCTTTATCCGATCGCTTTTCGGTTTGTAAGGCGGTTTCGGCCGGACGTGCCAAAAATGGGGTCGAACGATTTTTTAGTTTTTTATTTACAGGTTTTCGATCAACCTATAGGCGATCGTGGACTGGCGCCGATACGTATCGTTGCCGCCGGCCGACACATCGCGTGGGGCAGCCGGGGCACTCTGGCACGGGCGCCCCGAACCACTCTGGCAATTCGGCCTCAGTTGGCGCCGAGCGCATCCGGGTAAGACGAGCGGGATTGACGAAGGCCGACTACGGCACTACCCAGAAAAAAAGGTTGGGGTCTCGGATGAAGCGATCGCATGCTGTTTTGGTCACCGGTGGCGCGGGATACGTCGGTGCCCATGTCGTGCTCGCACTCCGCGAGGCCGGCTGGCACGTGATTGTTCTCGACAACTTGAGCACCGGTCGTTTGTTGCCGCTTCATCGTGACTGCTCTGTTGTGATCGGTGATGTCGCTGATCGGGCACTGGTCGCCGCTACCCTCGCCCGCTACGATGTTACGGCAGTTGTCCACCTGGCCGCCTCGATCGTTGCGCCCGCGAGTATCCGGAACCCGCTAGCTTACTACCGTAACAATGTAGCAGGGTCGATTTCCTTACTCGAAGCTTGCGTTGAACACGGCATCTCTGCCTTCGTCTTGTCCTCGACCGCTGCCGTGTACGGTGTACCGGTCGTCTCCCCGGTCGCGGAAGATGCGCCAGCCGAGCCGATCAATCCTTACGGCTGGTCGAAGCTGATGTCGGAGCGCGTGCTCCGCGATGCTGCCGCAGCGCACGATCTGCCGTTTCTCATCCTGCGCTACTTCAACGTCGCCGGCGCCGATCCGCACGGGCGCGCCGGTCCATCGCAGGCAGGCCCCGCCCACCTCCTCAAGGTCGCGATCGAGGCAGCCCTCGGCCGGCGCGCAGACGTACCGATCTACGGTAACGACTACCCGACCACCGACGGAACGTGCGTGCGCGACTTCATCCACGTGAGCGACTTGGCGGCTGCTCACGTCGCGGGCCTCGATTACCTCCTCGGCGGTGGTCCTTCCACCGTTCTCAACTGCGGCTATGGTCGTGGATATTCAGTGCGCGAGGTACTCGCCACGGTGGAGAGGGTCGCCGGTCGGCGGATCGCGACGCGACTAGCACCGCGTCGACCGGGCGATCCACCCGAGGTCGTGGCCGACGCCGAGCGGATCCGCATCCTGCTCGGCTGGCAGCCGCGCTTCGACGATCTCGAAAACATCGTCGCCCACAGCCTCGCGTGGCTGCGCCGTTCGGAGCCCGTGCTGGCCACCAGCTGAGCCGTGTCGGGCCGTTCCGAACATCCCCTGCCGAGCCACGGGAAGGGATGGTGTCGGCCGTGGGGCCGCTGGACCGAGATCACCGAACCGACCGCGGATCTGCGCCCAACCGTGGACCGCGGTCGCTGCGGTCCTGGCGGCGGAGAAGATCGACACCCCGTCGCCTCGGTGCGCGCCGCGCCGTAGCGCGGCGGGGGCCTCCGAGCGTCTGGTCGCGGAGATGGCCGAGCGCCACGGCGCGTTGAAGCGCGCAGCGAGCGGGGCCGCCGCCGCACTGCGACAGAGCCACCAGCTGCTGCAAGTTCGCCTCGCCCGATGCCGCTCTCTTTTTCACCGAGCCGACATCGAAGCGGCCGACGAGGTAGCGGTTTTGTCCGTCTCGACGCGATCGACCGCGTGGCCACACAGAGATATTTCTTCACGAGGAAAACAGTAGGGCGCACACTCCGCTGACTCGATGATAAAATCTCGACGACGAGCCAGGCAACGCACTGCCGCAAGATTTAGAAAGGAACTCGACTGCTTCGAGATCCGAGTATCCGAGGTTCCGGCCGGGCGATTGGACATCCTATGCCGAGGACCGACTGGCTTTCCCCATGAAACTTCACGATATTGCAGGTTGTGCGATCCAGGGGTTACTCAGATGTGCTCTGCGCCGCCGGTCATCGCGCCAGCGAAAGCCCTGCGCGAAGATCTGCCAGCTCGGAGTCGAGGTCCCGCGCCACCGCGGTCGCGTTACCCGTGGGAACACGCATCTCGGTGATGAGCGCGGCCAGCATCGCTTCCGGCGTCCCACCCAACAGCGCTGCATACTTGGCGAGCAGAGCGCGCGCCGTCTCCCTGTCACCCTGAGCAGCGTAGGCCAAAGCCATTCGCAGCAATACCGTTCGCTTGTCCGTGTCGGTCCAAGTTGCCGTCATTGACGGCGGCCCATCGGCGAGCAGGCGCTCACCTGCGTGGATCACGGTCGGCCAATCTCGCGCCTGCCAAGCCGCCTCCAGGATCTGGGCTGGCGAGGTCCGAAGCGACGCGCTTTCCGAGGACGTAGCCGAAGAGGTCTGGAGCGCCGCGTGTAGGCCTTCCGCCCGGGCGCGTACCGCTGCTGCACGCATCGCCCCTGCTTCGAGTCGTTCCAGCGTCGCGCGAGCTTCGGCCGGTTCGCCGGCTCGCAGCCGCAGCTCTGCGATGTCGAGCAGCAGCTCGGCCCGCGCGGCCCCTTCGACCCGCGGCAACCCGTGATCCTCCAATACGCTCGCTGCGCTAGCGGGGAGTCCGTCGCGGGCCAAACGGTCGGCGAGAGCGCGAGCCAGCGCCGCGCCGCGCTCCCCAGTCGGCAATAGATCGGGCTCCGTTCGAAGTGCGCGCAACGCCGCAAGCGGGTCGCCGACCCCTTCTACAGCTCGGTTGATCGCGGCCTGCAAACTTTCGGCGAGCTGGAGTGCGACCATTTCGGAGGCTGGCCTGTCGGGTCGGCGCGCACGACGGTCGCGCGCCGTGCTCATCGCATCGACTAGCTTGCCGGTCGCGAGCTGCATTTGGGTCAACCCGTCCAGCATCTCGGCTTCCATGGGATGACCGCGCCAAGCCAATCGCTGCCGCTCGAGGTCTTGCAATACCTGCTCGGCGTTCTTGCGCCCTGATGTGTATTGCAGCAGCGCGCTTCGATAGTTGGCCTCGATGGCGGTCGTACGATCGGGCCCCGCGCCAGCCTCCTTCAACGCAGCGAGCGCTTCCGCGGTTGCGCCCTCCCGAGCACGTGCGAGGCCTTCGACGAGAACGAGCTTCTGGATTTCGTGTGGCTCCGGATCGAGACGACGCACGCGCTCGATCAGAGCAAGCGCTGTACTGGCCCGCCCGTCCTCCACGAGAACGCGGCCCACGATAGGCGCGAGACGACGCTGAAGGGCCGGTGGCAAGGCCTGAAAGGAGCGGCCACTCTCGGTCAAAGCGCGCGCAGCTCGTGCCCATTCCTGCCGCGATGCGGCGGCGACACCGCGCCACAGGGCCGCCTCGGGATCGCCATCGAGCCTCTGGTCCGCAAGGAGCCGCTCGGCAGGCTCGGCGCGGCCGAGAAGGATACCGGCCACGCCGGTGAGAGCGCGGACAGCCACGTCAGACGGTGGCTCCGTATCGGGATCGAACACCGAGGTCGATACATCGAGAAACACCAGCCCCTCCGCGGCTCGCCCGCGTCCGAGCTCGATACGAGCGAGTTCGATGCCCAGCGCCACCCGCTCGTCTGCGTCGGCACGAGCTCGCCGCTCGAGGAGTTCTGCCCGCCTTTGCGCCAGCAACGGCTCCGGCTCGACTTTTCTGCGGGCGAGTCCGATCGGCGACGTCGAAGCTTGATGCGCCGGCGGTTTTCTACCTCGGGCCCGCATCGCCTCCTCGCTGGTGCCAAAGCCGCGAGCCTGTTGGGCCCCGATCACCGGTTCGCCTGACGGCTTCGCGAGCGGGCGCTCTTTTAACGCAGGGAATGCTGGCGCCCCGGATTCGGCGACCGCTGACTGCAAACGATCGTCCCCGGCCCCGGGCGAGTTCGACAGAAGACGCCGCGGTGGTAACGTCGCCGGCGCTCCCGCGCTATCGGTCGTCTCCCGGCCAGAACGACCACTAGGCGTTTCGCTTACGAGGCTGGGCGTCGCCGTGGTGCCTCCCGGCGGCGTGCCCATCATGGCTTCGGCACTTCTGCTCCACGTGTGCGCGCCATCTGTGCGAGCGATTGTATCCACAGGCGCGGACGAGGGCACTTCGAGCTGCCGCGCAGGCGAAAGCGCGAGTCCGAGCTCTTTTTGCGCATCAGTGCCATGCGCTTTGCCGTTGACGCTCGCAACCGAGCCGCGATCGATCGAGCCGACCGAAAGTTGTGCTCTATTAGACTTTCGGTCCCGGGAGACAATCTCTGGGCGTACTGCTCCCTCCCCTTGTTCCAAGTGCGCTCGAGGAACGACACCGGGCCTGTCGTTGTTCGGCGTGGTCGCCAGGTTGGAGCTTGTTTTCCCTGCGCCGGTGCTACCGACGGCAGCGTGCATTGCCCGATGGTCGCGAAAATCGAGATTGAGGCCGCCTTCGCGAGAGACAACCAGCTGCTCGGAGCTACTGCGCATCTCCAGGTCGTCGGCCGCCGGTCGCCACACCACCCCTCGGCCGCTCGCGAGGAACTCGAGGTCGACGAGGCGCCTTGGTTCGGGGAGTGCCGCCGCGGCATCGGTCGTAATCACGACCAAATCACTTCCAACCAGGCGCGAAGGCAGAATTGTAGGCTTTCCCGGCGTCGCGATGGAAAGGCTCGGCGGGTCCGCCAGCCGTGCGACTTGCGCCTCCTCGACAGCACGAAGCGCGGAATCCGGCCGTAGCGAAAGACGCCACCCCTTCGCGTCTGCAGAGACGTCCGGAAAAAAAGGCCGCTTGTGCTGGAGCTCGAGCACCGTCGCATTAGAAAGGCTATGATACTTCAAATCGCTAATAGCGTTATTGCTGCCGACCCCGGCGAGATCGAAGTCGGTTTCATCGAGAACCCGGTCCAGCACGATCCAGACCGAGCCACCGCGTGTAAACGCAGCAATACGGGGACGCGGCTCGGCGATTAGCCATAAGTCGGCCTCTTCGGCGCCGATGCGGCCCCGGATGCACAGGAATCGCTCACCTGCATCCGCGCGACAAGGAGCACCGACTGCGTCCGGAGCACGATCGGGCCGTGCGCCGAGTCCTCGAGGCTCGGCTTCGTCCGACGTCTGACCAACAGCAGTCGACACGGCCGCAGGCGGTCTACCCGTTCGATCGGACCCGGACGACACTCGCTCGCCGGAATTGGTACTCACGACCGGGGGACGCGCGAGCATTCGGCCAGAGGGTACCAAATCTACGACGACTTCGTTTGGCTTCGCTTGCCGAAGCCGAGCCATTACTCCTGGCGAAAGGCGCACGGTCAGGCTCTGCTGGTCGAGAGTGGTACCGAGTATCGGGTCGCCCAGCCCCGAAACGCGCTGGGCGAGCTCGGCAAGCAACGTCGGTGGCCCGAAAAGGTCCAGGCGGGCCGCTCCGGGGCGAGCCACCAGAGTCGCGCTCGCTTCGCCTTCTAACACAATACGCCAGTGTTCTCGGTGGCGACCTAGCCGGACACGCAATGATGCGGTGTTGGTCTGACCCGCCCCTCCTCCCGGCCTGGAACTCGGCTCGCGCCCGGCCTCGTCCATTTCAAGATCGATGACAACCCTCCCAGCTTGCGCTGGCCCAAGCTGGGCACGCACTTGAGGCCCGAGCGCAAGAGCCAGCACCCGCCCCTCCTCGCGCAACTCTGCGACTGCGAGCCATGGCCGAGCCGCGGCCGGTACACTCGGCACGGAAAGGCGTACCGGTTCCGCGAAGCTCAACCTGGCCACCGATCCCTTGTGCTCGAAATGCCGAGCGGAGACATGCTCTCCTTCGACCACGATCCGAACTATCCGGGGATGCGCCATGATGCGCATTGTTGCTTCGGCAGCCAGTGCGTTCGCCGCCAATATCGCAAAAATCGATGCAACGCTAGTTATAAAGACAACCTGGGCTCTTGAGACAGAAGACGCAGCTGCACAAAGCGAGCGGAAGGATTCTACAGTGCTTTGCCGATCGAGCGACCAGGCCATTTGGCTGGCTGACGATTGCGGGCTGGATACGCGACTTCGGGAATATCCTGTATCCCGCCACCAATGGCCGAAACCGGGAACGCTGCCAAAGCTGCTGACACCACCCGCGCGTAAGATTATCGCCAACAAAACGCGCTTAAAGCGCAGCGCACAATGGCCAGGCATGGCCAGACGAGCTGAAAGTAGCTGCGCATTGCCATCTCCGCACACAATGCCGCACCGAGAAAAAAAGAAGGTCGCATGAGTGCGCCGTGCATCCTGACAAGAACACGAGGGGACATCGATGGACGTTACACCGCCTTGCGGCGACTTCGTTCCATTTGGTAGGCACAATGCCTCTCTGCTCGGTTCGGCTGTGGCCTCAAACGATGCGAACGACATGATGGCGTCGCGCAGCCGGGGGAGCAGCTCGCCCGGTGCCGGACAAGCTGGGCCCGCGAGCGCACGAATGGCGGAAACAAGAAGGTTCGTCAAAAGATGAATAGACTTTGAGTAAATTATGACGTTGTCCGCTATTCTCCTGGCTTTAAAAGCACGAAGCAACCAACGTACGAAAATGTACCGAGTCCTCGTCGGCATGCTAGAAACGCATTGGTCGCCTCTCTCTTCGGCTGCCGACCCGACCGGCTTCCTTACAAGAGCGGTTGACTGCACAGTCGTTTCCGACGGCGGATCTTTGGAACGAAAATTCCGATCAAATGGATGTCGCTCTCGAGATGGCGTCATGCCGGCCGGCCCCTCATGCCGCCACGACGATCGAAGGGAACGCTACTCGAACGAAGCGGGCGACAACCAGCCGGCTGATGTAACCCAGCAAAGTTATTGGAGGCGGGGCAGGTATCCTCGGAAACAGGCGGGGCGGTAGGCTCGTAACGATGCGGGGTTGGCACGTCTTCGGCTTGAAATGGACGGAGCGCAGCATGCAGAGCCAATAGTCGATCGGAACGTTGTTGCGCGCTCGCACCAGCACGAAGGACCCAGCTCGAAACAAGTCCCCTCGACCTGCCGCATCAGCGGCTCCAGGCGAACACCACGTCTGGTCGAACCCTCGGAACTCCGTCCGCGGAAGAACAGGCGAAATGTCCGCCGACGAATATTCCGGTCCGCAGGTCGACACGAGAACGTCTCCACAAGCCGCAGCGCCTCGACGCGCGCGGCCAGCGCGCGCCTGCACGAGACGTTAAAGGGTGAAGCTGAAGAATGCGTTAACACTGCTCATCGGGCACTCGGGCGTCGATCGACGCGCGCTCCGCGAGCGGCTGTGGTCGGCCCCGAACGCTTGGCGAACCCCGAGCCGAACGTCCCAAAACTCGCCCAAGTTCTCCTCGACCGACATCCGGCTGGCGACGACAGGCCCGGCGGGCTCCTACCTCGGACGAACCTATCCGCCCGAAAGGGCATTCCCGAAGAAAAGAGGGCATCGATGCGCACGGCCTCGGATGTCGGGGAAGGCTCGGTCGCACCGTATCCGGAGCACCGGTCGGATCGGCGCCTCTCCGATCTGCGCGTGCGCGAGCCGCGAAGAGGCTTCTGAGAGGAGAAGGTTCAGAAGCTCGCGGGCGGTTCGAGCCCGACCGAGCGCAGGCGTGCGCGGACCTCTTCTTTGAGCCGTTCGAGCCCGTCTGCGCTCGTCGCTTCCGCTCGTGCGACGAGCACAGCCTGGGTGTTGGAGGCTCGCAACAGCCACCAGCCGTCCGCCGTGCGCACGCGCACCCCGTCGATGGTGTCGACGTCGGCGCCGTCCCGCTGCAGCGCCACGACGAGCTCTGCTACAGCGGCGAACTTTCGTTCTTCGGGGCAGGGGAAACGGACTTCGGGCGTGCTGAACGTCGTCGGCATCGCGTCGCGCAACTCGGCCAGCGTTCGCTTTCCGCGACCGAGAATGTCGAGAAGCCGCACTGCGACATAGAGAGCGTCATCGTGGCCATAAAAGCCGTCCTTGTAAAAAATGTGGCCGGACATCTCGCCCGAAAGCGGAGCGCCGGTCTCGACCATTTTGGCCTTGATGAGCGAATGACCGGTCTTCCACATGAGGGGCTTGCCGCCGAGCTCGGCAATTCTGTCGAATAGCGTTTGGCTCGCCTTGACGTCGGCGATGATCGTGGCCCCCGGTAGGCGGGCGAGCAGGTCCTCGGCCAGGATCATCAGCAGCTGATCACCCCAGAGAATCCGGCCTCGGCCGTCGACGACGCCGATGCGATCGCCGTCGCCGTCGAAAGCGATGCCGATCTCGGCCCCGCGGGCCTGCACCGCAGCGATCAAGGCTTCGAGATTGTGCGGCTCCGTCGGATCGGGGTGATGGTTGGGGAACCGGCCGTCGACCTCTGCGAAGAGGCAGTGGTGACGGCCGGGAAGCCGGGCTGCGAGCGCCGCCATCGCCGGACCGGCGGCACCGTTGCCGGCGTCCCAGACGACATCCAGAGGCCGCGTGCCCCGGTAGTCGCGGGCCAACCTCGAGACGTAGCGGTCGTGAACCTCGACCTCCTCGTAGCCACCGGCGCCCTCGCTGAACTCACCGGCCGCGGCGAGCCGACCGAGTTCCTGGATTTGCTCGCCGAAGAACGAAGCTTTGCCGAGCATCATCTTGAAGCCGTTGTGGCTCGGCGGATTGTGCGAGCCCGTGACCTGGATGCCGCCGTCGGTGTCGAGCTCGTGGACGGCGAAGTACATCATCGGAGTGGGCCCCAGGCCCAGGTCCACCACGTCGACCCCACCGCCTCGAAGACCCGCGATCAACGCCTCGGTCAGCGCGGGCGAGCTCAGCCGACCGTCGCGTCCGACGCAGATCCGCCGGCCTCCTCTCCGCCGCGCAATCGTCGCGAACGCCCGACCGATCGCGCTGGCATCCTCGGGGAAAAGCGTCTCGCCCACGATGCCGCGGATGTCGTATTCTCGCAGGATCGTGGGATGGAATCGATGCCCGCTCGCCATGGACCACCTCCCCGATGACCGTCTCAGTCCACCGGCCGTATCGATCCGCGGCCGACCCCGGTGTATCGGAACCCGGCACGAATCGCCCGCTCGGGATCGAAGACGTTGCGCAGATCGACGAGAACCGGGCCGCGCACCAAGCTCCGCGCACGCTCCAGATCCAGACCACGGAAGACGTTCCACTCGGTGAGCACGACCGTGGCGTCGGCACCGGCCATCGCCTCGTAGGCGTCTGCGCACCAGACGACACCCGGCAACAGCTTCTCGCCCTCGCGCCGGCCCTCGGGATCGAAAACCCGGAGCTCGGCACCCTCCGCCTGGAGCGCAGGCACGATGACGAGGCTCGGGCTCTCGCGCATGTCGTCCGTGTTCGGCTTGAAGGTGACGCCTAGTACCGCGATCCGCTTGCCCGCCACCTCGCCCCCCATGGCGTCGACGATCTTCTTGACCATTCGGCGCTTGCGCGCCTCGTTGACCTGCACGACCGTATCGACGATCCGCAATTGGACGCCGTGCATCTCGCCCGTGCGCAGCAACGCGAGCGTGTCTTTCGGGAAACAGGACCCGCCATAGCCCGGACCGGCGTGCAGGAACTTGCGACCGATCCGGCCGTCCAGGCCGATGCCGCGGGCGACTTGCTGAACATCCGCACCCACCGCCTCGCAGAGGTCGGCGATCTCGTTGATGAAGGTGATCTTGGTCGCGAGGAAGCTGTTGGTGGCGTATTTCACGAGTTCGGCGGTCTCGATCGTGGTGAAAAGGATCGGGGTCTCGATCAGGTTGAGAGGCCGGTAGAGCGCGGCCAACACCTCGCGCGCCCGCTGTGTCTCGACCCCGCAGACCACGCGATCGGGCCTGAGGAAATCTTCGATAGCTGAACCCTCTCTCAAAAATTCCGGGTTCGAGGCGACGTGAATCTCGAGATCCGGTCGGAGCTGATCGAACAATCGCCGCAGTCTCCGCCCGGTGCCGACCGGGACGGTCGATTTGGTGACGACGACCGTAGGATGGGTCAACAGTTTCGCGATCTCTTCTGCGGCCGAAAAAACATATGAGAGATCGGCGTGACCGTCGCCACGGCGGGTCGGCGTGCCGACCGCGATGAAGACCGCATCCGCCCCCTCGAGCGCCGGTGCCAGCTCGGTCGAAAACCGCAGCCGGCCGGCCGCCTTGTGGCGCGCGACGAGATCCTCGAGGCCGGGCTCGTAGATCGGGATCCTACCCTGCTCGAGCATCGCGATCTTCTCGCTCGACTTGTCGACGCAGGTGACCTCGACGCCGAACTCGGCGAAGCAGGCGCCGGAGACGAGTCCGACATAGCCAGTGCCGATCATCGCGATGCGCATCGAGAGTTCTCCGAGGCCGAAAGGACCGCCGGCCCGTCAAAGGTATTGCGCGAGCAGAGCACGAAAAGCAGGGCCGATATCCGGCCGTTTCGCCGCGAGTGCCACGACCGCTTCGAGATAGCCGAGGCGGTCGCCGCAGTCGTAGCGTCGGCCTTCGAAGCGCAGCCCGTGGAAGGCTTGCCGGCCGATCAACTTCGCCAGCGCATCGGTGAGCTGGATCTCGCCGCCCGCGCCGACCTCGTGGCGGGCGAGTTCGTCCATGACCTCGGGCATCAGGATGTAGCGGCCGATCACCGCCAAACGCGAGGGGGCGTTTTCGGGCCGCGGCTTCTCGACCAAGCCGCGGACCTCGACGACCCGCCCGTCGTCCTCGCCGGGTGCGACGATGCCGTAGCGCGCCGTCTGCTCGAACGGCACTTCCATCACGGCCAGGACGTTGCCGCCGGTGCGGGCGTGCACCTCGACCATCTGCGCGAGACAGGGAACAGGTGCGTCGATGAGATCGTCGACCAGCACGACCGCGAAAGGCTCGCGGCCGACCAGATGGCGCGCACACCACACGGCGTGGCCCAGGCCTTTGGGCTCTTGCTGCCGGGTCGCGACGATCGCACCGGGAACCGGTGTCTGAGCCACGAGCTCCTCGAGCTCGGCGCGCTTGCCGCGTCGCGCCAGCGTCTCGAAAAGCTCGACCGCACGATCGAAATGATCCTCGATCAAAATCTTGCCGCGCCCGGTGACCAAGACGATCTCCTCGATCCCGGCGGCCATCGCCTCCTCGACCGCGTATTGCACGATCGGCTTGTCGACTACCGGCAGCATCTCTTTGGGAAGGACGCGAGTCGCGGGGAGCATGCGCGTCCCGAGCCCCGCCACCGGCAATACGGCCTTGCGAATTCTCGACATGCATCCACCCCACGGCCGTCGCCCAGCGGCCGATCCGCCGTCGGACCGCACCTCGCTGCCCGCACACCCCGCGGTTCTAAGCGCCCGTAGGTTAATTTTTCAACAAGCGCGCAGCCCTCGATCGGGCGTCAGCGCCGCCTGCGCAACAGGACTTCGCGCGCGCGGTTGAGCTGGGCAGCGAGATAGGCGCTCCCGCCGTGGTCGGGGTGGACCTTCGCCATGAGCCGCCGATAAGCGGCCTGGATGTCGGCCTCGCTCGCGCCGGGGGCGAGCCCGAGCAAGGCGAGCGCCGTGCGCTCGTCCATCTCGCCGCCCGCCGCCGTCGCACGCTCGTAACCGCCCTCGGCGCGACCCGCTTGCCGCCATCCCGGCGCCTCGCGATCGAGCCAAGCCTCGATCAGTGCCACCGAAGGCGGATCGCTCCGACGGGCCTCCTCGAGCAGATCCAAGAGCTCGTCGAGCGGAAGCGTGGCGAGGCTCCTGCCGGCGTACCGTCCGCGCCGCACGCGCCCGTCGACGCGACCGCTCGCCCGGTCGAGTTCCATCGTCAAAAGATCGGTCTCGACCCGCGAGCTGGCGGGCGTTTCCGCCTCTTCGAGCGGCTCCGCCCCGCCCCTCGCCTTCAACAGCGAGCGAACCGCCATGGCGGCGGCCGCCAGGGCCGCGATCGCGAGACCGTAGCGGCCGAGAATGAACAGACCGCCGCCAGCGAGCGCACCGAACACGGCCAGGAAGGTGCGCGCCGCCTGGGCGAGATCGCTGGCCGAGACACGGGTCAAGAACCGAGCGATCACCAAAAGGGCGGCCAGCGCCGCCGCGCCCGCCGCGAGATAGGCCAACATCAGGAGCGGACCTGGTGCGCCAGCAGCCGCACGGCGGGCGAACCGCGCCTGCGGAGATCCTCGAGCACCCCGGCACCGCCCGCGGCGTAAGCGGCGACCGCGCCCAAGAGCTCCGCCAACTCGGCGGGCGCGTTCCGGTCGAACCGGCAATAGGCACCGCCGGTCAGGCGGGCGATCTCGCGAAACGCCCGCTCGGCGCGCGGGTCGCTCCCTTCTTGGAAGAAGAAGCCCTTGACGCCGAGGATGCCGAGCTCGCCCGCGAGCTGCGCGAGCTCGTCGAGCTCCTCCTCCATGGCGTCGCCGATGAAGACGAGCGCTCGGACGGGCTCCCTCTTGGCCTCCCCGATCGCGTGCCGCAGCACCCGGCGGATCTGGGTCTGGCCGGCGCGGCAGGTGACCTTGGTCATCAGCTCGACCAGGGCTCTACTGTCGCGCACCCAGCGGCTCGCCTTGCATTCGTGGAAGCCGCGATAGAACACGAGCTGGACCTCGAGGCCACCCAGACGTCCGGCCTCGAGGAACATGCGGCCCTGCGTGTCGCAGGCCGTGTCCCAGGTCGGTTCGCGCGAGGCCGTCGCGTCAAGGGCGAAAATGAGCCGCGCTCGGCCGACCGATGGTCGCGCCGGCAGCTTCTTGAGCTCGTCGAGAAAGGCCTGGACGTCGGTCCGCGCGGGCTCGATCGGAAGCTTCTCGCTCATGCCTTCTTATGTCGCCTCCCCACCCGCGAATTCCAGAGCGAGGGCGATCGAGCGGGCGGCCGATCGACGCCTTGCTTCAGCATTCTCTTGAATTATCAACCAAAGATTGACAAATTATGTGACCGTCTCGATCATCGCGGGTAACCAAAAAACGCGCGCGGAGGTCGTGATGTCCTTCCCCAGACTCGTGCTGGCGGGGCTGGTGGCCGCTGGGCTCGCCCAACCCGTCACCGCCCAGACGCTCCGGTTCTCGTTCCAGGGCGACGTCGGCACGCTCGACCCCTATGGCCTCAACGAGACCTTCACCCTGGGCTATCTCGGCAACATCTACGAGGGGCTCACCCGGCGTGGCCCCGATCTCGCGATCGAGCCGGGCCTGGCGGTGCGTTGGGAGCTCCTCGAGCCCACCCGCTGGCGCTTCCATCTGCGCAAAGGCGTACGCTTCCACGACGGCGCCACGTTCGGCGCCGAGGACGTCGTCTTCTCCGCCGAGCGGGTTCGCCGGCCCTCTTCCGATCTCAAGACCCGGCTCGCCTCGGTCAAAGAGGTGATCGCGGTCGACGAGCACACGGTCGATTTCGTCACGGATGTGCCGAACCCGATCCTCCTCGCCGAATGGGACACCTGGTACATCCTCGACAAGGGCTGGGCGGAAGCGAACGGTGCCAGCGAACCGGTCGACATCAAGAACCCGGCCTCGAGCTTCGCCAACTTCAACGCCAACGGCACGGGGCCGTTCAAGATCGTCCGCCGCGAGCCGGACGTGCGGACCGTCGCGGTCCGCCACGAGGGCTGGTGGGGGCAGGCGCCTTGCAACCTCCGGGAGGTGGTGTTCCAACCGATCGCCAACGATGCGACTCGTGTGGCGGCCCTGCTCTCGGGCGAGCTCGACCTGATCCTCTCGCTGCCGATCCAGGACGTCGAGCGGATCGCGCGCACCCCGGGTCTGAAGGCGCTCACGGGCCCCGAGCTCCGAACCATCTTTTTGGGCTTCGACCAGAGCCGCGAGGAGCTGCTCTACGCGACCGTCAAGGGCAAGAACCCCTTCAAGGACCGGCGGGTGCGGCTCGCCTTCTACCAGGCGATCGACGTCGAGGCGATCGCCAAGAAGGTGATGCGCGGCCAGGCGGTCCCGTCGGCGGCGATGGTGGCACCCGGGATCCAGGGCTTCCCGCGGAACCTGCAGCGCTGGCCCTACGACCCGGCCGCGGCGCGCCGGCTCCTCGCCGAGGCGGGATACCCCGAAGGCTTCGGCGTCACCCTCGACTGTCCCAACGACCGCTACGTCAACGACGAGCAGATCTGCCAGGCGATCGTCGGCATGCTCGCTCGCGTCGGCATCAAGGTAACTCTGAACGCCCAGACCAAGTCGATCTACTTCGCCAAGATCCTGGCAGCGGGTGGTTACGACACGAGCTTCTATCTCCTCGGTTGGACACCGGGCAGCCTCGATTCTTGGAACGCACTGCACAATCTGGTGGTCACCCGCGACGGCAAGGGTCCGGGCGCCTTCAACGTCGGCGGCTATTCCAACCCGCGGATCGACGCCCTCGCCCGCGCCGTTCTGACCGAGACCGACAGCGGCCGGCGCGACGCGATGATCCAGGAGGCGTGGCGGATCCTGCACGAGGACGTGGGCTACGTGCCGCTCCATCAACAGGCGCTCGCCTGGGGCGTGCGCGAGGGGATCGAGCTCGTCCAGCGCGCCGACAACCAGTTCTTGTGGCGCTGGGTGATCAAACGCTGAGCCGCGGACGCGGCCCGCACGAGCCGGCCGCGGTCGGCGAGCGTGGCGCTATGGCGAGCTGCCGACAGCATCGCTAACTGTCAGGTGTGAGTGCCTTCGATCCTCGTCGCTGGTTCGCAGCCGTTCTCGCCTGCCCGGATTGCGGGCTGTTGCAGCTCGAACGGCCGCTCGCCGGTGACCTTCTGGTGTCGTGCCGACGTTGCGATGCGGTGCTGCGACGCCACGCGCCGGGCTCGCTCCCGCGCGCGGTGGCGTTGAACCTCGCGGCCCTGGTCCTGTTCGGGATCGCCAACTTCTGGCCATTTCTGGCGTTCACGTTCGAAGGGCGCGGCCAGGTCGTCTCGCTCGCCAGCGGGGTGGTTCGCCTGTGGCAAGAGGGCATGCCGCTTCTGGCCGCGCTCGTGCTGGGTGCGAGCATCCTCTTTCCGCTCGTGAAGATGTCGGCCGTGCTCTGGGCGCTCGGCCCTCTCCTCCTCGAGCGTCGCGTGCCGGGTCAGCCCACGGCCCTGCGCCTGGCCGATGCGCTCCGGGCCTGGTCGATGCTCGACGTCTTCCTGCTCGCGGTGATCGTCGCCTGGGTCAAGCTCGCCGACCTCGCTGCCTTGACACCCGGCCCCGGCCTCTGGGCGTTCGTCGGCACCCTGCTCTTGTCGACCGCTGCCGATGCGACCCTCGACCACCACGACTTCTGGCAACGGCTCGGGCCGCAGGCCACGCTCGCCCGTCTCGCCACGGCGGTGCCGCAGCGGCTCGCGGCCTGCCCGCTGTGCGGTCAGATCGCCCCGGCCGGCGGGCTCGCGGGCGCCCGCTGCCCGCGTTGCGGCGACCGGCTGGCGCCGCCCGATCCGACGATGCTCGGCCGCAGCTTCGCACTCTTGATCGCGGCGATCGCCCTCTACCTGCCCGCCAACCTGTTGCCCGTCATGTCGGTGACCTCGCTCGGCAGGACCGAGCCGAGCACGATCCTGGGCGGGGTCGTGTTCCTGGTCGAGCACGGGATGATCCCGATCGCCGGCGTCGTGTTCGTGGCCAGCGTGCTGGTGCCGGTCTTCAAGTTCCTGGCCTTGGGGATTCTCCTCGCGACGACCGCCCGCGCGAGCCGCTGGCGGCCGCTCGAGCGCACCCGGCTCTGGCGCCTTCTGGAGTTCGTCGGCCGCTGGTCGATGGTCGACGTGTTCGTGGTCGCGCTTCTGGTCTCGCTCGTCGACATGGGGGCCCTGGCCACCATCGAGGCGGGCGCGGGGATCGCCGCCTTCGCCGCGACCGTGGTCTTGACCATGCTGGCTTCGGCGAGCTTCGATCCGCGGCTGATCTGGAAGGTTCCGCGATGAGCCCGGCCGGCGGCCGCGACCCCGATCTCCTCCTGCAAGATCTGCCCGAGGCGCGGTTGCGCCCGCGCCGGCGAATCGAGCTCGGGCTCGTCTGGCTGGTGCCGCTCGTCGCGATGGCGATCGCCGGCTGGCTCGTGTGGACCAGCCTTCGCGACCGCGGCCCGCTGATCACGGTGAGCTTCGAGAGCGCGGAGGGACTCGAGCCGGGCAAGACCAGGGTCAAGCACCGTGACGTTCCCGTCGGCACGGTCGAGGCCGTCCGCCTGTCGCCGGACCTCGCCAGGATCCTGGTGACGATCCGCATGGACGCCGGCACCGAGCCGATGCTGCACGATGGCACGCGATTCTGGATCGTTCGGCCGCGGGTGGGGGCCGGCGGCGTCTCCGGGCTCGGAACCCTGCTCTCGGGAAGCTACGTCGAGCTCGACTGGACCGAGCCCGGTCCCGCGCGGCGCACGTTCGTGGGCCTCGAGGAGCCGCCCTTGATCCGCGCTACCGTCCCGGGCAGCCGGTATTTCCTCCACGCCGAACGGCTCGACGGCATCTCGCGCGGCGCGCCGATCTATCATCGCGGCCTCGAGGTCGGGCAGGTTCTCGGTTATCGGCTGGAGGCCGAGCGCGGCAGGGTGGTCGTGCCGATCTTCGTCCAGGCCCCCTACGACCGCCTCGTCGGACCGGCGACGCGCTTCTGGAACGCGAGCGGGGTATCGCTCGGAACCCGCGACGGCGGCCTCGAGCTCCAGCTCGCCTCGTTGCAAGCGGTGCTCCTGGGCGGCATCGAGTTCGACGGCCCGGCCCGCGACGGCGAGGCGGCCGCAGCCGATAGCGAATTCCCGCTCTACCGCAACGCTGCTGCTGCGGCCGCTGCCGGGCTCACGCGCAAAGTGCCGGTCATGGTCGAGTTCGAGGGCCGCACGCGCGGGCTTCGCCCCGGCGCGGCGGTCGAGACCAGGGGGATCCGGATCGGCACCGTCCGCGACGTCTGGCTCGCTTGGCGCGACCAGGCCGGTGGCCTGGTCGTCCAGGCGCTGCTCGAGCTCGAGCCCGAGCGCGTCTCGCCGGTCGAGGCGACGAGCGGGCTTTGGACCCGGCAGCGGACGATCGAGGAACTCGTGGCCGCCGGTGTCCGCGCGCAGCTGCGGACGGCGAGCTTGCTCACGGGCGAGCTGTTCGTCGATCTCGACGTCTATCCCGACGCGCAGCCCGCGCCGTTGCGGATGGTCCGCGACCTGCCCGTGATCCCCTCGGTCCCGACCGAGCTCGAGACGCTGAGCGCCTCCTTGACCGGCGTCCTCGAGAAGCTCGCGGCGCTACCCCTCGACCAACTGGTCGAGGAGCTCCGCGGCGCGATCCGAGCGGCCGGGGCCTTGGCCGAGGGCGAGAAGGCAACGGCCACGCTCGACAGCATCGCCGCTGCCGCCGAAAGCCTGCGGCGGGTCGCGGCCGCGGCCGAAGGCGACGTGCCGGCGCTGCTCCGCTCGCTGCGGCAGAGCGCGGAGCAGGCACGCGAGAGCGCCGCCGCGCTCGAGACCATGCTCGGGCCGGACTCGCGCACCCGCGCCGATCTCAACGCCCTGTTGCGCGAGGCCGCGGCGGCGGCCCGGGCGCTCAAGGCCTTCGCCGAACTGTTGCAGCGCAACCCGGAAGCGCTGCTTCGTGGCCGCCCCGGGAGCGCCGCGCGGTGATCGCGCGCCGCCTCGTCCTCGTCGGCGGCTTGGGTACGCTCGTCGGCTGTGCGAGTTCGCCGCCGGTCCGCCTCCATCTCCTCGCCGTCGAGGTCGACCGGCCGCTCCAGCCGCCGCTCGGCCGCCCCGTCGTTCTGGGAGTCGGGCCGATCGAGGTCGTCGACTATCTGGAGCGGCCGGAGATCGTCACCCGACGCGGCCGAACCGGGCTCGACCTCGCCGAGAGCGATCGCTGGGCGGAGCGGTTCGAGGTCATGCTCGCGCGCACCTTGCGCGAGAGCCTGGCTCGGCTCCTCGCCACCGACGCCGTGGTCGAATTGCCGAGCGACCGCGCGCTCGAGCCCGAGCTGCGGCTCGAACTCCAGGTGTTGCGGTTCGAGGCCGAGGCGGCGGCGGAAACGACCGCACGGCCCGATCGCGTCGTGCTCGAGGCGCGTTGGCTGGTCCTGCCGGGCGCGGGCGACCGGTCGCTGCGGCTCGAGCGCAGCACCCTCGAGGAGCCGATCGAGGGCGAGGGGGCCGAAGCGGCGGTCGCGGCCATGAGCCGGGCGCTGGGCGGGCTCGCCCGCATCCTGGCCGAAGCCGTCCGCGCCGAGCTCGCGCGCCGCACCGCCCGCCCGGCGACCCGCCGCACCAGCCCGTGAGGCCCGCCTTGCCCACCCTTCTCGTGCTCGGCTCCAAACCCGGACCCGTCCTGCCGCCGCGCGCGGCGATCGACGCCGTGGCGTGCGCCAATGCCTCGGGCCATTCGGCGCGCGCCCTGGGCCTGCCGGACCCGGTGTTCACGGTGGTGACCGCGGTCCTGACCTCGGGCAAGCCGTCGGACGAGCACTCGCTGCGGCGCTTGGCCGCTCTGCGCACGGGCCGGCTGTGGCACGTCCGTCGCCCGAAGGCGGACGAGGGCGGCCCGATCGCGCGGCTCGTGGCCCTCTGGAAGATGCGGAAGATGTCCGTCGCCGAGCTTCGTCGGCGGCTGCGGGCGCTCGACTATCGCTACGAGGAGCTCGTCAGTCGGCCGGCGCGCTGGTACCATGAACGCGTGCTCGAGCTGTGCGGCGACGATCCCGAGATCGCCGCCGCGATCGCCCGCAAGCAGCCTTCGACCGGCCTCCTCGCGGTCGTGCTCGGTCTGATCGACGGTCGCTGGGAGCGGATCGTGATGGCCGGATTCGACTTCACCCTGGAGCACGCCTACGGCGACAACCCGCTGATCGCCGAACGCGGTAGCAAGGCGAGCGCGCACGCCCCGACCGACGTCGCGATCCTGCGCCGGCTGGCCGAACTCCGCCGCGATCTCTACACGAGCGAGCCCGTGGTCCAGGCACGGACTGGCGTGCCCTTGTTGCCCGAGGTCGAACGCCCGGGGGTAGCGGCGTGAACCGTCTTCTCGAACTCTACCGCCGTCTCAAAGACGAACGCCGGCGCACCCGCAAACGGCTCCCCGAACTCGCGGCGGCCGACGTCGTGCTGGTGAGCCACGCCAAGTCGGGTCGGACCTGGCTCGTGGCGCTCCTCTCGCACCTTCTCCACCAGACGCGGGGCGTGCCTGCCGACGAGCTCTGGGAGGGCGACAATTTCCACCGGCTCGATCCGTCGATCCCGCGGATCTTCCTCACCCACGAGCGCAACGAGCCCGCTTCGGTCCGCCGGCGGCTGCCCGAGCTCGTGCGCGACAAGCGGCTCTTGCTCTTGGTGCGCGACCCGCGCGATGTGATCGTCTCCTGGTACCATCACCACGCCCGCCGCTCCACACCCCGCACCCGCGCCCGCATCGGGCTGCCGATCGACATGGCGGCGGTCGACCTCGCGAGCTTCGTCACCGCCCCGGGCTACGGCCTGCCGAGCGTCGTCGACTTCCTCGAGCGCTGGAGCCGGATCGCCCGCGCACATCCGCACGCGCTCGTGGTACGCTACGAGGATCTGCGCGCCGACACCGCCGCCACGCTCGCCCGGATCGCGGCGTTCCTGGGCCTTCCGGCACCGGCCGAGGCGATCGCGGCCTCGGTCGCCTTCGCCTCGCTCGAGTCGTTGCGCGAGAAGGAGCGCACGGGCTTCTTCCGCACCGACAAGCTGCAGGCCCGCGATCCGGCCGACCCGGCGAGCTTCAAGGTCCGCAAAGGCAAGATCGGCGGCTATCGCGACGAGCTGCCCGCCGAGGTCGCGGCTCGCCTCGACCGCTTGGTGGCCGAGCGCCTCGACGCGAGCCTCGGCTACGCCGCTGCGCCCGACGCGTCGCGCACCGCAGCCAGCATGTAGTTCACGCTCGGCTCGCGGCAGGTGGTGAAGCGGGCGTAAGCCGGGTCGTAGGCGAGCCCGGTGAGCCCGACCGGCCGCAGCCCGCCGGCACGGAGATGGCGGGCGAGCTCGGCGGGCTTCAAGAACTTCTGCCAGCGATGGGTGCCCGGCGGCAGCCAGCCCAAAAGATATTCGGCGGCGACGATCGCCTGGACCCAGGCCGAGAAGGTGCGGGACAGCGTCGACAACACGACGAGCCCGCCCGGCCGGGCCGCGGCGGCGAGGCCGCGGGCGAAGGCCGCGGGGTCGGGGACGTGCTCGATCACCTCGAGCGCGGTCACCAGATCGAACCGCCGGCCCTCGGCGACCACCTCCTCGAGGGTGCAGGCGCGATAGTCGACCGCGAGCTCGGCATCGGCCGCATGCCGCCGGGCGACCTCGATATTGGCCGGTTCGGGATCGACCGCGACGACCGCGCCGCCGAGCCGGGCCAGCGGCTCCGCCAGGAGCCCGCCGCCGCACCCCACGTCGAGCACGGCGAGGCCGGAGAGGAGCCGCCTGCCCGTTGCCACCGGCAAATGCGCACGGGCTTGGCGCAACAGCCAATCCAGTCGCGTCGGGTTCATGAGATGAAGCGGCCGCAACGGTCCGTTCGGGTCCCACCAGCGCGCTGCCATCGACCGAAACCGCTCGAGCTCGGTCGGATCGGGCCGGTCGAGCGGCCGCACGTCGGCCTTGCTCACGGGATCGTCCATCTGTACGAGGGCATCGAAACGAAGCTCCGCGTCGACGAGGACGGCCGCATCCTCGTTCGGCCGCCGTGCAGCGCGAGACGATCCCGTGGCCCTCCTCGTTCAAAAATATGGCGGCACGTCGGTCGCCGATCTAGACCGCATCCGCAATGTCGCCGCCCGCATCAAGCGGTCGGTGGAAAGTGGCGACCGGCTCGCAGTCGTGGTCTCGGCGATGGCCGGCACGACCAACCAGCTCGTGGCCTGGGTCCACGGGATCGATGCCGCGGGCTACGACCCGGCCGAGTACGATCAGGTCGTGGCCTCCGGCGAACAGGTGACGATCGGTCTGCTGGCGATCGCCTTGCAGAAGATCGGCGTCCCGGCCCGCTCGTTCCTCGGCTGGCAGGCCGGGGTGCGGACCGATTCGGGCCACGGCAAGGCGCGGATCGTGGCGATCGATCCCGTCCCGGTGATGAGCTGTCTCGAGCGCGGCGAGGTCGCGGTCGTGGCCGGCTTCCAGGGGATCGGTGCGGACGGCCGGGTCACCACGCTCGGCCGCGGCGGCTCCGATACGTCGGCGGTGGCGCTCGCCGCCGCGCTCGGTGCCGAGCGCTGCGACATCTACACCGATGTCGACGGGGTCTACACGACCGATCCGCGCATCGTCGCCAAGGCCAGAAAACTCGAGCGCGTCACCTACGAGGAGATGCTCGAGATGGCCTCGGTCGGCGCCAAGGTCCTGGAGACGCGCTCGGTCGCGCTCGCCATGCAGCATCGGGTTCGCGTGCAGGTGCTCTCCTCCTTCGAGGACAAGCCCGGCACGCTCGTCGTGGACGAGGACGAGATCGTGGAAAGCCAGATCGTCAGCGGGATCGCCTACAGCCGCAACGAAGCACGGATCACGGTCCAACAGGTGCGCGACCGGCCGGGTGTCGCAGCCGCGATCTTCGGGCCGTTGGCCGAAGCCAACATCAACGTCGACATGATCGTCCAGTCGGTGAGCCGCGACGGAAAGTTCGCCAACATCACCTTCACCGTGAGCAAGGCCGATCTGCCGCGCGCCGAGGCGGTCCTGGAGCGCGTCAAGAACGAGCTCGGCTTCGAACGGCTCGTGACCGATCCCGACGTCGTCAAGGTCTCGGTGATCGGCGTCGGCATGCGCAGCCACGCCGGCATCGCCCACAAGATGTTCCAGACCCTGGCCGACAAGGGTATCAACATCCAGGCGATCTCGACCTCGGAGATCAAGATCAGCGTGCTGATCGCGGAGGAGTACACCGAGCTCGCGCTGCGTGCGCTCCATTCGGCCTATGGCCTGGACGCGAGCTGAGCCGATGCCCGTCGCCGTCCGCTCCGGGCTTTTGCGCGATCTCTGGGCGCGCGGCCGTCGTTTCTTGGGCTGCGAGCTCGCGATCCTCGGCGGGGCGATGACCTGGGTCAGCGAGCGCAACCTGGTCGCGGCGATCTCCAATGCCGGCGGGTTCGGCGTCTTGGCCTGCGGCTCGATGGCCCCGGACGCGCTCGCAGCCGAAATCGCCGGCACGCGCGCGCTCACCGACCGGCCGTTCGGCGTCAACCTGATCGTCATGCACCCCGCGCTCGACGAGCTCGTGAGCGTGTGCATCGCCGCGGGCGTGAGTCACGTCGTGCTCGCGGGCGGTCTGCCGCCGGCCCAGGCCGTGGCCCGGCTGAAAGCGGCCGGCGTCAAGGTGATGGCCTTCGCCCCGGCGGTCGCGATCGCCAAGAAGCTGGTGCGCCAGGGAATCGATGCGCTCGTGATCGAAGGCCACGAGGCCGGAGGGCATGTCGGGCCGGTCTCGACCTCGGTCCTGGCCCAGGAGATCTTGCCGGAGATCCGCGAGGTTCCGGTCTTCGTCGCGGGCGGCATCGGCCACGGCGAGATGATCGCGGCCTATCTCTTGATGGGTGCTGCGGGTGTGCAGATGGGGACGGTGTTCGTCTGCGCGAGCGAATCGATCGCACATCCGGCCTTCAAGCAGGCCTTCATCCGCGCCAGCGCGCGCGACGCGCAGGTCTCGGTCCAGGTCGATCCGAACTTCAAGGTCATCCCCGTGCGCGCGATCGCGAACGCCGCGACCCAGCGCTTCGTCGAGACCCAGCACGCCGTCATCGCCCGCTATCGGGCGGGCGAGATCGGCTTCGAAGAGGCCTCGCTCGCGATCGAGCATTTCTGGGCCGGGGCGTTGCGGCGCGCGGTGATCGACGGCGACGTCGAGAACGGCTCGCTCATGGCCGGACAGAGCGTCGGGATGGTCCGCAAGATCCAGCCTACCGCCACGATCCTGGCGGAGCTCGTCGAGCAGGCCGAGGCGGCGCTCGCCCGTCTCGAGCGGCACCGCCTCGAGGTGGCGGTTCCGGGGTGAGCCCGCCGGTCGCCGGCTGGGCCGCCGGCGAGGGCCCGCCCGAGCCGCGCCGCCCGAGCGAGGTCATCCCTGCCCGGCGCCTCCTGCGCCGGCTGGTGGCGGTGGTCGCCGAGCCGACCACGCCGCAACAGCGGCTCGACAAGATCGTGCGGATGATCGCCGCCGACCTCGTGGCCGAGGTCTGCTCGGTCTACGTCCAGCGCGCCGGCGACTTCCTCGAGCTGTTCGCCACCGAAGGGCTCGCGCGCGAGGCCGTCCACCGCACCCGGCTGCGCGTCGGCGAAGGTCTCGTGGGCACGATCGCCGCCACGGGCGACCTGATCAACACGAGCGACGCCCAGAACCATCCCAACTTCGCCTATCGACCGGAAACCCGCGAGGAGATCTACAACTCCTTTTTGGGCGTCCCGATCCTCCGCTCGGGTCGGGTGGTGGGCGTGCTCACCATCCAGAACACCGCGCGCCGGCTCTACGGCGAGGACGAGATCGATGCGATGCAGATCATCGCCTCGGTCCTCGCCGAGATGTTCGCCTCGGGTGGGCTCCTCGATCGCGAGCGCTACGCCGATCTCGGCGGCTTCGTCCCCGAGCGCCGGCGGCTCGAGGCGCTCAGGCTGGTCGAAGGGGTGGCGATCGGTCGGGCGTGGCTGCACGAGCCGCGGATCGAGATCACCCGGCTCCTGGCCGACGATCCCGCGGCCGAGCGGGTCCGCCTCGAGGAGGCGATGGTGGCGCTGCGCTCCTCGCTCGACCGCATGCTGGCGCGTGCCGACCTCGCCTCGGGCGAGCACCGCGAGGTCCTCGAAGCCTATCGGATGTTCGCCGACGATACGGGCTGGCTGCGGCGGATCCGAGAGGCGATCGACACCGGCCTCTCGGCCGAGGCCGCGGTCCGCCGCGTGCAGGAGCAGACCCGCGTGCGGATCGGCCACGCCGCCGATCCGGTCCTCAAAGAACGTCTCCTCGACCTGGACGATCTCGCGAACCGGCTGCTCCTCCACTTGGCCGGTCGCAGCACCGTGCACGATCCGTCCTCGGTGCCCGAGGACTGCATCTTGATCGCCCGCTCGCTGTCGGCGGCCGAGCTGATCGAGTACGACCGGGCCAAGCTCAAGGGCATCATCCTCGAGGAGGGCTCGAAGACCGCGCACGTGACGATCGTGGCGCGCGCCCTGGACGTGCCGCTCGTGGGCCGGGTGAGCGGTGCGATGACGCTGTTCGAACCCGGCGACCCGGTCGCCCTCGACGCCGAGAACGGCATCGTCTTCTTGCGGCCGAGCGAGGACGTGCTGCAGGCCTTCGCCCGCACGGTCCAGGCCCGCAACGAGCGCCGCCGGCAGCTCGCCGCGCTCAAAGACGCCCCGGCCGTCACCCGCGACGGGGTCGAGATCTGGGTCGGCATCAACGCGGCGTTCCTCGCCGACCTGCCGGCCCTCGACGAGACCGGGGCCATGGGGATCGGCCTTTTTCGCACCGAGCTCGGCTTCATGACCCGGCCGTCCTGGCCCACGGTCGAGGAGCAGAGCGCGTTCTATCGGCGGATCCTCGAGCTCGCCGGCGATCGCCGGGTGGTCTTCCGGACCCTCGACATCGGCAGCGACAAGCATCTTCCCTATTGGCGGGCACCGGCCGAAGACAATCCGGCGCTGGGGTGGCGGGCGATCCGGGTGGGCCTCGACCGGCCGGCCCTGTTGCGGGGACAGCTGCGGGCGCTGCTGACCGCGGCCTCCGGCCGGTCCTTGGCGTTGATGTTCCCGATGGTCGCCGAAGTGGCCGAGTTCGAAGCCGCCCGCCGGCTGCTCGAGCAGGAGCGCGACCGTCTCGCCGCGAGCGGCGTGGCGCCCCCGGCGCGGCTTGAGGTGGGCGTGATGTTCGAGGTGCCAGCGCTCTATTGGCAGCTCGAGGCTCTTCTGCCGAAGGTGGATTTCGTGTCGATCGGCAGCAACGATCTGTTGCAGTTCCTGTTCGCCTGCGATCGCGGCAATCCGGCGCTGGCCGAGCGCTACGACGTGCTGGCCCCCGCGGCGCTGGCCTTCTTGCGCGATCTCGTCGAGCGCTGCCGCGCCCGGGGTGTGCCCTTGACGCTCTGCGGCGAGATGGCGAGTCGGCCGCTCGAAGCGATGGCGCTCGTCGGCATCGGCATCCGCCGGCTCTCGCTGGCGCCTTCCGAGATCGGTTCGGTCAAGGCGATGATCCGCTCGCTCGAGGCGAGCCGACTGGCGGACTATCTGGCGCCGCTGCTGGCGTTGCCCGATCGCTCGCTGCGGCGCCGGCTCGCGGCCTGGGCGCTCGACCACGGCGTGGTGTTGCCGCCCGGCCAGAGTATCCCCACCTGAGGCATATGCGGCGACGCCGCGCGGCGAACGTCGTTTGGCGTCGATGCCCGCCTCTGCTATCAACGAGCTCGGCGATTGTCCGCGCGTCCAACCTCGCGACCTCGGATCGGTCATGAGCAGTTCCGCAACCTCGAAGACCGCGGATCTTCGCGACACGAGGGGCGACGCCCTGCGCCGGGTGGGCGCGGCCCTGCGCGAGGCCCGCGAGGCCCGCGGCGAGGACCTCTACGAGGTCGCCGAATATCTCCGCATCAAGCCCTCCTACCTGTTCGCGCTCGAAGAGGGCGATTTGTCGATGACGCCGGGGCGGCCCTATGCGCTCGGCTTCCTGCGCACGTATGCCGATTATCTGGGGTTCGACGGCGGCGAGGTGGTCCGCCTGGTCAAGGAGAGCCTCGACGGTGCGCCGCCGGCACCGGAGCTCGTCGTCCCCGAGCCGGTCGGCGACGACCGCCGCCCGCGCGGGATCCTGGTCGCCGCTTCGATCCTGCTCGCCGGCCTGGTCTATGGTGGCTGGCACGTGATCGGTCGCGACCGGCCGATCCTCGAGCGGGTCGCCGCGGTGCCGGGCGAGCTCGGCCGGCTCGCCGGCGAGATGCTGGCCGGCCCGCCGGCCGCGCCGCGGGCTCCGAGCCCCGCGGCCCCGCCCGCTCCCTCCGTCGCGGTGCCGCAACCGCAGGCCAACGTCGACCCGGCGATGGCGCCCGCCGCGACGCGCCGTGCAGCTCCAGCCGGGGCCGCGATCGAGGCGCTCGTCGCCAGCGAGCCGGAGGAGGAGCTCGGACGCATGCCGCCGCCTCCGGCGCGGCGCGACTCGACGGCGGCGCTTGCCGCCGAGCGATCGGCCGAGAGCGGAGCGGGTCCGACGCCGATGCAGCTTCTGGCGGCGCTCGACCCGACCCGCGCCGGTCGCGAGGCGGGTGCTACGGGCGAGGGCCGGGTGGTGCTGGTCGCGCGCGAGACCGCCTGGGTGCAGATCCGCAGTGCCGGCCGCGACTATGTTCGCACCCGCACGCTCGAGCCGGGCGAGCGCATGGTCATGCCGGAGCGCGACGATCTGGCGTTGTGGACCGGCAACGCAGGCGGCATCGAGATCCTCCTCGACGGCCGGTCGCTCGGTCCACTCGGGGAAACCGGCAAGGTGTTGCGCGACGTCCCGCTCGCCCCGGCGGCGCTCGAGGCGCGCTTCGCGCGGCGCTGAACAGCCGGTTCGATCGACAGCGCGCGGTCCAGGGAGCGCCTGGAGGAAAGAGGGAATGGTGGCACTGGCCGACATCCGCCGGCACCGCACCCACGCCGTGCGGGTCGGCTCGGTCACGATCGGCGGCGGTGCGCCGGTCGTCGTGCAGTCGATGACCAACACCGACACGGCCGATCCGGACGCCACCACCGATCAGATCGTCGAGCTCGCCCGCGCCGGCTCGGAGATCGTCCGGATCACCGTCAACAACGAGGCCGCCGCCCGAGCCGTGCCGATCATCCGCGACCGGCTCGACCTCATGGGCTTTCGCGACCTGCCGCTCGTGGGCGACTTCCACTACAACGGCCATCGCCTTTTGGCCGAGGTGCCCGAGCTGGGCCGCTGCCTCGCCAAGCTCCGCATCAACCCCGGCAATGTCGGCTTCGGCGACAAGCGCGACCGGCAGTTCGAACAGATGATCGAGGCGGCGCTGCGCCACGACCGGCCGGTGCGCATCGGCGTCAACTGGGGCTCGCTCGACCAGGACCTGGCGGCCCGGCTGATGGACGCCAACGCCGCCCGTCCCGACCCGCAGCCGGCCGAGTTCGTGTTGCGCGAGGCCCTCGTCCGCTCCGCCCTCGAGAGCGCGGCGCACGCCGAACGGATCGGCCTGCCGGCGGACCGGATCGTGATCTCGGCCAAGGTCAGCCGGGTGCAGGACATGCTCGCGGTCTACAAGGAGCTCGCCCGGCGCTCCTCCTACGCCCTCCATCTGGGCCTCACCGAGGCCGGGATGGGGGTCAAGGGCATCGTCGCCACGACCGCCGCCCTCTCGCTCCTTTTGCAGGAGGGCATCGGCGACACGATCCGCTGTTCCTTGACCCCGGCCCCGGGCGAGCCGCGTACCCTCGAGGTTCAGGTTTGCCAGCAGATCCTGCAGTCGCTGGGCTTGCGCTCCTTCACCCCCCAGGTCGCCGCCTGCCCCGGCTGCGGGCGGACGACGAGCACCTTCTTCCAGGAGCTCGCGGCCGACATCCAGGGCTGGCTCGCCGCCCAGATGCCGATCTGGAAGACCCGCTATCCGGGGGTCGAGACCCTCAACGTCGCGGTCATGGGCTGCATCGTCAACGGACCCGGCGAGAGCAAGCACGCCGACATCGGCATCTCTCTGCCCGGCACCGGCGAGAGCCCGGTGGCCCCGGTCTTCGTCGACGGTCAGAAGGTCGCCACCCTGCGCGGCGAGCGCATCGCGCAGGAGTTCCAGGCGATGGTGCAGGACTATGTCGAACGGCGCTTCGGCCGCCGCGACGCCGCCTGAGCCGGGCCTCGCCCCTCGCCCTGCCTCGACGTCGCGGTGACGTCACCGCGTGCGGCTGCTAGGAGCCGCGCGGTCCGCCAGCAACCGCAGGAGCGCCCAGCATGTCGGAGCCTGCCTACGACGTCGTCGTGATCGGCGGCGGCCCGGGCGGTTACGTGGCCGCCATCAAAGCCGCGCAGCTCGGCATGAAGGTCGCCTGCGTGGAGAAGCGCGACACGCTGGGCGGCACCTGCCTCAATGTCGGCTGCATTCCCTCCAAGGCGCTGTTGCACGCCTCGCACCTCTACGAAGAGGCGCGCAACGGCCTCGGCCGCTTCGGGATCCGCACGAGCGAGGTCGCCCTCGATCTCGGCGCCATGCTCGATTTCAAGGACAAGGTCGTCGACGGGCTCACCAAGGGCATCGCCTTCCTCTTCAAGAAGAACAAGGTCGACCACGTCGTCGGGACCGGTCGGATCGCGGCGCCGAACCGGGTGGTCGCGACCCTCGCCGACGGCACCACCCGCGAGCTCGCGACGAAGCACATCGTGATCGCCACGGGCTCGGAGCCGACCCCGCTGCCGGGTGTCACGATCGACGAGGAGCGGATCCTCTCCTCGACGGGCGCCCTCGACCTCGAGCGCGTGCCCGCCCGCCTCGTGGTGGTGGGCGCGGGCTATATCGGGCTCGAGCTCGGCACGGTCTGGCGGCGGCTCGGTTCCGAGGTCACCGTGGTCGAGTTCCTCGACCGGATCACCCCCGGCATGGACCTCGAGCTCTCGCGCGAGCTGCAGAAGATCCTCGCCCGCCAGGGCATGCGCTTTCGCCTGGGCACCAAGGTCGTGGGCGTGGAGAAGGCGGGCGAGGGGGTCGCGGTCGTGGTCGAGCCGGTGGCGGGCGGTGCTCCCGAGACGCTGGCGGCGGACGCCGTGCTCGTGGCGATCGGCCGCCGGCCCTACACCGAGGGGCTGGGCGCAGCCGAAATCGGCATCGCCTTCGACGAGCGCGGGCGGGTGAAGACCGACGGCCATTTCCGCACGAACCTGCCCGGCATCTGGGCGATCGGCGACGCGATCGAGGGGCCGATGCTGGCCCACAAGGCGGAGGAAGACGGAATCCACTGCATCGAGTGGATCGCCGGAGAGAAGCCGCAGCACGATTACGACCGCGTCCCGGGCGTGATCTATTGCCACCCCGAGGTCGCCGCGGTGGGCCGCACCGAGGAGCAGCTCAAGGCCGAGGGCCGCGCCTACAAGGTCGGCAAGTTCCCGTTCGCGGCCAACAGCCGGGCGCGTGCCGTCGGTGCGTCGGAGGGCTTCGTCAAGATCCTGGCCGACGCCGCGACCGACCGCATCCTGGGCTGTCACGTGATCGGCCCCGAGGCCGGGACGATGATCGCCGAGCTCGCGGTCGCCATGGAATTCGGCGCCACGGCCGAAGACGTCGCCCGCACGAGCCACCCCCACCCCACCCTCGAGGAGGCGGTCAAGGAAGCCGCACTCGCCGCCTGGGCCAAGCCGATCCACGTCTGAGCCGGCCGGCCCCGACCCGGCTCAGGGCGAGCTCGCCCGGACGAGCTGCTTGCCGAGATTCTCGCCCGCGAGCACGCGCAGGAAGGCCTCGGGTGTCCGCTCGAGCCCGTCGGCGACGTCGTAGCGGGTGCGGATCCGGCCCGCGCGCAGCAGCTCGGCGAGCCGGCCCCAGGCCTCGGGCCATCGCCTCTCGAAGTCGAGCACGAGGAACCCCTCGATCCGGGCGCGGGCGACCAGCACCTCGCGGAAGAAGCGCGGGCCGATGTCGGGCCGGCCGAGCCGGTCGGCGAGGCTCACCGTGCCGACCACGACGATGCGCGCCCGCGGCGCCAGGTTCTGCAGCACGGCGTCGTGGATCGGCCCGGCCGTGTTGTCGAGGTAGAGATCGACCCCTCCCGGCAGGAGCGAGCGGATGGCACCCGCGAGATCGTTCGTCGTGCGATGCGCGATCCCGCCCTCGAAGCCGAGCGTGCGGCACCAGGCGAGCTTCTGCTCGCTCGAGGCCACGGCGTAGGGGACGCCTCCGGCGATGCGCACGAGCTGACCCGCGAGCTGGCCGACCGAGCCCGCCGCCGCCGAGATCAGCACCCGATCGCCCGGCCGCAGCGCCCCGGTCTCGAAGAGCGCGAACCAGGCGGTGACCCCGTTGAGGCCCATGACGTCGAGCCAGGTCTCGGGCGGGGCGAGCGCCGGGTCGACGCGGCGGACCGCCTCGGGCCGCAGGAGCGCGTAATCCTGCCAGCCGAAGCCGAAATCGGTGACGACGAGCTCGCCCTCCTTCCAGCCGGGCGCCCGGCTCGCGACGATGCGGGCGACGGCGCCGCCGATCATGACCTCGCCGGGCTTCACGCCCTGCGCGTAGTTGCGGATCGGGGCGATGCGCGCCCGCATGTAGGGGGCGACGTCGAGATAGACCGAGCGGGCGAGGAAGGTGCCGGGCTCGGGCTCGGGCACCGGCGCCTCCTCGAGCTGCCAGTCCTCGAGCCTCGGCATGCCCTCGACCAGCCGCACGAGCCGCCATTGCCGGTTCACTTCGGCCATCGCACCCCCTCCCCGCAGCCGCCCGCGTTGTCGCCTCGGCGCCCGCCCGCTATAGCGCCGCCGCGCGCGGCGACCAGCGGGAGGCGAGCGTCGTGAACCTGCACAACAAGCTGCTCGAGCGGGCTGCCGCCGGCCGGCCGATCGGGATCGGGCTGATCGGTGCGGGCAAGTTCGGCACCATGTTCCTGGCCCAGGTGCGTCGCACGCCCGGCATGCACCTGATCGGCATCGCCGATCTCGCGCCCGATCGGGCCAAGGCCAATCTGCGCTTCTGCGGCTGGGAAGACGAGCGCTTTTCGGCGCGTACGCTCGACGACGCGGCCAAGAGCGGTGCCACCTGCGTCACAGACGACGCCGCAGCCCTCCTGCGCCATCCGGCGGTGGAGGTGGTGATCGAGGCCACGGGCGATCCCAAGGTCGGGATCCGCCATTGCCTGGCCGCGATTGCCGCGCGCAAGCACGTCGTCATGGTCAATGTCGAGGCCGACGTGGTGGCCGGGCCGCTGCTCGCACAAAAAGCCAAAGAAGCGGGCGTGGTCTACAGCCTCGCCTATGGCGACCAGCCCGCCCTGATCTGCGAGCACGTCGATTGGGCGCGTGCCTGCGGCTTCGAGGTCGTCTGCGCCGGCAAGGGCACCCGCTACCATCCCTCCTTCCATCACTCCACACCCGACACGGTCTGGGAGCATTTCGGCCTGTCGCGGGAGAAGGCCGAGCGCGGCCGGATGAACCCCAAGATGTTCAACAGCTTCATCGACGGGACCAAGTCCGGCATCGAGATGAGCGCGGTGTGCAACGCCACCGGCCTGCGCCCGCAGCCCGATGGCCTCTCCTTCCCGCCCTGCCCGGCGCGAAAGCTCGCCCAGGTCTGCAAGCCGGCGGTCGACGGCGGCTGCCTGCAGATCCGCGGCACCACCGAGGTCGTCTCCTCGCTCCATCGCGACAAGTCGCCGGTGCCGGACGAGATCCAGCAGGGCACCTACGTCGTGGTCGCCTGCGGCCACGACTACGTGAAGTACTGCGCGGAAGAGTACCGGCTCCTGCCGGACGAGACCTTTTCCTACATGGCGATGTACCGGCCGACGCATCTGATCGGCCTCGAGCTCGGCGTCTCGGTCGCCTCGGTAGCACTGCGGGGCGAGCCGACCGGCGCGCCCATCGGCTTCTTCGCCGACGTCGTCGCCACCGCAAAGCGCGACCTCGCCCCGGGCGAGATCCTCGACGGCGAGGGCGGCTATTGCGTCTGGGGCAAGCAGGTGCCGGCCGAGGTCAGCCTGCGCGAAGGTTATTTGCCCTTGGGCCTCGCCCACGACGTCAAGCTCCTGAACCCGGTGCCGATGGGCGGCAAGGTCCGCTGGTCGGACGTCGCGATCGACGAGGCCGACGAGGCCGTCCGGTTCCGCCGAGCCATGGAGGCGGCGTTTCGCGAAACGAGCAAGCGACTCTGACGCCCTGCTCTCAACCATTGATTGATAATCCGGCGGAGCCGAGCTAACGTCCATCCTGCGCTGCCAGGTGGAGGGCGGGATGGCCGAGCTCGATGCCGATTTCGATCGACCGCTGCGCATGAGCGCGTTTCCCGTCGCGCGGCTGGCCGCGGCCGAGGCGAGCTTCGCCGACTCGACCGGCGTCCTGCTCACCGTCGACGATCTCGAGCTCGACATCGTGGGCGAGGATCTGGAGTACGACGGCGACGGGCCGCCGGTGGCAGGCACGGTCACCGACGTCCAGGTCTCCGTCGACGGCGAGACCTGGTTCACGATCACCGACACCGAGGCGGCGGTCGAGGATCTCGACGCCGCCATCGCCGCCAAGAACCCGCTCGCCTTTTTCGCCGCCCTTCTCGACGGCGACGACACCGTCCTCGGCAGCCTCGGCAAGGACGAGCTGTTCGGCTTCGCCGGTGACGACGAGCTCGACGGCAAGGACGGCGACGACGTGCTCGACGGCGGCGCCGGCGACGACATCCTCGACGGCGGTGCGGGCGCGGACCAGATGCGGGGCGGCGCCGGCGACGACAGCTACCTGGTCGACGACGCCCGCGACCGGGTCGTCGAGTCGCCCGGCGCAGGCTACGACCTCGTCGACAGCGCGGTGAGCTTCGTCCTCCCCGACCATGTCGAAGCATTGTCCCTGTTGGGCTCGAACGACCTCGCCGGGACCGGGAACGCGCTCGCCAACGTCCTGCTCGGCAACAGCGGCGCCAACCGTCTGGACGGCCGCGGCGGCGCCGACGAGATGAGCGGGCTCGCCGGCGACGACACTTATCTCGTCGACGACCGCCGCGACATCGTGATCGAGGAGGAGGACGGCGGCACCGATACGGTGATCGCGAGCGTGAGCTACGCCTTGCCCGACCAGGTCGAGAATCTCGTGCTGGTCGGCCGGGCGGCGATCGACGGGACCGGCAACGACCTCGCCAACGAGATCACCGGCAACGACAGCGCCAATGTCCTCGACGGTGGCGACGGTGCCGACACGCTGCGCGGCGGCCGGGGCGACGACGTCTATGTGCTGGACGGGCCGGCCGACATCGTGATCGAGGAACGCGGCGGCGGGCTCGACACGATCCGGATCGACGGCGACATTGCGCTCGACGGCTTCGCCAATGTCGAGAACGTCGAGCTCCGGGGCGACGGCGACCACCAGGCGGGCGGCAACGGGCTCGCCAACCGCCTGGTCGGCAACGCCGGCGACAACCTGCTCGCGGGCCTGCTCGGCAACGACACCCTGATCGGCGGAGCCGGCGACGACACGCTTTCGGGTGGTGCCGGCAACGATGTCCTCGAGGGTGGCGGGGGCGAGGATCTGTTGCGCGGAGGCAGCGGCCGCGATCGGCTCATCGGCGGCACGGGCGGCGACGACTTCGTGGTCGGCGACGCCACGAGGAGCGTCGCCACGATCACCGACTTCTCGCGGACCGACGGCGACCGCTTGCTCATCGGCGAGCTGCTCGCCGGCCTGGCCGACGGCACCGACCTCGCACCCTATCTCTCGCTGCGCGTCCGCGGCAGCGTGGTCGAGGTGTCGGTCGACATCGACGGGCCGGGGCGCACGCGGCCGGTCGTGATCGCTTCGGTGCAGGGCGATCTCGGCACCGATCTGGCGAGCCTGTTGGCCGACGGCGTGATCGACCGCGCCTGAGTGACCGCGGCTCGGGGTCTCAGAGCTCGATCACGATCTTGCCCATGTGTTCGGCCCGCTCGAGCGCGCGGAAGGCGTCGGGGGCCTCCTCGACGCGAAAGCGGCGATCGACCAACGGTCGAAGCTCGGCCGCCTCGAAGGCGCGCACCATCGCCTCCTGCATGACCCGAGAGCCGACATAGATGCCGTGCAGTCGGATCGACTTGCGCATGAGCGGTGTGGGGTCGATCTGGCCGGCCGCGAGGATGCCGATCAGCGCGATGTGGCCGCCGATCCGCGTCGCCTCGATCGAGCGGGCGAGCGTGCCGCCGCCGCCCACCTCGACCACGTGATCGACGCCGACGCCGCGGGTGAGCTCCAGCACCGCCTTCTCCCAGTCGGGGCGGGTGCTGCGGTCGATCGTGGCCGCGGCACCCAGAGGGCCGGCACGCTCGAGCTTGGCCGCGCTCGACGACACGACGATCGGCTGGCCACCCACGAGCCGCGCGATCTGGATTGCGAAGGCGGAGACGCCGCCCGTGCCGAGACACAGCACCGTCTCGCCCGGGCGGATCCGCCCGCTCTCGACCAGCGCGTGCCAGGCGGTGAGCGCAGCGCAGGGCAGCGACGCGGCCTCGGCGAAGGAGAGGTGGGAAGGGATCGGCGTGAGCCCGCCCTCCCGCAGCACGACCTCCTCGGCGAGCACCCCGTCGATCGGTCCGCCGAGCGCGCTCGCCATCGCCTGCGGCGTGATCGGCCCCGCTTCCCAGGCTTGGAAGAAACAGGACATCACCCGATCGCCGGGAGCGACGCGGGTGACACCCGGCCCGACCGCCAAGACTTCGCCTGCCGCGTCCGAGCAGGGGATGCGGGGCAGGGCGATGCCGCGGGAGATCGGGTCGCGGACGATCGCCAGGTCGCGATAGTTGAGCGACACGGCGGCGATCCGCACCAGTGCTTCACCGGGGCCCGGTCGGGGCGGTGCACGCTCGACCAGGGTCAGCCCGTCGATCCCGGGCTTGCGAAGCTCCCATGCGCGCATGCCGACGTCCTTCGCAATCGTTCGCGACCCGTTGGTCTCGTCTCGATCTCTAGAGAAACCGCTCGAGCAGCGCCACGGCCTCGGCGATACCCGTGGGTGCTACCGGGGCCGGCCGCGGCCGCGCGAGCATCGCCTGGAGCGCTGCCGCGAGTGCCTCGGGGTCGCGAGGCAGGGGCGCGCCGATCCCCCGTTCGCGGATCCAACGCTCGAGAAACGGGGCCTCGGGCCAGTCGGGCCGCTCCAGATAGAGAAGCGGGGTGCCGGCCGCCGCGGCCTCGGCGAACAGGCCGTAACCCGTCTTCGTGATGAGGAGATCGACGCTCGCGAGCAGGTCCGGGAACGGCAGCCCGATGCGCTCGGTGGTGGCGAGCCCCGGGCCGCGCACCCGATCGCCGAGCCAGAGCACGCCGGGGATCGGAGGCGGCTCCACCAACAGGCGCGGCATGGCGATCCCCCCGAAGGCAACGAGCACGATCCGCGTCGTGGGCGGACAGCCGAGTGCGGCCAGGAGTTCGGTGCGCCGCGCCCGACCCGTGCGCGCGACCGGGCCGACCGAGCACTTGGGCTCGAGCCAGTCCATCGCGAGATGCGGCTCGAGCTGAACCGTGAGCCGTGCCGCCCGGTGGGCGGCGCGCATGCGCTCGAGCATCGCCGCAGAGGCGACCCCGTAAGCCCCGACGATGTCGGGCCAGGTCAAGGAGCAGACGGCGACCGCCGGCACGCCGACCCGTGCGGCCGCCGCCAGGCCCACAAAACCGATGTTGCTGACGAGCAGGTCGGGCGCGAGCGAGCGGAGCCGCGCCGCGTCCTCCTCGACCAGCCGATCGAACTGGCGCTCGAGGGCGTCGTACCAGGCCCGGCTGGCCTCGCGGTCGACCGTGACCGGATCGTGCATCGAGAGCCCGCGATCGGGAGGCGCCTCGTGGGTCGTGAAGGGCACGCGCAAGACGGATGCGAGGGCGTCCGGCTCGAGCGCGCTGCGGACCACGAAGTCGAGGCCCGGCCGACGGTCGAGGAGCAGGGCCAGGATCGGCGCGAGTTGACCGGCATGGCCGAAACCGTGGCCGGAGACGTCGACGACGATCCGGGTGCGGCCGCGAGCCGTCGAAGGTCGGTGCTGGTTCTCGCGCACGCGCGTGCTACCTTCCCCTTGCAGGCGGGTGGCTGCGCCGAGCGCCGCAGGACCTGCGCTTGGCACGCGCAGCGGTGGCGGCTAGCTTCCGGCGACGCGCGGTGATGGGAGTGGGATCGATGGGTACCTTTTCGATCTGGCACTGGCTGGTCGTGCTGGCGGTCGTGCTGATCATCTTCGGTGCCGGCAAGCTGCCGCAGGTCATGGGCGACTTGGCGAAGGGGATCAAGAACTTCAAGCAGGGCATGAAGGAGGACGAGACCGCCCAGCTTCCTCCCAAAGACGAGGCCAAGAGCGAGACCAAGACCGCGGCTTGAGTGCTCACAGGCCCTCGTCCCAATAGGGCGGATCGCCGAACCGGCCCACCAGGAAGTCGACCAGCGCGCGGACGCGGACAGGCGGTCGGCCGCCCGGCCACACCGCGTAGAGAGCGAAACGCGGCGTCTCCCAGCCGTCGAGGACGCGTACGAGCCGACCAGCCCTGAGCGCGTCGCCGACGATGAAGGTCGGCAAGAGCGCGATGCCGGCGCCCGCTTCCGCAGCCGCGGCCAAGAGATCGCCGTTGTTGGCGACCAGGTCGTCGCCGACCGCCACGCTTTCGCGCCGGTCGCCGCACTCGAGATGCCAGCGTTGCCCGGTGGCGAGATAGCCGTAGTGCAGGCAGCGGTGGTGGGCGAGATCGGCCGGCTCGCGTGGCGCGCCGCGGCGTGCGAGATAGGCCGGGGCGGCGCAGGCGACGATCCGCACCGGTGCCAGCTGGCGGGCGATCAGCGAGGAATCGGGCAGGTTGCCGATCCGCAGCGCCAGATCGAACCCGTCCCGGACGAGATCGACGAATTGATCGCCGAGCACCACCTCGAGCTTGAGTGCCGGGAACTGCTCGGCGAACGCCGCCAACAACGGCCCGAGATGCCGGATCGCGAAACTCATCGGCGCGCTCAGCCTGAGCCGGCCCGAGGGCTCGCCGCGGCGCTGCGCCACGTCGTCGAGGGCGTCCCGGTAGTCGGCCAGGATCCGCTTCGCGCGTGGGAGGAGCGCCGCACCTTCCGCCGTGAGCCCGACCCGTCGCGTCGTGCGGGCGAGCAGGCGCGCGCCCAGCACGCGCTCGAGCGCGGCCACCCGCTTGCTGACGAGCGCCCGCGCGCAGCCGAATCGCGCCGCGGCGGCGGTGAAGCTGCCCGTCTCTGCCACCGCCGCGAACGCTTCGAGCAGCTCGAGCCGGTCCATCACAGCCCTCTCCGAGATCCGGCCGCACCCGGCGGGCGGACGTCGAGGCTCGCTCGCCGCCGGATCCGGTTGCGAACCGTTCTCGCCGCCTCCGAGAGCACGCGCTCGGCGGCGCTTCAATCGTAGAGGAAGGCGCGCTCGACCGGCTTCCAGTCCGGGTTCTCGAAGCCGAGCATCTTCCCGGGGTTGAGCAGCCCTTTGGGATCGGCCTCGCGTTTGAAGGCGAGCTGGAGCGCGTCGACCTTCTTCATCCCGCCCTCCTCCAGCGTGAAGGCGTGCGGGTTGAAGATCGGGCAGCCGCACCGCTCGTGCTCTTCGATGATCTCGGCCAGGCGCTCGTCGCTCGTGTAGCGGACGATCTGCAGCCCGAAGCAGGCCACCTCGCCGCCGAACCGCACGAATTCGAGATGCAGCGGCACCTCCTGGCCGAAGCGCGCCGCCATCTCCTCGACCTTCTGGAGATGCCCGGGCGGCGGAAACAGGGTCTGGAGATAGGTGATCGTGCGGTCGTGCTTGAGCGCGTGCAGCGTTGTGTGGTTCCAGGCGTACTCGAACAGCGGTAACTGGCTGCCGCGGGCCTCCTCGGTGAAGCCCCGCCAGACGATGCGGCCCGGGTGCTGGCGTAGGAGATCCTCGACCCCCTCGAGGGCGAAATCGGCGACCATGACCAGGACCGCCGTTTCCTCTTTCGCGATCCCGCGCTCGGGGAAGAGCCAATCGTGCGGTACCGGGGCCTCGATCACGGTCACGAGCTTTTTGAGGAGCGCATCCTCCCGGGCGAGCGCGTCGGCGAACCGTGCAGCCGGCATCAGTCCCTCGAAGCCGATGATCAGCTCGGCCCAGCGATAGGCCGGGGCGAGCGGCAGCTCGAGGGCGGTGATGATGCCGTTGGTGCCGTAGGCGTGATTGGCTTTCTGGATGTCGGCACCCCGGAGCTCGAGGATCCGCGGCCGTTCCTCCATGGTCACGACCCGTAGACCCAGAATATTGCCGCGGTCGCGCAGGAGCCCCCACGTGATCGAGCCCACGCCGCTTGAGCCGCCGGCGATGTAACCGCCGATCGTGCCGGTCTTGTGGGTCGAGGGATGCAGCCGTAATTCTTGGCGGCCGTGGGCGATCGTGGCCGCATCGAGCTCGCTCAGCTTGAGACCGGCCTGGACGCGGATCCGGCCGTGCTCGATCCATTCGATCGCCGTCAGTTCCGAGAGATCGAGCACGATCCCGCCCCTGAGCGGCATCGCCTGGCCGTAATTGCCGGTTCCGCCGCCACGCGGGGTGACCGGGACGTCGTGGCGATAGGCAGCCGCGAGGATCCGCACGACCTCCTCTTCGCTGCGCGGGGTCGCCACGGCATCGGCCGTGACGCGGTCGAGCCGCCGTTTGAGGACCGGCGAATACCAATAGAAGTCGCGCGAGCGGCGCTTCACGCGCTGCGGCTGGGTGTCGAACGGGATGTCGGCGAGCTCGGCCAGCAAGGCGTCGATCGGCATGGCGCTCCTCGGGTGGCGGGCGGGCCGTCGTGCGACACGCCCCGCGGCGGACTTAGCGAACGGCGTGCCGATCGGCCAAGCCGTCGCGGTGCCGAGTCGCGCCTCAGCGGACCGCGGCCTCGAGCGGCAGCCGCGAGAGGATCTCGGGCGCGCCTTCGGTCACGATCGCCGTCCGCCCGAGGGTCATCGCCCGGCCGGTCTCGGAATTGGCTAGGATCATGTGCAGAAAGAAGACCATGCCCGGCTCGAGAACGACCGGATTGTCGGCATAGATCATCGGCCAATCCATCCAGGAAGGCGCGTAGACGGCCCCGAGCGAATAGCCGCACGCGTTGAGCCGATGCGCGCGCAATCCGTTGCGGTCGAAGGTCTCGGCGTGGGCGGCGAATACCTCGCCGATGGTGCGACCCGGGCGCAGTCGATCTTCGCAAGCAGCGAGCGCCTCCCGGCAGATCTCGAGCATGCGCGCATGCTCGGGATGCACCGGGCCGATCAGCAGCGTGCGCATCAAACAGGCATGATATTGCCGCCAGACACCGGCGAGCTCCAGGGTCAGCTGGTCCTCGGCATCGAGCTGTCGGCGGCCGGCATGGTAGCGACACAAGAGGGCCTCGCGGCCGGAGCCGATGATGAACGGGTTGGCGGGGTAGTCGCCGCCGGCCTCGAAGATCGCATCGTGCATCCGCGCCAAGACCACACCCTCCTCGGCGCCGGGACGGGCATGGGCGATCGCGGCCGCGAGCGCCGCATCGGCGAGTTCACCTGCCTTGCGTACGAAGGCGAGCTCGGCCGCGGACTTGACCAGCCGGAGCCGGCTCACCAGCCGCGAGGCGTCGACCATGCGGGCGAAGCCGTCGAGCTGCACGGCGAGCCGCATGCCGTGCGCGGCCGTGAGCCCGTGCGCCTCCCATTCGATTCCGAGACGCTTGCCCGAAAGTCCCTTGGCCTCGAGCAACGCGCGCAGCTCGCGGGTCGGGTCGGCCCCCTCACGGTCTTCCCAGACGCGGATGTCGCCGAGGATCGAGGTGAGCTGCGCTTGCCGCAGATCGGGCGCTCGGGTGAGCAACACGAAATCGCCCGCGGCCGTCAGCACGAGGCACTGGAAGAAACAGAAGCCGAAGCTGTCGTAGCCGGTGAGCCAGTACATGCTCTCCTGCTTGAACAGCAGCAGCGCGTCGATGCCGCTCTCGCCCATCGCCGCGAGCGTACGGCCCTTGCGCGCGGCGAACTCGGCCTCGTCGAAATGCAGCATGGCTCGTTGCCTCCGGCTCTGCGAGGAAGCCTTCGTCGCGCGGGCCGATGACGGCGGAAGGGCGGATGGACGAAGGCAGACGCAATCTCGTGGTCGCGATCGGGCTCGTCACGGCGGGCGGGTTCCTGTTCGCCAGCATGAACGCGATCGTCAAGGCGCTCACCGCCCGCTACCCGATCTTGATGATCCTTTGGGGCCGGACCTTCTTCCACGTCGCCTTCGTCGCGCTCTTCATCCCGCAGGCGGTGGCGGGTGCCGTGCGCACGCGCCAACTCGGCATTCAACTCTTGCGCAGCGTGCTGCTCGGCGCCAGCACGGTGCTCAATTTCACGGCACTGCTCTTCCTGCCGCTCGGCGACGTGGCGGCGATCACCTTCCTGTCGCCGATCCTGGTGGCGGCGCTCGCGGTCGCGATCTTGCGCGAGCGCGTCGGGCTCGTGCGCTGGCTCGCGATCGCGACCGGCTTTTGCGGCGCGCTTTTGATCGTCCGGCCGACCGGCGCCGGCCTCGGACCCGGCGCTTGGCTCGCGCTCGGCTGTGCTGCGGCCTACGCGGTCTACCAGATCAGCACGCGCATGGTGCGCGAGGCCGAACCCCTGGTCTCGTTGCTGTTCAGCGGGCTCGTCGGTGCCGTCTTGTTCACGCTTCTCTTGCCCTGGGGATGGACGACGCCGACCCCTCTCGATCTGGCGCTCATGGCGGCGACCGGGCTCATGGGCGCGGCCGGGCATCTCATGATCATCCTGGCGCTGCGGCGTGGCGAAGCCTCGCGCGTGAGCCCGTTCAACTATCTGCAGTTGGTCTGGGCGATGGGTGCTTCCTATCTCGTTTTCGGCGACGTTCCTTCGCCCTGGACGCTCGCGGGCGCGGTCGTGATCGTGGCGAGCGGGCTCTGGCTCTACCGGCTCGATCTGGCCGAGCTCGCGCGCCGAACGGCCTCGCCGGCGGCGGCTCGCGATCGCTGAGGGGACCATCGATCATGGCGTATTGGCTGCTCAAGACCGAACCCGAGGACTACAGCTTCGACCGCCTGCTTCGGGACGGCTCGACGTTGTGGAGCGGGGTCCGCAACCATCAAGCCGCCAACAACCTCAAGGCGATGCGGCCGGGTGACGACGCCTTCTTCTACCGTTCGGTGGTCGAACCGGCGATCGTCGGGCTGGTGCGGATCGCCGCCGCCTGGGTCCCGGACCCGACCGACCCGCACTGGCCGGCCGTCGAGGTCGTCCCGGTCCGACCGGTGCCACGCGAGGTGCCGCTGAAGGCGATCAAGGCCGAGCCGCGGCTCGCCGATCTCGCCCTGGTTCGGCAGTCGCGTCTGTCGGTCGTGCCGGTCGGCGAGGCGCACTGGCGGATCCTCCTCGCCATGGCCGGTCTCGACAGCTGAGCCGCACCCTCACGCATCGCCGCTCGGCGCGCGCAGGACGACGGGCGGCGGCGGCAGCTCTTTGGGTGGCGCCGCCGGCTGCGGCAACGGGTAGACCCTGGGCTCGCGATCGTCGAGCGAGGGCTCGAACGGCAGGCGCATCGCGAGCCCGGTGCCGGCTCGCTGGGCCGCCCGCTGGCCGTCCTGGAGCTGACGCGCGAGCGGCAGGCTCCAGGGCAAGCGATAGGCACGCGGCTCGGCGATTGCGGGCAGGCGAAGCCAGAGATGGATCGCCTCGCCCTCTTGCAGGTCGAAGCCGAGCACCTCCGCCTCGGTCGTGCGCGCCGCGAGCCATTCGTCGCGCACCGGCTTCGGCCGGCCCAAGAGGTCGGTGAGGGCCAGGTAGCCGAGTGGCAAGAGGAGGCCGGTGAGGCCGAGCGCGGCGAGCTTGACGGCCGGCCGCCGTGGCGCCCAGACGGCGATCCAGGCGAGCCCGGCTGCAGCGGTCGCGAGCCCGAGAAAGATCGGTGCGAGCGGGCTCATGACGGTCTCCGGGCGCGCAGCGGCATGGCGAGGTCGTGGACGCTGCCGGGGAGCAGGCCCCCGGCGGCATCGAGCTTGAAGCGGAACGCGGTCCGCTCCTCGCCCTCGCGGCCGAGCTCGATCGTGGTCGCGACGATCTGGCGGGCGCTCTCGCCGACCGACGGCTTGACGCTCGCGACGACCGTGACCGGGACCGGCAGCTTGCCGGACTGGTCCCGATAGAGGTGGACGTTGACCACGTACTCCCCGGCGACGATCCCGCGGGAATAGGCGACCTCGTAATTGAGGCCGGAGACGTCACCGCGGTGCCCGAGATCGTCGCGCAACAGATTGAACAGTCGGCCACCTTTGTTGCTGTAGCCGACCGGCACGTCGCCCGGGCCCATCACCCAGAGATCGACGTCGGCGTCGACCGGATCGGGCCAGCGGATCTCGACGACGACATTGCCGGGAGGCTCCGTGCCCTCGGGGCGTGGCTTCGCCTTGGCCGGATTGATGTGCGGGAGAATGAGGATCACGCAGGCGACGAAACCGGCGAGCGCGAGCGTGATGAGGTCGCGGAAGACGATCGCGCCGTCCGCCTCGTCGTCGGCCTCAAAGCCGCGCATCGTTCTCGCTCCGCTCGACGAGTCGGGCGTAGAGATGGGCCGTGCCGCCCTCGAGAAATCGGCAGTTCAGAGACAACCAGATGTTGAGGAGCGAGCCGGCGAGGGTCGTATAGAGTGCGACCGCCATCCCTTCCAACAGCCGCGAGACCATGGGACCGATCGCCGAAGGGTCGCCCACGGTCGCGGGATCGATTCCGGCGAGCGCCAGGATGAAGCCCACGACCGTGCCGATCAGGCCCAGCAACACCAGGAGGTTGGCGAGGTAGCGCAGGTGCGCCAGGCGTTGGCCGAGCTTCAAGCGCAACAGAGCCGCCATCGCCGCGCGCCCGGCCGCGTCTTTGCCGGCTGTCGCGGCCAGGAACCAGGCGGCCTTGGAGCCGGGCTCCGCGCGCCCGGCCTCGAGCGCGTCGAGCTCGGTGCTGAGCTTGGCCGCTCGCCAGCCCGCACTCGCGAGACCCACGAGGAAGACGAGGCAGATGAGCTTGACGAGATGCAGCCGGTCGCTTTCGATCATCTCGTCGAGCCAGCCCTGCGCCGCCGCGGCGGCGAGCAGGGCTGCCGCCACGAGGTTCAAGAGGGCGAAGCGGAGCAGGAGCAACTTGCGTCGGCCGACCGCGCGGCCGAACTGGACCCAGTCGGTGGGGCCGGGCCAGGCGATGCCGACCCCGTCCGCTGCCACGGCCTCGATGCGGGACATCTGCGATCTCCCTTCGCTCGGTCGGGCCCGGAGAGCGGCTCCGGGCGCTGCGATCCGATCCTGCAACGTGTCGACTTTGCCCGACGAACCCTAACGCCGCGTTAACGACGGGACCGGGCGAGAAAGTTCATATTCCCTCGCGCCTGAGTTGAAAAGGGATTTCGTCTTCGATTCGTCTAAAATCCTGACAAATCCGCCCAGATTCCCGGAACGAGCCGCAGCCGCCCGGCAACGCCTTGCTCGCAAACGCGGCAGCACGTGTTGCGAGATACTTGCAAAAGTAAGCGTTCATGATATGCGCCGGCGTTACTTGGAGAGCGCGAAAGGGAGTGTTGCGATGACCCTCGACGAGCTGAGCGCGGCGGTCGCCCAGTCCACCGGCACGACCAAGGCCAAGGCGGCGGAGGCGATCCACGCCGTGCTCGGCGGGATCCAGGAGGCGCTCAAGCGCGGCGACCGGGTGGCGATCGCCGGGTTCGGCGTGTTCGAGGTCGCCCACCGCGCCGCTCGCCAGGGGCGCAACCCACAGACCGGCGAGACGATCGAGATCAAAGCCAGCAAGGCGGTGCGCTTCAAGCCGGGCAAGGTCTTGCGCGACGCCGTCAACGGCTGAACGCCGGCATCCGCGCCTGGCGCGACGGAGCGGGCCGCGATCGAGAAGATCGCGGCCTTTTCTTTGGACCTTTTCTTGGCCTCGTCTCGAGAAGCGGACGGGTGCGCGGCGGCCGCACCGGAGGATGTGCGCGCCGCTCTCGCACGCGACGCCGATCCGCCCTAAGCTCCCGACGACGGATGCCGACCAGCCCGGTTCGGCGACGTTCTCGGCGGGACGGGCGCATGCGCGATCTCTTGTTCGCCACGCTGATCGGCGCCCTGGTCGCGGCGGCGCTGGTTCGCCCGCATCTCGGTCTTCTGGGCTATGTCTGGTTCTCGTTGATGGCGCCGCACCGGCTGACCTTCGGCTTCGCCCAGGACACGCCGTGGGCCCAGATCTTGTTCTTGGTCACGTTGCTGCGCTGGTTCGTCTCCACCGAACGCAAATTGCCCGATTGGAGCCTTCTGCACGCGCTCTTAGCCCTGTTCACGGTCCACTTCACGCTCTCCTTCCTCCAGGCCTGGGCCCCCGAGCCGGCGGCCGTCAAACTCGACGCTGCGTTGAAGCTGATGCTGGGCCTTTATCTCACGACCGCGCTGATCGACCGGCCGGAACGGCTGCGGGCCCTGATCTGGGTGGTGGCCCTGTCGGTCGGCTTCTACGGGCTCAAAGGCGGGCTTTTCGTGCTCGCGACCGGCGGCGCGCATCAAGTTCTCGGTCCGTACCCGAGCCTCATGGCCGACAACAACGGCATCGCGCTCGCCCTCGTCATGGTCCTGCCGCTGTTCGTCTTTCTCTACGAGACCAGCCGCGGTTTCTGGCTGCGCGCCGCCCTCGCCGCGGCCGCCGGGTTGATCGCGATCGCGGTCCTCGGCACCTGGTCGCGCGGCGGGCTGCTCGCGCTCGTCGCGATGGCGCTCGTCCTCTGGTGGCACTCGAAGGCGAAACTGCCCTTGGCCCTGCTCGGCGCGACGGCGGGCCTCGTGCTCGTTGCCGTGTTGCCCGAAGCCTGGTTCGCCAAGATGAGCACCATCGACGAATATCAGGAGGATGCTTCGGCGCAACTCCGCTTCACGGCTTGGGAATACGCCTGGAACGTTGCGCTCGCCAGCCCGATCTTCGGGGGCGGCTTCAAGGTCTTCGTGCTGAACAACATCCGCCACGGTGCGGGCGGCCACTCCGACTATCTCAATGCCCACAGCATCTACTTCGAAGTATTGGGCGAGCTCGGCTTCGTGGGTCTCGCCCTCTTCCTCGCGATCATCGCGAGCGCGTTCTTGATCGCGGGTCGTCTCATGCGCCTCGAACGCGAACGACCGGAGTACCGCGACCTCGCCCGGCTCGGGGCGGCGCTGCGGGTGAGCCTGGTCGGCTACGCTGTGGGCGGGGCCCTGCTCAACATGGCGTTCTTCGAGCTGTTCTATCATCTCCTGGCGATCGCGATCGTCGCCCAGGGTCTCGCCCGCACCGTTCCGATCGCCTCGAGCCCGAGCGAGCAGCCGGCCGAGGTCGCGGTCGACCGGCGCGAGCTCGCCCGGCGCCTGCTGGCCGGCACCTGGAAGGCCCCGAGCGATCACGGGCCCGCCATATCGCGCTGACGGGCCTCTTGCCCTTTTTTCGGTCAGCTGGCCAAATCGCGTGCAACGAGCGGCGTCCGAACGGCTGGACGCGGGCACGCTGGCACGCCAGTTGCTGCCCGGCCGCAAGGAGAGGACAGCGCACGCCGCGCCGTCCGGGAGGAGACCGAGGATGGCTAGGAAGACCCGTTGGACCGGGCCCGCGGTGCTCGCCGCCCTGCTGGCCGCCGCCGGCGCGGCCGAAGCGGCCGACAAGATCACCTTCGGGACGAACTGGAAGGCGCAAGCCGAGCACGGCGGCTACTACCAGGCGGTCGCCGACGGTACCTACGCCCGCTACGGGCTCGACGTCACGATCCGGCCCGGCGGCCCCCAGGTCAACCACAGCCAGCTCATCGCCGCCGGCCGAATCGACTTCAACATGGGCGGCAACCTGTTCGGCCAGTTCAACTTCATCCAGAACAAGGTGCCGGTCGTCACGATCGCCGCGATCTTCCAGAAAGAGCCGCAGATCCTGATGGCCCATCCGGACAGCGGGGTGCGCTCGTTGGCCGATCTCAAGGGCAAGACCATCTTCGTCTCGAACGACGGCCGGCTGACCTACTGGCTGTGGCTCAAGCAGGTCTACGGCCTCGACGATTCCCAGCTCAAGCCCTACACCTTCAACCCCGCACCGTTCCTCGCCGACAAGAACAGCGTCCAGCAGGGCTACGTCACCTCCGAGCCCTTCGCGATCCGCAAACAGGGCGGGTTCGACCCCGTCGTGCTCGTGATGGCCGATGCCGGCTACGACACCTACTCGACGACCATCGAGGCCCGCGCCCAAATGGTCAAGGAAAACCCGGATCTCGTTCAACGTTTCGTGAACGCCACGATCGAAGGCTGGTACAACTATCTCTACGGCGACAACAAGAAGGCCAACGAGCTCATCAAGAAAGACAATCCAGAGATGGACGACGACCAGATCGCCTTCTCGATCGAGGCGATGAAGAAATACGGCATCGTCGACTCGGGCGACGCCTTGACACTCGGCATCGGCGCGATGACCAAGGAGCGCTGGAAGAGCTTCTTCGACAAAGCGGTCGGCTGGGGCATCTACCCGGCGAGCCTGCCCTACGAGGAGGGCTTCACGCTGCAGTTCGTCAACAAGGGGCACGGGCTCGACCTCAAGAAGAAACTCACCGGGCAGTGAGCCTGGCCCTCGCCCGCGCCCCGATCACGGCAACGGATCGGGCCCGTGGCCGAGCGGCCGACGGGCCCCTCGTGCGGCTCGAGGCGGTCGGCAAGACCTTCGCCAACGGCACGGTCGCCCTCGAGGGTCTCGACCTCGCGATCGGCCGCCACGAGTTCGTGAGCCTTCTCGGACCCTCGGGATGCGGCAAGAGCACGGCGTTGCGCCTGATCGCGGGGCTGGCTCGGCCGACCCGCGGGCGGATCCGCTTCGAGGAGCGGCTCGAGCGCGGCGATGTCGGCTTCGTCTTCCAAGAGCCCACGCTCATGCCCTGGGCCACCGTGCACGAGAATGTGCGGCTGCCGCTGCGCCTCCAACGCATCGCCCGCCGCACCGCCGAGGCGCCTGTGCGCGAGGCGCTCGCGATGGTCGGCCTCGCCGAGTTCGCGGACGCCTACCCGCGCGAGCTCTCGGGCGGGATGAAGATGCGGGTCTCGATCGCCCGCGCGCTCGTCACTCGTCCCGCCCTCCTCCTCATGGACGAGCCCTTCGCCGCGCTCGACGAGATCACCCGGCTCAAGCTCAACGACGATCTTCTGGCACTCTGGCGGGCGCAGAGCTGGACGGTCGTCTTCGTGACCCATTCGGTCTACGAGTCGGTCTACCTTTCGACCCGGATCGTGGTCATGGCGGCGCGACCCGGCCGCATCGTCGCCGACATTCCGATCGACGCGCCCTGGCCGCGCGACGAGAATTTCCGCACCTCCGACCTCTACAACACCCTCTGTCGCGAGGTGTCGGCGGCCTTGCGGCGGGCGATGGCCTCCTAAGGGGACCGGGCGCGTTGGCCACCACCCTCGAGCAACCGACGACGAGCCTGCCCGGTGCTGCGAGCGAGGCCGGCGAGACGGCCGCGCGAGAGCGGGTCGCTCGGATCCTCGCCCCCACGGCGATCGCGCTGCTCGTGCTGATCGCCTGGGAGGCCCTGGTGCGGCTACAGGAGATCCCGCATTACATCCTGCCGGCACCCTCCCTCGTCGCCCGCGAGCTCGTCGACTCCTGGCCGATCCTCTGGCCGTCGCTCCTGATCACGGTGCAGATCGCGACCCTCGCGCTTCTGGCAGCCGTCGTCGGTGGAGTGGGCCTCGCCCTTTTGTGCTCGATCTCGAAATGGATCGAACTCTCGCTCTTTCCTTACGCGGTCGTGTTGCAGGTGACACCGGTCGTCTCGATTGCACCCTTGATCTTGATCTATGTCGACGAGCCGCTCACCGCCGTCGTGCTCTGTGCCTGGATCGTGGCCTTTTTCCCGATCCTTTCGAACACCATGCTCGGCCTGGCCTCGGCCGATCACAATCTGCGCGATCTCTTCGAGCTCTACGGCGCCAAGCGCTGGCAGCAGCTCCTGCTCCTGCGGTTGCCGACCGCACTGCCCTACTTTCTCGGTGGTCTGCGGATCGCCGGCGGCCTCTCGCTGATCGGGGCGGTGGTGGCCGAGTACGTGGCCGGAACCGCCGGTACCGGTACCGGGCTCGCCTTTCGGGTTCTCGAAGCACAGTACCGGCTCAACATCCCGCGGATGTTCGCGGGCCTGTTCCTGCTCGCGATGACCGGTGTCGCCATCTACCTCTTGTTCAGCGCGCTCTCCTGGCTGCTCCTGCATCGCTGGCACGAGAGCGCGCTCGGACGCGAGCGCTGAGCGGCGAGAAGCTCACCCTCTCCGCGCGTCGAGCGGACCCTCGGCGAGGCTCGCAAGCGGCACCGCGCGCATCTCGTGAACCAGCGAAAGGATCCGCTCGACCACGTGATCGAGGATCCGCTCGCCGAGTTCGGCCGTGGCCAACCGGGCGTCGCCGGCAACACCCTCGGGGTGCAGGTCCTGCGCCATCCAGCCGAAACCCGCCGCACCGAGCGCGGTCAGAAGGGGTGCCGCCGCGGCGCGGCGTCGGGTTGCGGGTACGAACTCGGCGAGCTTGTCGATCCGCACGAGCTCGGGCCGCAGCGCCAACATCACCGCGGTCTCGAGCGCACCGCCGTGAATGCCGAAGCGCAGTTCCTCCGGCGGAAGGCAACCGTCCGGCAGCCCGAGCTGGGGCCAGAGCAGCGAGACCACGACCATCCCGTGGCGAACGCGCAGCTCGCGCGCGACGATCTGAGCGGTCGCGACCTGGCCGCCGTGGCCGTTGAGGATCAAGAGCTTGGCCACACCCGCCCGGCGCAGCGAGGCGCCGATCTCGGTCCACGCCGCCTGCAGCGTCGGGCCCGAGACCGTGAGCGTGCCCGGAAAGGCGAGGTGCTCGTCGGATTTGCCGACCGGAAGGGTGGGGAGCACCAAAAGCTCGAGGCCCGGCTCCGCTCGTGCGAGTGCCCGCTCGGCCAGTGCCGCCACGATCATCGCATCCACCCCCAACGGCAGGTGCGGGCCGTGCTGCTCGATCGCGCCCACCGGCAGAAGGGCGACCGTGCGCTCCGGATCGAGGCCCGCGAAATCGGGCCAAGCGAGCTCCAGCCAGCGAGCCGGCAACGACGCCATCGCGCCCCTCCCCCGAGATCCCTGCCCTTGCCGCCCGCGGCCCGGCGCGGCACGCCCCCTGCTTAGCGTTTGCCGTCGATCCCGTCTCGCGAGGCCAGCATGCCCGTTGCCTTCGCCGATTTGCCCGCCGACCACGCGGTCCTCGCCCGCGCCACCGTGCCCGCCTGCCTGATCGAAGGTGCCCTCGACGACACCGGTCCGGACCGCGACGGTCTCCTGCTCGTCGACCTCGAGCTGTGCCACGGCCGCATCGCCGCGATCGCGCCGGCCGGCTCGCTCGCGCCCACCCTCGACCTCGGCCGGCGGATGGTATGGCCCTGCCCGATCGACATTCATACCCATCTCGACAAGGGCCATATCTGGCCGCGCGCCGCCAACCCGGACGGCAGCTTCTGGAGCGCGCTCGAGACCGTTCGCCGCGATCGCGAGCGGCATTGGAGCGCTGCCGACGTCGCCGCGCGCATGAGTTTCGGGCTGCGCTGCTCGTGGGCACAGGGCACCCGGGCGATCCGCACGCATCTCGACAGCATCCCGCCCCAGGCCGAGATCAGCTGGCCGGTGTTCGCCGCGCTGCGGACCGAGTGGGCGGGGCGGATCGAGCTCCAGGCCGTCTCGCTCGCGATGAACGAGCATTATCGCGGGCCGGACGGCGAGCGCCTCGCCGACCTGGTCGCCGAGCACGGCGGGATCCTCGGGCTCGTACCGCTGCCCGGTCCGGAGCTCGCCGCCGATCTCGACCGCTTCTTCGCGCTCGCGATCGAGCGCAGGCTCGAGATCGATTGCCACATCGACGAGAGCCTCGATCCGGGGGCCACCACGCTCGAGGCTCTCGCCCGCGCCGCGCTCCGCAACGGCTATCACGGCCGGATCCTGGCCGGCCATTGCTGCGCGCTCTCGGTCCAGGAGCCGGGCTACGTGGCGGCCGTGATCGATCTGCTGCTCGAGGCCGGGATCGGCGTGGTCTCCTTGCCCATGTGCAATCTCTACCTCCAGGACCGAGCCGCGGGGCGCACGCCGCGCCGTCGCGGCGTGACCCTCCTGCACGAGCTCGCCGCCGCCGGCGTGCCGGTCATGCTCGCCTCCGACAATTGCCGCGACCCCTTCTACGCTTATGGCGATCACGACCTCTGGGAGGTCTTCCGCGAAGGCGTGCGGATCGCCCATCTCGACCACCCGATCGGCGTCTGGCCGCGCGCGGTGACGAGTACCCCGGCCGCTTGGATGGGGCTCGTCGAAGCGGGCCGGATCCGGCCCGGTGCGCCGGCCGATCTCGTGATCTTCGAGGGTCGGACCTGGAGCGAGGTGCTCGCCCGGCCCGAGAGCGGGCGGACCGTTCTGCGCGCCGGCCGACCGATCGATCGCCGCCTCCCCTCTTACGCCGAGCTCGATTTTCTGTTCGCTTGAGAGAGGGCCGCCGCCGGTGCGCGCAACCGGCCACGAGAACGGGGAGGCGACCCGTGGACAAGGACCGCATCAAAGACTTCGCGGAACGAGTCTATCGCGACATGGCCGGGGCGATGGCGATCGGCATGGCCTATCTCGGCGAGAAGACGGGCCTCTTCCGCGCGCTCGCCGATGGCGCCGCGGTGAGCGCGGCGGCGCTCGCCGAGCGCACCGGTCTCGTGCCGCGCTACGTCGAAGAATGGTGCGCCGGCATGGCGGCGGCCGGTTGGCTCGAGCACGACGAGGCCACAGGCAGCTTCCGGCTGCCCGCGGAGCACGCCTTTCTCCTCGCGTCCGAAGGCACGGATCACTTCATGGGCGGGCTGTTCCTGGCCGGCCCCTCGCTCTTGGCGCTCGCCCCGCGCTTGGTGCAGGCCTTTCGAGAAGGCGGCGGCATCCCGCCCGAGGCCTTCGACGCCGATTGGCTTCTGGCGGTCGACCTCATGAACGGCGGCGCCTATCGCGAGCGCCTCGCCTCCTACTGGCTCGCCCAGCTGCCGGAGGTGCGGGCCCGGCTCGAGGCCAGCGGCCGCGCGCTCGACGTGGGTTGCGGGGTGGGCGAGGCGGCCATGGCCCTCGCCCGGGCCTTCCCCCGGGCCGCGATCCTGGGCGTCGATCCCGACGGCCGCGCGATCGGTCGGGCCCGAGCGGCAGCGACCGGCGCGGGCCTCGCCAACCTCGCCTTCCTCGAAGGCACGATCGAGGCGGTGCCCTGCGAGCCGCCCTTCGATCTCGTGCTGCTGCTCGACTGCCTGCACGATCTGGCCGCACCCGAGGCCACGCTCGCCGCGATCCGCGCGCGGCTGGCACCCGAGGGTGTCCTGTTCGTGATGGAGCCGCGCGCCGGCGACCGCATCGCGGACAATGCCAATCCCCTGGGTGTCACCTATTACGGCTTCAGCCTCTTTCACTGCACGACCCAGTCGCTCGCCCGGGGCGGGCCCGGGCTCGGCACCTGTGCGGGGCCCGCTCGGATCACGGAGCTCCTGCGCCGAGCCGGTTTCGCCGAGGTCGAGCCGCTGACGATCAAGAGCTTCACCAACATGTTCTTCGCCGCACGCGGATGAGCCCGAAGCGCCGGCCTCGCCTCCCTGGCACGCCCGCGGGGCTCGAACCCGGCTTCTGGCGCACGAAGCCGCTCGAGGCGATGAGCCCCGAGGAGTGGGAGGCGCTCTGCGACGGCTGCGGGCTCTGCTGCCAGATCCGGGTGGAGGATCCGGACACGGGCGAGACCGCACTCTCCGACGTGGCCTGCCGCTTCTTGGATCTCTGCAGCCACCGCTGCCGCGACTACGCCAACCGCCACAGGAACGTCTCCGACTGCGTTGCGATCACGCCCGCGAACGTCCGCGATCTCCATTGGCTGCCGCACAGCTGCGCCTATCGGCTCGTGGCCTTCGGTTTCGACCTGCCGGCATGGCACCATCTGGTCTGCGGCGATCCCGAGGCGGTTCACACGAGGGGGCCCTCGATGCGCGGCGAGCTCGTGAGCGAGGACGAGGTCGACTGGGCGGAGGAGGCGCTCGGCGAGGAGTGCTGACCGCGACTCCACCTCGGCAGGGCCTGCCGCGCGCTCACGAACCGCTCGGATGCGCGGGCCTGGAGCGCGCCGCCAGCATCGCCTCGACCCGCGCGAGCAGCCCCGGCTCGTCGAGGTCGACATGCTCGGTGCGGACCCGCACGCACGGGATCGCCAAGCCCAACAGTCGGGCGGCGTCGATCGGGGTCGCGACGACGACGAGCTCGGGCGCGGCGGCCGCGATCGTCGCCGCGAGCGCAGCGCGCTGGGCGGGCTCGTAGCCGACTGCCGGCAGCACCGGCCCGAGATGCGGGTACGCGTCCCAGAGCCGATCGAGCGGCGGGACGGCGAACGGGCGCGGGTCGACGATCTGCGCCCCGGCCCTGCGAGCGAAGGCGAGACCGGCCCCGCTCGCGAGCCCGCCATGGGTCGCGGAGGGCCCGTCCTCGAGCACGAGCACGCGCCGCCCGCAGAGCTCCCGGGCCGGTCGGTCGGCCATGAGCCGGGAGGCGGCCCGCAGCACCGGCGCGCGCGCATTGAGCTGCCGAAGTTCGCTCGCGACCGCCTCGACCTGCTCCGGCGGCGCGGCATCGGCCTTGGCGACGACCAACAGATCCGCCATCCGCACACAAGCCTCGCCCGGATGCCAAGCGGCCGCCTGAGCGGGGCGGAGCGCGTCGGCGAGGCAGATCGAGAGGTCGGGCCGGATCATCGGGAAGTCGTTGTTGCCGCCGTCCCAGAGAAAGATCCGCCTCGCGCTCGGCGGCTTCGAGCACGTCTGCCTGGTCGACGCCGAGGAAGACCCGGTTGCCGGCCTCGAGATGCGGCTCGAGCTCCTCGCGCTCCTCGATCGTGAGCTCGGCCTGGTCGAGCTCCCCGAGGCTCGCGAATCGCATCACCCGTCGCGCCAGCAGATCGCCATAGGCCATCGGATGTCGCACCACCGCGACCTCGCGGCCAGCGGCGGCCAAGCCGCGGGCGAGATGGCGCGTCACCTGGGACTTGCCACAGCCCGTGCGCATCGCCGTCACCGCGACGACCGGAAGCCGCGCAGCGAGCATGCTCGCGCGCGGACCCACGAGCAGGAAATCCGCCCCGAGCGTCAGAGCGCGCGAGGCTGCGTGCATCACCTCGACATGAGCGACGTCGCTGTAGGCGAACACCACGCGGTCGATCGGTCGGCGACGGGCGAGCGCCTCGAGCTCGGCCTCGGCCAGGACCGGGATCCCCTCGGGGTAGAGCGGCCCGGCGAGCGCCGGCGGGTAGCGTCGGCCCGCCAGCCCGGGGATCTGGGTCGCGGCGAAGGCCACCACCTCGCTTGTCGGATCGGCACGAAACACCATGTTGAAGACGTGGAAGTCGCGGCCCCCGGCCCCCAGGATCACGGTCGCGGTGCGTTCGATGCTCATCACACCCCCCGGTTCTTTGCGAGCCCGCCCCTCGTGACCCCGCCGCGGGACATGCGCCTCGTGTTGTTCCTCGCCAAGAACGCGGCGATCGGCGTGATCGTCGGCTGGATGTTGTTGGCGGCCCTTCTCTGGTTCGACGTCGCCCGGCTCGGCGAGCTCCTGCTCGCTTCCGAGCACGGTCTGCTCACGCTCCTGCTCGCCATGGCCGGCTTCGCCGTGACCTTCGGCAGCCTCGCCATGGGCACCGCGATCTTCCTCCTGCCCCGCGAGTGAGACGGATCATCGCGCTGGTGCCGGCGCGACGCCAGGCGCTCTGGCGTCGGCGCCCGCGGCTTCCTATAATTACAGCGGTGGTGCGGCAAAGCGAAGATCTACTCGAACAGAATGTAGATTCTGCGCCGCGGAGGGTTGACGCATGGGCCTCGAGCTTCTCGTCGATCGCCTGGGCGAGCCGTCGACGGCCGTGCTGGGCGGCCTGCTGATCGGCTTGCTGTTCGGGGCCATGGCCCAGCGCTCGCGGTTCTGCATGCGCTCGGCGGTGATCGAGTTCAGCGAGGGCACGCTCGGCGCCAAAGTGGCGATCTGGCTGCTCGCGTTCGGTGCCGCCGTCGCCCTCACCCAGCTCGTCCTGCTGGCCGGTGTGGCCGACCTTTCGGCCGCGCGCCAGCTCGCGCCGCGCGCCAGCGTTTCGGGAGCGATCCTGGGCGGGCTCATGGTCGGCGCCGGCATGATCTTGACTCGGGGCTGCCCCTCCCGGCTTCTCGTGCTGTCGGCCAATGGCAACCTCCGGGCGTTGCTCTCGGGGCTCGTCTTCGCCGTCGTCGCCCAGGCCTCGTTGCGCGGCGCGCTCGCCCCGGTCCGCGACGGCCTGGCCGGGCTCTGGGTCGTCGAAGGACCGGAGGTCGCCGACCTCTTGAGCCTGCTCCGTCTCGATCATCGCTCCGGGCTCGCGATCGGCCTCGTCGCGATCGCCGTGGCCGCGGTCGTCGGCGCCAGGAACCGCATCGGCCCCTGGGGCTGGATCGGCGGGGCCGGCGTCGGCACGGCCGTGGCCGCCGCCTGGTGGTTCACGGGCGCGCTCGCCGCCGCGTCGTTCGAGCCGATGCCGATCAAGAGCATCAGCTTCAGCGGTCCCTCGGCCGACATGCTGATGCTCGTTCTCGCCCCTTCGACGCAAACCATCGACTTCGACACGGGCCTCGTCCCGGGCGTGTTCCTGGGGTCCTTCCTCGCCGCGCTCTTGGCCCGGGAGCTCGAGCTCCAAGGGTTCAAAGACGGCCAGAGCATGCGCCGCTACATCCTCGGGGCGGCGATGATGGGCTTCGGGGCGATGCTGGCGGGCGGCTGCGCGGTCGGTGCCGGCGTCTCGGGTGGTGCGGTGTTCGCGACCGCGGCGTGGTTGGCCTTGTTCTTCATGTGGGTCGGGGCCGGCCTCACCCATTGGCTGGTCGACCGCGAGCGCTCGGCGAGCGCGGATTTCGCGTTGGCGGCGCGCTGAGCGGGATCGTGGCGCCCACGCCACGATGCGTCGCCTTGCGACTACCCGCCGCACCCCGGCCACAATCGTTCCATGATAACCGAGAGACGATGTTCGGTTCCCCGGGGAGGAGCGCATGGCAAGCGAAGAGGTCAGGGTCAAGGGCAAGAAGATCATCCCCGACGGTATCGTCGACAACCCGCTCTTGGTCGAAGCGGCGGCGCTCAGCAACGACGCCTATTTCGATACACCTTTCTACAAGGTGAAGGATTCGTTCCTCGGCACCGCGCCGATGCGCGGCTGGGTTCCGCTCCAGCTCGGCTCGCTCGCGCCTAACGGCGTTCAGCTCGTCGATCTCTCGGGCTTCGCCCCGGAGAATTTGCGCCCGATCACGAGCGCCGCGCATGTCTACGTGGGCGAGCTCGAGGGCCTGAAGACGCTCGCGATCAGCTTCCGCGGGACCGACGAGGGCGATCGCGAATTCGCCTTCCAGGGCGGCTTCGATCCGACGACGGGCAGGTTCGGCTGGGACGCTTACGCCGCTGCCCACGCGCCCCTGGTCGTGGCTGCGTTGCAGTATGCGGGCAACCCGGCGAACGGAGTCGAGCGGATCCTGCTCACCGGTCACAGCCTCGGCGGGATCATCGCCGAGCAGCTCACTCATGCGGTGGTGGCACCCACGCCGCTCGCCGCGATCAGCGAGACGATCACCTTCGGCCAACCGGGCTCGCGCGGCACGAGCAGCTTCGACGACATGCTGCACATCGTCCACAGCGACGACTTCGTGGCGCGGCTCTCCGATCTGAGCCCGCTCTTCGCCTTCTTCGGGGTCCGTCGCGAGGGCGTCGACGCGCGTGTCGACCGACCCGAGTCGACCCTCCCCGATTTCCAGCCACAAGACCTCGACACGCCCGAGGAGATCCTGGCCGCGGCCCTCGACCCGGCGCTCAAGATCGAACACCAGTTCGCGGTCTACGGCGACACCGCACTCCTCTTGAGCGAGGCCGAGCGGATCGTGCCCGGCGTCGAGGATCGGCTGGGCGAGCCCGAACGCTGGCTGTCCCTGCCGGCCGGCACCCGCTTCGTCCTCGGCAGCGCCAGGGGCGACACGCTCGAGGCCGGGGACGGCGCCCTCGAGGTCGTGCTCGGCGGCCGCGGGCCCGATCGTCTGCTCGGCAACGACCAGGCGAACCGGCTCCATGGCGGGTCCGGTGCGGACCGGCTCGAGGGCGGCAGCGGCAACGACGTCCTCGACGGCGGGCCGGGGATCGACGTGATCGACGCGGGCGCCGGCAACGACCGAATCTTCCTGAGCCGCGGCCTCGACACCATCCTGGGCGGCGCCGGAACCGACACGGTCGTCCTCCCCGGCGATCCGGGCGATTTCCGGATCCGGGTGGCCGGCGACGCGGCGATCGTCCGCCAGCCGGGCGAGGGGCAGCTCGCCCTGCTGCGCGGCGTCGAGCTGCTCGAGTTCGCCGACGGCAGCACCGCACCGCTCGCGGCCGCAGCGAGCACCCAGGGCTGGGTCCGGCTCGAGAGCCTGCTCGCCGCCGAGCCGAGCCTCGTCTGATCGGCCCGGATCGCGCGGCTGCGCCCTTCACCGGGCGAGCTTCAGCGCCGTCTCGACAGGAGCCGAGGTGACGAGTCTGGCGAAGTCCGGCGGCAGCGCGTCGATCCGGCCCCGCTCCTTGAGGAACGCGGCGGTGGCGGCGAGCGTGCGGGCAGCACCGCTCTCCTTGCCACCGCCGAGCCATTTCCTCGAGGCCTGCTCCTCCAGGCTCGAAAACCGGTAATCCGCGAGCGCAGCCGGGACGTCGCTCGGCCAGCCGCCGAACAGGCGCACGAGCGCCTCGACTTCCGGGGACTCGGCCGTCCAGGCGGCCCGGTCGCTACGATACTGTTCGACGGTCTCCGCGACGATTTTGACGAACTTGGCGAGGAACTCCTTGTTCTTTTCTGCCCAGTCGCGCGCGGCGACGATCCCGTCGAAGGTGGGTCGACCCTTCTCGGCGAGGACGGCACTGTCGATCATCACCGTCCCCGACCTCTTGATCCGGGCCAGGGCCGGAGACCAGACATAGGCCGCGTCGATCTCGCCGCGTTGCCAGGCGGTCGCGAGCCGGTAGGGTTGCATGTCGATCAGATCCACCCGCCCGGCTTCGATCCCCCAGCTCTCGAGGGCGACCAAGGCGTGGAAGTGCGCGGTGGAGAGGAACGGCGTGGCCATCCTCTTGCCGATCAGCGTCGTCGGATCCTGCGGGTCGATCCCGGCGCCCTCGCGCACCACGAGCGCCTCGGCTGCGGCGATCTCCGCGAGGATCCAGAAGAGTGCGATCTCGGCGCCGCCGCTCGCCGCGGCGGCGATCGGGGCGGAGCCCATCACCCCGATCTGGATCTCGCCCGCGGCCAACGCGGTCGCGACCTTGGCGCCGCTGTCGAACTTCACCCATTTGATCGCGTAGCCGGTCTCCCGCTCGAACCGCCCCGCGACGATGGGCACGCCCCAGGGACCGTAGATCGGCTGATAGCCGATCGCGACCTCCTTGGCGGCGGCGGCGACCGCGAACGCCACCCCGGCCACGAGCGAGCCGGACGGAACAGGCCTCGGCATCCGCTCCCCGCCCCACGGTTCCCGGCGCTGCCGGCTCGCCAGACGAGCGGGCCGCCGCCGAGTTGCGATCCTCGACCCGCGCAGTGACGGTGTAAACCACCGAAATCGGGAAACGGCCCGGCCGAAGCGCCGGAAATCGCGCGCATTCCGATACTCGCCACGCCCGGTAGCCGGCCCGAACAAAGAAATCGTTCATCGCAACCGGTGATCCTGGGCCTCGCACGAGAAGGTGCGGGGAACGGGAGAGCGCCCGGTGCGCAGCAGGATCTGGAGCCTCGTCGTCGTCTCGAACCTCTTGGCCGCGGCCTCGGCCGCACAAGCCGACGAGTCGGGGCTCTTCGGCACCCGCGAGTTCCGCGCCAGTTCGCTGGCCGCCCTGCCGCAGTGGCGCGGCGTGCTCGAGCGGGTCGAAAACGAGCGGCCGGCCTGGCGCCGATGTGCCAGCGACCCGCAGGCCTGCCCCAACAAGGCCGGGGCCGCCTGGCGCGCCCTGCTCCGTGGCCTCGAGGGCGCGCCGCTCATGGAGCAGCTGAAAGCGATCAACCGCTTCGCCAACCAGTTTCGTTACAAGTCCGACAGCGAGAACTGGAACAAGAGCGACTTCTGGGCGACCCCGGTGGAATTCCTCGCCCGCTCCGGCGACTGCGAGGACTATGCGATCTTCAAATACATGTCGCTGCGCGAACTCGGCTTGCCGCCCGAACGATTGCGGATCGTCGTGCTCAAAGACACGCTGCGCGACCTCGCGCACGCCGTGCTGGCGGTCTGGGACGACGAGCAGATCTGGATTCTCGACAACGTGACGAACGCCGTCATTCGTCACGATCGACTCGGGCACTACGTGCCCTATTACTCGATCAACGAGGAGACACGCTGGGCGCATCTGCCCAAGGGCAGCACGATGCTGGCGCGGATCGATCCCCGCCTGTTGCTCGGCGAAGGGAGCGCAGGCCGATGATCGCCGCCGCACCGAGCCTCGCGGGCCTCTCGGCACGACCGCCCGTGGCCCGCGCCCAGCCTCGCCCGATCGCTCGTCTGAGCGGCATCCTCCTCGCCGGTGCGGCGGCACTCGCCCTCGCGCTCGGCGCCGAGCGGCTGATCGCCGAGCGCCGCGACGCCGAGCTCGCCGCCCTCGAGGCGCGGCTCGCGGCCCTCGCCGCCGGTCGCGCCGAGGTGCTCGCCACCTGGCTCGACGGTCTCGTGCGCTTGGCCGCGCGCTTGACCGGATCGGAGCTCGTACGCTTGTTCGCGCACGAGGCCACGCTCGCCCAAGGCGATGCCCGCCTCGCGCCGGCACTGGCCGAGCAGGCGCCCTATATGCGCTTGGTGCTCGAGGAGCTCGCCCGACAGAGCGGGCTCGAAGGTGCGGGCCTGCTCGCCCGCGACGGCTCTTGGCTGCTGCGCGACGCCGCGCTCCGATTGCCGGATTCGGTTCTGCGGACGCTCGCGCAGGCGCTGGAGAGCGGCTCGGCCGGTCCCCGATCGCTCCTGCTGGCCCACGAGCGCGGCACACGGCTCGTGCTCGCGGTGCCGCTGCCGCCGCCGGAGGCGGCCGCCGGCGAGGCGCCGCGGGCGGCTGTCGTACTGGTCGTCCCGGCCGGCGACCGGCTCGCCCGGCTGCTCGGCCCGCAACCGCTCGACGGCGCCGGCGTTCGGGCCCGTCTCGAAGCCGATCGGCCCGACGGCACCGTCCTGCGGATCGGGGCCGATGCGGCGACGGAGCAGCGGGAGCCGCCCTCGGCGACCGCCGACCCGCGGGTCGCGGTCCCGGTTGCGGGACTGCCCTGGCGGGTGATCCTGGAGGCCGACCTCGCCACCGTCCTGACGCCGCACACCGGCTGGGCTTGGACCGTGCGCGCCGCGGCCGGCGGCCTGTGGTTCGCGGGTGTGGCGCTCGTCCTCGCCCTCTTGGCCCGCCAAGCGAGCCGTCACGAGCGCGCCCTCGCCGAGCAGTATCGGGAGGCGGCGCGAGCGATCGACGCCGAGCGGCGTCTGCTCGAAGAGATCGCGAGCGCGGTGCCCGACCTCGTGAGCCTCAAGGATGCGCGCGGCCGCTACGTCTTCGTCAACCGCGCGCTGGCGAAC
>JANWZN010000029.1 GCA_025054575.1 Geminicoccaceae bacterium | reverse complement strand
CGATCGTGGTTACCGGCCCAAAGGCAGCTACCGCGAGCACCGTTGCCAGCGGTAGCTCCGCCCGGGGCAGGCGCCCAACCGAGGTCAGTTGGGTGCCAACCGCGAGAACTGCCAGGCCACCGAGGCCAGTGAGCACCTCGACCGTGCCGTTTTGCAGCCCCTGCCAACGGAGAAATCGCCGTTTGAGCGTGCCAAGGCGGCGACCGTTCGCGTCGATCTGGGCGAGGCGCTGCTCGGCCGAGGCCAAGCGGCCCTGCTGCTGGTCCAAGAGGCCCAGCCGCTGGGTCGCCTGCTCGAGCGCGGCGACGCGGCCGAGCTCGCGCTCGATCTCGGCCAGACGCGCGATCTGCTGTTCGAGGGCGCCGACCCGACCGAGCTGGCCTTCGACCGCGGCGAGGCGGGTCAGCTGCTGCTCGAGCGCGGCGATCCGGCGGGCCTCCGCGGAGCGATCGAGCTCCGGCCGCAGCCACGCCCAAGAAAGCGCGGCCACGATCGCGGCCCCGATCACGCCACCGACGATGGCCGCCGGCAAGACGCGCCGGCGGCGCGGGGGTGGTGCGGTGGTCGATGGCGCCGGCTCGACGGTGGGTTCCGGTTCGGCCGGCTGATCGCGTGTCTCGGCCATCTCCCCGCCTCCGCTAACGGCTCGAGCAGCTGCCGGCCCGAGCGGTCCGTCGTCACCGGCCGCGGCCGAACGGTCCCCGCCCCGGCACGATGCCGTGCTGGGCTATCATCGCCGCGGCCAGGTCTTCAAGGCATGCGAACAGCGCCGATTGGTCGCGTCGCGCCGCGATTTCGATCGACCGCCAGGGGAGATCGCGGATCTCTTCGGCGATCGCTTCGGAAAGACAGACCGCGCTCGCGTGGCGGAGATGCTCGGCCAGACCCTCGCGGACGACGAGCTCGGCGAAGGTCCGCGCGGTCTTGGGGGAATAGAACAGGATCGCGTCGAGCTCGTGGCCCTCGAGCGCCTGGACGGTACGGCTCTGCAGCCGGCTCGCGGGCTCGGTGCGGTAGACGACGAGCCGCTCGTAGCGATAGCCCGCCGCCGCGAGCGCCTCGGACAGGCCGTCGCGCACCTCCTCGCCGCACAAGTGGAGGATGGTGCCGGCCTCGGGCGGGATCCGCGCGCGGATCAGCGCGGCGAGCTCGACCCCGTCGCCGGGGCCGGCCTCGACCCGGGCGCAGCCGGCCGCGATCGCCGCCTGGGCCGTGGCCTGGCCGACCGCGAAGACGGGCAGCCGGCGGAGCGGATCGTCGAGACCGGGCAGGGCGTTGGCGCTCGTGAGCACGACCGCGGCCACACCTTCGCCGGTGACCGGCTCGTGGGGGACGTGGCGGAGGTGGAGCATCGGATCGATCAGCACGCGATGCCCCTTGGCATGCAACGAACGTGCCGTGGACAGGGATTGTTGGCGGGGACGGGTCAGCAGGATTCGCATGATGTTGCAGACTAGCAGCATCGCCGCCGGTGCGGCCAGCCCTCGAGGCCGGTCAGCCGGCAGCCCAGTGTTGCCCCTCGCGCAACAGCGCCTCGCCGGCCTCCCGGCCGAGCCGCTCCGCCTCCTCGGGCGCACCGACCTGTCGGGCGCGGGCGACGCGGCTGCCGTCCGGGGCCGCGAGCAGACCCTCGAGCACGAGGCCCTCGGGCCCGAGCGTCGCCAAGGCGGCGATCGGGGTTCGACAATTGCCGTCGAGGCGGGCCAGAAGCGCCCGCTCGGCCGCGACCCGACGCATGGTCGGTGCATCGGCGAGCGGGGCCAGAAGCTCGCGGATGCGCGTGTCCTCGGCGCGGCAGGCGATCCCGATCGCCCCTTGCGCCACCGCCGGCAGCATCTCCGCAGCCTCGAGCGGGCTGCCGCCGGCGGTCCCGAGGCCCAACCGGGCGAGCCCGGCAGCGGCCAGGAGCGTAGCACCGACCTCGCCGCGCTCGAGCTTGGCGAGGCGGGTCTGGACGTTGCCGCGCAAGGGCACGACCCGGCAATCGGGGCGGACGGCCAGGACCTGGGCGGCGCGACGCAGCGAGGCGGTGCCGACGATCGTGCCGGCTGCGAGCTCGGCCAGCCGGCGGGCGCCCGGGGCGAGCAGGACGTCGCGCGGGTCGGCCCGCTCGGGCATCGCCGCGATCACGATGCCCTCGGGCAGGACCGTCGGCACGTCCTTCATGGAGTGGACGGCGAGATCGATCCGCCGATCCAGGAGCGCCTCGTCGATCTCCTTGGTGAAGAGGCCCTTGCCACCGATCTCGGCGAGCGGCCGGTCGAGGACCTTGTCGCCGGTGGTCTTGATGACCACGAGCTCGATCGCGCTCGCGCCGGCGAGTTCCGGATGGGCGGCAGCGAGTGCCGCACGGACGAGCTCGCTCTGGGCGAGCGCCAGGGGCGATCCACGCGTGCCGATCCGCAAGATGCTCGCCACCGTTTCAGGAGCCCGCTATCCCCTGCGCGTCGGCCGGTCGCCGACGATCCCGCGTTCCTCCCACGACGAGGCCGCTTAGCGTCGATGTCGGGCGTCCGCCAGTGAATTCGCCATGAGCTTGCCGCGCCGAGCCGGCCGGATCGTGCTCGGGATCGAGACGAGCTGCGACGAGACCGCGGCGGCGCTGGTCCGCGACGACCGTACGGTGCTCGCGGCCCCGCTCGTCTCGCAGCTGGCCGAGCACGCGCCTTATGGCGGGATCGTGCCCGAGATCGCCGCCCGCGCGCACCTCGAACGGCTCGACCTCTTGATCGCCCGGGCGCTCGCGGAGAGCGGTGTGCGCCCGGCCGATGTCGCCGCCATCGCCGTTACCGCCGGGCCGGGGTTGATCGGCGGCCTCACGGTCGGGCTCTTGACCGCCAAGATGCTGGCCCTCGTCCACGGCAAGCCGCTGCTTGCCGTCAACCATCTCGAGGCGCACGCGCTCACCGCCCGGCTCACCGACGCGCTGCCCTTCCCCTATCTCGTGCTCCTGGTCTCGGGCGGGCATTGCCAGCTGCAGCTGGTCCGCGGGGTCGGGCGCTACGAGCGGCTCGGAACGACGCTCGACGACGCGGTCGGCGAGGCCTTCGACAAGCTCGCCAAGATGCTGGGCCTGGGCTATCCGGGCGGGCCACGCGTCGAGGCCGCGGCGCGCGGTGGCGATCCGTCCCGTTTCCCCCTGCCCCGCCCGATGCTCGGCGAGCGGCACTGCAACTTCTCCTTCTCCGGGCTCAAGACGGCGGCCAGGCGGCTCGTGCTCGAACTCGGACCGGCCGTGCTGGAACCCGCGAACCTGGCCGATCTCTGCGCCGGGTTCGAACAGGCGGTGGCCGAGATCCTGGTCGATCGGACCCGCCGCGCGCTGGATGTCGCCCGCGAGCGGCTCGGCACCGCCCCGCCGCTGGTCGTGGCCGGCGGCGTCGCGGCCAACCGGCGAATCGGTTCGGCCCTGCGGGCGCTCGCGCACGAGGCGGGGGTCGCAATTCTGATCCCGCCGCCCGCCTTGTGCACCGACAACGCGCCGATCGTCGCCTGGGCCGGGCTCGAGCGGCTCGAGCTGGGTCTGGTCGATCCGCTCGACGTGCCGGCACGCGCGCGCGGGCCGCTCGACCCCACGGCCGAGCCGCTCTTGGGGGCCGGTGCCAAGGGCCCCAAGGCCTGAAACGCTAGCCGGGCTGGCCCACGATCTCCGGGCCTACGGTCTCGGGGCGGACCGCGAGCGGTCGGCGCTCCTGCACCTGGCGGCGCCAGAGCGCGGCGTAGAGCCCGCCTGCGGCCAAGAGCTCGGCGTGGCGACCGCGCTCGACGATGCGGCCGCCGTCGAGCACGTAGATCCGCTCGGCGTCGACCACGGTGGAGAGCCGGTGCGCGATCACGATCGTCGTTCGCCCGCGCATGAGGGTCTCGAGCGCCTCCTGGATCAGCCGCTCGGACTCCGAGTCGAGGGCGGAGGTGGCCTCGTCGAGGATCAGCACCGGCGCGTTCTTGAGCAGCGCGCGCGCGATCGCGAGCCGCTGGCGCTGCCCGCCCGAGAGCTTGACCCCGCGCTCGCCGACGACCGTGGCGAGACCCTCGGGCAAGCGGTCGAGCAGCTCGCCCAGCGCGGCCGCCCGGGCCGCCGCCTCGATCGCTTCGAGCGGCGCATCGGGCAGGGCGAGCGCGATGTTGGCGGCGAGCGTGTCGTCGAGGAGCGCGGTGTCCTGCGGGACGACCGCGATCGAGCGGCGCAGGGCCGCGAGCGAGAGCGTGCGGGCGTCGATCCCGTTCACGAGCACGCGGCCCTTCTCGGGGTCCAAGAAGCGGAAGAGGAGCCGGGCCACCGTGGTCTTGCCGGCCCCCGAGGGTCCCACGAGCGCCACCTTCGCGCCCGCCGGGATCTCGAGGTCGATGCCGTCGAGCACCGGCCGTGCCCGATCCCAACCGAAACGGACGCCTTCGAGGTGGATCGAAAGCGGCCCCTCGGGCAGCGGGCGGGCGCCGGGCGGATCGCGCTCGGCCGGGAGTGCCAGGAGCTCCAAGAGCTGGCCGAGATCGACGAGCGCCTGCTTGATCGAGCGGTAGAGCTGGCCCAGCCGATCCATCGGCCGGGTGAGCTGGAGCAGATAGACGTTGACCAGCACGAGCTCGCCCACGCTCATGGTACCCGCGGCGACCCGGCCGGCCGCGAGCAAGAGCACCGCCCCGGTGCCGAGCGCCAGCACGCTCACGAGCAGGACGCCGGTCCAGGTGCGGAAGAAGAGGGCCTTGACGGTGAGCCGCTCGACCTCGGCCATGGCGCGATCGTAGCGGGCGAGCGTGCCGCGCTCGGCCCCGGCGAGCTTGATCGTCTCGAAGGCCAACAGCGCGTCGACCGCCCGACCGTGGGCCCGGGCCGCCTCGGCCACCGCCCGGCGCTGATGCGCCCGCAGCCATTCCGAGCCCACGATCAACACGACGGCGTAGGCCAGGAGGGTGAGAACGAGCACGCCCGCGAAGACGGGCTCGAGCCGCAGGCTCAAAATCGCGGCCACGAACAGGATCTCGGCTACGAGCGGCAGGATCAAAAAGACCGAATCGAACAGGAGCTCGCGCACGGCTGCGAGGCCGGTCTCGAGGATCCGGCTCACCTGGCCCGTGCGGCGCTCGAGGTGGAAGCGGAAGGGCAGATGGAGGAGGTGGTCGAGGGCGGCGCCGCCGAGCCTTCGCCGCACCCGCTGCTCGATCGGCCCGTAGAGCGCCCAGCGGGCTTCGTTCAGGAGCTTGGCGAGCCAGCCGCCGACCACGTAGGCCGTGAGGATCGCAAACGCCGCTTCGACGAGCCCGGGGGCCGCGAGCGCGTCGACCGCGCGGGCGAAGAGGAGCGGCACGGCGGCGTTGACGAGCGCGGCGAGGGCGAGCGTGGCGACGGTGAGCGCGAGCCGCAGCCGGAAGCCGCGATCCCCGGCCGGCCAGAGGAACGGCAGGAGGCGGCGCAGCGCCTCGCGGTCGCCGATCGCGCGCGCCGTGGGTTCGCGCTCGAGGGCCCGGAGCTCGCGGGACATGGAACCCGGGTAGGGCCGGGCGGGGCCGGCTGCAAGGGCGTGGCGGACCGGCCGGCTCGGCTCAGGCGATCACGGCCGAGCTCACGAGTTGCTCGAAGGCCGGCAGAAGCGCCGGGAAATAATGGTCCTCGGCGGCCACGAGTTGGATCAGGACGAGCCGCCCGTCGCGGACTCGGGCGGCGGCCACGCCGCGCATGGCGAGCCCGGATTCCGGTTGACGATAGCGGAACTCGGCGCGGATGCCCTCGCCACCGGCGAAGGGCTGAGGGCGGACCCCGAGGAGGGCGGCGTCCACGGCACCGGAGGCGCGCAGGCTGTCGAGCAGGAACTCGGCGAGCTCGGGGCCGGTGAGCGCGGCGCGGAAGAGCGGACGCGGCCGGCCCTCGGCCGTGTCGACGAGCGGCTGGCCGTCGGCCAGGCCGTCGTGCAGCAGGAGCTGGTCGAGGAGCGGGCCATAGGCGGTCCACACCTGCAGCGGCGGCTTCGCCGGCAGCCGGGTCCAGACCGTGTCGGTGCGCAGCTGCATGCGGCCGACCGCGACCGGTCCGGCCGGAACCAGGACGGGGTTGAGCGGGCCGGTCTCGCAGGCCGCGAGCAGGAGAACGACGATCAGAAGGGGGCGGGCTCGACGCATGGCTCACTCCGTCTCTGCGAGCATCCGCTCGATCATCGGCCGGTCGGGGGCCGCACCGGCGCGCGCGAGATAGGTGCGCAAGGCCTCGCGCGCCTCGGCCTCGCGCCCCAGACGCTTGGCGACGAACCCCATCGACCGCCAGGTCTCGACCGGCGCGTCCGCAAGCCGGGCGGCCTCGCGGTAGCGGGCGAGCGCCGCCTCGGCGTCGCCGGGGCCGTCGCGCAGCCGGCGCAGCTCGCCCGCGAAGAAGAGGAGCTCGCCCGAGCGGGGCTCGGCCGCGAGCAGCCGGTCGAGCACGAGCTCGCTCTCGGCGAAGGCGCGGCGGGCGAGCTCGCGCGCGAGCCAGCGACCGCGTGCGGGGGCGATCGCCGCCCGGTAGGCATCGCGGCCGAGCGGCTCGGCCGATGGGGTCCGCGGCAGCGTCGCCGCCATGGTCCGCAAGGAAGCGATCCGCTCGGCATCGGTCGGATGGGTCGACAGAAACGGCGACGGGGCACCCGCCGGGTCGCGCGCTCGCTCGGCAAGAACGTACTCCCAGACCTCGGGCGCCTCGTTCGGGTCGTAGCCGGCCCGCGCCAGCCGTTCGAGCGCGAGCCGGTCGGCCTCGCGCTCCATCTCCCGGCTGTAGGCGAGCACGGCGAGCGCGCCCATCGCCACCCCGAGCTCGGGCGCGCCGGCCAGGACGCCGAGCAGGGCACCCATGCCGAGGCTCTGCTGCGCTCGGCTCCACACCTGGGCAGTGTGGCGCTGCTCGTAGTGCACGGCCTCGTGGCCGAGGACGAGAGCGAGCTGGGCCTCGTTCTCGAGCCGCAACAGCGTGCCGCTCCACAGCTCGACCACACCGTTGGGCCAGGCCGTGGCGTTGAAGCCGGGCTCGTCCACGAGATAGAGCCGGAGCTCGGCGCAGCCCGGCCCCACTACGCGACAGAGGACCCCGCGCAGATAGGCGTCGAGCTCGGGCCGCTGCTCGATCCTGCCCGAGCTCTTGAGGCGGGCCTCGGCGCGGTCGGCGACCATCCGCAGCCCGGCCTCCTCGGGCGAGGCGGTGCCCGGCGGCGGGGGCGGTGGTGCGGCGCAACCCGCGAGCGCCCACAGACCCAGGGCCGGGATCGCGAGCCGAGCGCGCATCAGATCGGGCAGGCGGCCAGGAGCGCGTCGACCGATTTCTCGGCACTCGCCGGGACCCGCAGATCGGCGTCGGGTGCTACGGTGCCGAGGCGGTTGAACCAGACCACCCGCCCGCTCTCGAGCTCGACGAGCGTGGCGAAGCCGACCTGGGCCCCGGTGACGATTCGCACCGGTGCACGCACGCCGGCGGCCCCCGCGGCGACGGCGGCCGCGATGCTCAGCGCGTTGAGCGCCATCGCCTCGGCCGTCGCGTGCGAATCGCGGAGGTGGACGAGGAGGGCGTGGTCGGCCTTGCGCGCGGCGCGCAGGGGCTTGCCGGTCTCGCCCACGGTCCAGTCGAAGCGGCCGGCGCGCCCGGGCAGGTTCTGGAAGTGGAAGATCGAGAGGCCGACGGTGCGGGCCAAGGGCGCGAAGCGCTCGAAGGCGGCGCGCTCGTCTGGCAAGAGGGTCGCCTCGTCGAGCCGCTCGACCACGAGGTTGCGAGCGCCGAGCTTCTGCTCGAGCGCCGTGGTCACGTTGCGCATCGCTTGCTCGGTCCAGTCGGCGCGCGGGGTCACGAGCCCGCTCGCACCGACCTCGCCGCACTCGACGTCGGGCGGCAGCAGCAGGACCTTGCCGCCGTCGATCCTCGGCGCGGCACCGAGCGTGGTCTCGGGGGCCACGGCGGGTGCCACCAGGGGCTCGGTGATCGGTGCGCAGGCGCCGAGGACGAGCAGGAGAAGGAGAACGAGGCGGGATCGGGCCATGGCGGCCTCCGGTCTTGCTCGGGTTTCGGATCGCGCCGGCGGATCGCCTCGGCGCATCGCGCTCGGCGTGATTGCGATCGAGCGCACGCGATTCCCCCCCTACCACCAGCGGGCGCTGTGCCGCTGCCGGTCGCGCGCGCGTCTTGCGCGCAGGACCACCGCCTCGATCACCTCCGGCCGGCGCGCCGGTGCGGTCGCGAGCTTTCGCGGATCGGGCCGGATGCCGAGCCGGGCGAGATCGAGCCGGTCGGCGTCCCAGCAGGCCAAGAGCGCCGGTTCGCCCTCGGTGCGCCCGCCGCTGTGCCAGCGGATCGCCTCGGCCAAGAGCTCGAAGCCGCGGCGGTCGAGCTCCTCGATCGACCCGGCCCGCCACAGCCGCAGCGCGAAATCGGCGCCCCGCCGGCCGTGGCCCGGATCGTGGCCGTCGTCGCGGCGGCGGGAATCGTGCAGGAAGGCGAACCAGGTCGTGAGCGCGGGATCGAGGCCGAGCTCGCCCGCGAGGAACCGGCCGTGGCGGCAGACCCGGCTCCAGTGCGGTACCCCGTGGATGCCGTCGAGCTCGAGCGCGAAGACCGGGCGGACCAGGGCGAGTGCCTTGTGCACGATCCGCCGGCAGCGCGCCGCCTGGTCTGCCGTCCGGCTCATGCGCGCACCAGAGCGGCGGGCACGAGATCGGCCTCGCCCACACCCTCGGTGCGCCGCCAGAGTGGCCAGCTGCGGGTGCAGAGCCAGGGCCGGACGGCCGGCAAGAGGGCCACGAGCACGATCGCGATCGACAAGAGGCACCAGACCGCCGGCCATTCGCGCGGATCGTCGGTCAAAAGGTGCGCGAGCCCGGGTCCGAGCGCGTAGTGGAAGAGCGTGATCCGCCAGGCCCCGTAGAGCACCGGCAGAAGGAAGCCGGCCACGACGTAACCCGGGAAGCCGTTGTCGAAGAACCAGCCGAGCGGCCCTTCGGCGAACCCGTTGCCGATGCCGTTGGCCGGCAGGGACCAGGCGAGGTGCCAGCTGCCGGTGAGCGAGCACAAGGTCTCGCCGCACAAGGGTCGGCCGACCCGGCAGCCGCCCGCCCATTCGAAGGGGTAGAGCTGGACGATCATGAGGATGCCGGCGAGGCCCGCGAGCGTGTAGGCCCAGGGTGCGACCCGCCGGGCCACCGCCTGCGGCACGAAGCACAAGGAGAAGGCGTTGATGAACACCGGCTGGAAGGCGATGTGCAGGTAGCCCAGCACCGTCAGCACTTGGTTGGCGGGCAGCTCGCAGCGGTCGATCACCGGCCAGGTGACCGCCTGCAGCGCCTCCATGAGCGCGAAATAGGCCGCCGTCGCGGTGATCGCCCGCGGCTCGCCGCGTCGTGCGGTCCAGGCCGCGGCGGCGAAGCCGGCCGCAGCGAACACGCCCGATGCGGCGAGGCTCCAGCACATGGTCGGGTCCCCCCGGCGCCGTCCGTCTCCTGTCGGAAGGAGTTTGCAGCGCCGTCACCCGCTTGTCATGGTCTGACGCGGCGGAACGAGCGGATCGCTGGTACCTCCCTTCCCCTTCAATGCCCTAGCATACGATAGAGCGCGCGATCGAGGATCGTTGGCTCGAGGGTGATCTTGAAGCTGTTCAGCATCCCTTCGGCATCGGTCAGCCACGCGGCCCAGGCACCGGCGGCATCGGCACGGTAGATCGCGGCGAACAGCCGGTTGCGGGCCGTGGCGAAGATCACCCGCGCGCGCTCGTCGGTGCCGAGCTCGGGCTCGATCAGGCGCCACTCGGCGCGTACCCCCGGCGCACCGATCTCGACGCTCTCGACCGAGACGAGCTCCGCGCGCCAGGCGCCGGCGGCGGTGAAGAGGGTGGTGAACAGATCGACCAGTTCGAGCTCGTTCATGCTGGCGCGGAAGACGTGCGGCAACGCCACCGGGAAAATCAGACGGATGGGATAGGTCGGCCGGGGTCCGGCATCCAAGAAGTCGTGCTCCGGGGCCAGCCGCTCGCCGTCCGCCAATCCCTGCACGCTCGCTAGGCGATCGATGCCGGCGCCGCGGGGAACGTCCCCTTGCTTTCGCCGCCGGGTCCAGACCCACCCGTAGCGCATCGGCATGCTGCTCATCTCCATGGTCAGTTGGTAGCTCGACCAGGGCCGGTCGTAGGTCGCGATCGGAACCGTGTCGGCGTCGGCGGGTGTGGCGACGGGCTCGCCGAGGCTCCAACGGCCACGGCTCAGGCGGCCTTCGATCAGCGATCGGTCGGGTGCTCGCGGCGACCTCGCGAGATAGGTCCGATAGGCCTCTGCGGCTTCGGCGGGTCGTCCCTCACGGTCGAGGAGAAGACCGAGCGACCGGAAGGTCGCCACCGGCGCGCGCGGATCACGAGCGGCCCGCTCGAGGTCGGCGAGCGCCGCGGCGCGATCGCCCGGCTCGTCGCGTCGGCGCAAGGTCTCGCCGCGCGCCCAGAGAAGATCCGCGGCCTCGGGATCGACCGCGCGCCACGCCTCGATCAGGTGCAAGGCTCGGTTCCAGCTTCCCGCCTCGATCTCGGCGGCCAGCCGAGCCGGGCGCTCGGCCAGGACGAGACGGCGCCAGCTCTCGCTCGCCGGCACCTGCCGGGCCGGCCCGCGGATCGCGGCAGACGGCGAGCGACGCTCGCCTTCGAGCGGGTGGATCTCCCGGAACGGCCGCAGATACGGGATCGGACCCGCAGGGTCCGGCTCGCGTCGCAGCCGTTCCCAGACGCGGTCCGCGACGCTCGGATCGAACCCGGCGTTTGCCAGACGGCGTGCGGCCTCCTCGTCGGCGGCGGCCTCCAACGAGGGGAGAAAGCCGAGCTGCGCCACCTCGTTGGCCGCATCGAAGGCGATCGGCGAGGAAGTCCCGAACATAGGCTCGAAACCCATCAGGAGCCTGTCAGACGGAGCGCGCCCTCCGGCTATCACCGCGAGAAGAACGGTGGCCATGAGCACGGTCCCGACCGCCTCTTGGACGCCTGGCGGTTCATAATCCGCGACGAAGGTCGGAACGGCATCGGGCGCGTGGCCGCCGACGCGGATCGGCGGGTCGACCGTGTTGGAACGCATGATCTCCGGAATCGCGGCGCGCTGCACCGCCTCCCAGACCAGCGCGCGGTGGCGCAGGCCGTCGTGCGCGAGCTCGTGGGCGAGCAGGGCGGCGAGCTCGGTGTCGCTCGTGGTTCGCAACAGCATGCCCGTGCTGAGGTCGATCAAATCGGTCGGCCACACCCGGAGCACGGGGTGGACCGCGTCGTAGACCACGGCGCGCAGGCGAGGGCAGCGCTCCGGGGCGAGCCGACAGCCGAGCTCGCGCAACGCCGCCTCGAGCCGGGCGTCGCGCACCCGGCTCGTGGTCGAGCGACGGCGCGCCTCGAGCCGATCGGCCACGAAGCGGAAGTCGTCCTCCCCCAGAGCGAGGAGGTCCTCGCCCGGTCGGCCGACCAGGGCCCCCTCGGTGATCGCGATCGTCGAAGACGGCAAAGGCGGCAGCAGCGGCTTGGGTCCGCACCCTGCGACCAGAACGGCGACCAGGGCCGAGCTCAGCGCCTTCGACATCCAGGCGGTGGCATTCACGGCACGGACTCGCGGAAGAGGGCTTCGAGCAACGACTTGGTATCGGCCGGGCCGGAGAGGCTCGGGCCGCTTGGGCCGATCATCATGGTCTGGAGATCGATCACGCGCGCCGTCGGAAGCTCGACCAAAACCGCGTAGCCGAAGATCCCGGGGCGGAAAGTGGTGAGCGGGATGGTTTGCGCCGCTTGGGCACGTTCGAGCCGCTGGAGGTTGCTGGCCGCCAGTGCCGCCGTGCCGCGCGTTTCGCGCAAGAGCAGATAGAGGACATGGTCCACCCCCAACGATTCTCCGAGAGATCGGCTGACGGCTCCCACCTCCGGCCTTTGGGGCGTCCCGGTGTCGACCGCGGGGAACGAGGTTCCGGCGGCCGGCCCCCAGCCCGGGCTCGGGCGCACCGGCGCGAGCAGGGCTGCGCGGAATCGTGCCACGCGGCTCAGCAGCTCCTCGCTCGCCCGATCCGGCGCGAACCGCGAGAGAGCGATCCGGTGCTTGGCCGCCAGCCGCTGCACCGCCGCCTCGACCTCGGCCTCGGCCGCTCGGGTCCAGGCCGCGCGAGGCGTGGGCAAGGCCGCAGCGCCGAGCTCGAGCACCTCGAGATCGAGGAGGAAGACGACCGGTAGGCCCTCGACCGGCCCCAAGAGCCGCTGCCAGGAACGACCACTCGACGAGATGGTCTCGCGCGGAGCGCCGCAGGCGCCGAGCGCGGCGAGGGCGACGGCGGCGAGGAGGGCGCGGCGCGAGGCGCGGGCGGCTCGGAGGGGACGAGCGTTCATGCTGCCCAGTCTCTAAGGGCGTCGCGACGGCGCGCCTTGATCCAGATCAAGAACCGGGCACGAACCGGCGGGAGGCTCGATCCGTGTTGCACGGGCGTCGCGCGAGAACGGCCCTGCAGCCGGCTCAGCCGTACATCTGCCGCGGCAGCCAGAGCACGATCTGCGGCCAGATGAAGACGATCGCGACCGCGAGAAGCTGGAGGAGCACGAAGGGTACGATGCCCTGGTAGATGTCGACCGTCGTGATCGTGCGCGGTGCGACGCCGCGCAGGTAGAAGAGCGAGAAGCCCACGGGCGGCGTCAAGAAGGACGTCTACAGGCACAGCGCGAAGAGGACGACGAACCAGGTCGGCTCGAAGCCCAGATCCTTCACCACGGGTGCGACGAGCGGCAGGATGATGAGCGTGATCTCGAGCCAGTCCAAGAAAAAGCCGGCTACGAAGGCGATGAACAGAATGAAGAGGACGATCCCGTTCGGATCGAACGGCAAAGCCTTCAAGGTCTCGGCCACGAGCTCGTCGCCGCCCAGCGAGCGCATCACGAGCGCGAAGGCGGTCGCCCCCAGGAAGATGCCGAAGATGAAGGCGGTGGTGAGCGCCGTCTCGCGGCTCACCTCGCGCAAGGTGGCCCAGTCGAGCCGGCGATTGGCGGCGGCGAGCAGGGTCGCGCCGAAGGCACCCAGACCCGAGGCTTCGGTGGGCGTGGCGATGCCGGCGAAGATCGAGCCCAACACGGCCAGGATGAGGAAGAGGGGCGCGAGCACCGAGAGGAGCGTGTCGCGCACGAGCCGCCAGCTCACGGGCTCGAGGTTCGGCGGATGGGGTGCCACCTTCGGGAACAAGAGCCCGACCAGGATCACGTAGACGAGATAAAGGCCACCCAGGAGAAGGCCCGGTAAGACCGCGCCCATGAAGAGATCGCCCACCGACAGGCCGAGCTGGTCGGCCATGATGACGAGCATGATCGAGGGCGGGATCAGGATCCCGAGCGTGCCCGAGGCGGCCACCACGCCACTGGCGAGCTTTTTGGAATAGCCCTGCTCGAGCATGATCGGCAAAGACAGCACGGCCAGGAGCACGACCGAAGCGCCGACGATCCCGGTCGACGCGGCCAACAGGATGCCGATCAGCACGACGGTGAGCGCGAGCCCGCCGTTGAAGCGGCCGAACAGATTGGCGAAGTTGCGCATCATGCTCTCGGCCACGCCGGAGCGGTCGAGCATCAATCCCATGAAGACGAAATTGGGCAGCGAGACGAGCACCCAGTTCTCCATCTGGTTCCAGATGCGATCGACCAGGATCGCGAAGCGGGACCAGTCGGAGAGCATGAAGGTGTCGATGTCGAAGACGTGGTAGAGCGTGATGCCGACCCAGGCGAACAAGAGGCTCAGGCCACCCAAGAGCCAGGCGATCGGGAAACCCGTGAAGAGCGAGAGGACGAAGGAGGCCAAGAAGACGACGACGATGATCTCGTAGGCCGGCATCGGCTGGCGCGCCCTCGCTCGGGTCGGATCAGAAGGCCGGCCGCGGCGCGGGGCGGCCGAACAGCAGTGCCGTCACTCTCAACAACCGTGCCACCGCGGCCAAGAGCAACAACGAAAAACCCCAGATGATGAAGGATTTGGGGATCCAGCGATAGGGCAGGCCGTCGGGGGCGGCGGAGATCTCGTTGAGCTGCCAGGAGCGCAGCACGAAGGGGATCGCCTCGAGGATCACCGCCACGCAGAAGGGGATCAAGAAGACCACGAGGCCCACGAGCTCGATCCAGGCGCGGCCGCGCAACGGCAGCCGTTCGGCGAGCACGTCGATGCGGACGTGGCGATCGACGACGAGGGCGTAGGAGAGGGCGAGGACGAAGCCGACGCCGTAGATGTGCCACTGGATCTCCTCGAGCATGATCGAGCCGCGGCCGAACACGTAGCGGAGCGTCACCGCGACGACGATCACGAGCACCAGCAGCACCCAGAGAAAGGCCGCCACGTAATTGACGTTGAGCACGATCGCCTCGAGCAGGTCGGACGGGGCGGTGCGCGGCAAGTGGAAATGGTGCTTCTCTTCGAGCTCGTGGAGTTTTTTCTCCGCGAGCTCGCCGACCGTCTCCACGTTCTCCGATCCGGCCGTGGCACTCATCTCGCTGGTTCCTCCTGCTCGCGCACACGAAACGGGCCGCCCCGCAAGGGACGGCCCGGCCTCCGCTCCTGCGGCCGGCTCAGCTTCGCGGCAGGAAGCCGTAGCGCCGCCAGGGGGCGTGCGCGGACTGGAAGGCGGTCTGCGACTCGTAGACCTTCTTGAAGAGCGGGTCCTTGGCCGCCTCTTCCGCCATCACCTCCTCGGTCGCCTTCTTGAAGGCGGCGAGCATCTCCTCGCTCCAGCGGACGAGCTTGACACCCTCTTTTTCGAACTTGCTCAGCATCGGGCCCTGCAGTGCTTCGGCCTTGGCGATCGCCATGGTGACCGCAGCCGTGCAAGTGGTCTCGATCAGCGCCTGGGTTTCCTTGTTGATGGAGTCCCAGGCCTTCTTGTTGACGTAGAGATACTGGCTCGTCGAGGGCTGGTGCCAGCCCGGGAGATAATAGAACTTCGCCACCTTGTAGAAGCCGAGCTGCTCGTCGACCGTGGGCAGCGAGAACTCGGTGCCGTCGAGCACGCCCTTCTCGAGCGCCTGGAAGAGCTCGCCGCCGGGCAAGAGCGTGACCGACGCGCCGAGCTTCTGCCAGATCTTGCCGCCGAGGCCGGCGGCGCGGAACTTGAGGCCTTTGACCTGGTCGAGCGAGGTGATCTCGAAGCGGAACCAGCCTGAGGCCTCGGGGCTGATCGTGCCGCAGAAGATCGGATGGACGTTGTGCGGCTTGTAGACCTCCTCGAGGAGCTGCTTGCCGCCGCCGAAATAGAACCAGGCGGCGAACTCCCAGGGCTCGAGGCCGAACGGCACGGCGCCGAACAGGGCCGAGGCCGGGACCTTGCCGATCTCGTAGCCCATCCAGGTGTAGCCGGCCTCGACCTTGCCCTCGCTCACCGCGTCGAACACGCCGAGGGCGGGGATCATCTTGCCCGGCTCGAAGACGCGCAGATCGACCTTGCCGCCGCTCTGCGCCTTGAGCTGCTCGGCCACCCACGGCATCGCGTCGCCCAGGGCCGTGAGGTTCGAGGCGAAGGCCATCGGGACCGGCCAGCGGACCCGGTCGAAGTCGGCCGCGGCCGGAGCGGCCGCGAGCCCGGTGGCGGCGGCCAGAAGCCCCGCGGCCAGGCCCATCTTGATACGGTCGACGGTCGAGCCGGGCATCGGCGCCCCCCTGTCTTGCTGGTACCAAGGGTCCTATACGCGGCAGGTGCGGGGGCGACAAGGCGCGCCGGGCGCGGGCGCGGAGGATCACGGGCGCGCCGGGCCGTCGCGCCCGTCGAGGAGAGCATCGCGGTGCAGAGCGGCGACCGGCCGGCGCTGCGCGAACTCTATCGCGCCGTGCTGCGGGTGAGCGGGCGCGACCAGCTCGTGCTGGTCGTGTTGGCCCTGGCCGTCGCGGCGCTCGCCGCGGCCCCGCTCAAGGTCCAGCAGCTCGCGATCAACGGCCTCGTGGCCGGCATCCCGAGCGAGCGGCTCGTGTTTTTGTGCGCCTTGTTCCTTCTCGCCGTGACCGCGAGCGCCGGGCTCAAGCTCGTGTTGAACGAACGGATCACGCTCGTGGGCGAGCGCGTCGTGCTGCGCTTGCGCGAGCGGCTCTACCGGGCGCGGGTCACGGCACCGGCCGGCGCGGACGCCGACGGTCCGGCCGGCGGCAGGCTCGTCGCCATGCTCACGGGCGAGGCCGAGACGGTCGGCCAGTTCGCCGGTGGTGCGATCGCCACCCCGCTCGTCCAGCTCGGCACGCTCGCGAGCGTGATCGTCTTCCTCGTGGTCCAACAGCCCTGGCTCGGGCTTCTGGCGCTGGCCGTGGTCGCCCCGCAGGCGGCGATCGCAGGCATGGCCCAGCGCTTCGTCGACGCCCGGGTGGCGGAGCGGGTCGAAGCCCTGCGCGCGGCCGCGCAAGGTGTGGCCTCGGCCGAGCCGGGTGCGGTCGACCCGGCGGTCGGCGAGGCGCTCGAGCGCGTCTACCGTGCGCGCCGACGGCTGACCCGGGTCAAGCTCGCGGCCAAGGCGGCGGCGACCCTGATCGGCGGGCTCGGTGCGGCGGCCGTGCTGCTCCTGGGCGGCCTCCTCGTGCTCGACGGCCGCAGCGATGTCGGCACGGTGGTGGCCGCCCTCGCCGGTCTCGCCCGGATCGAGCGGCCCTGGCGCGATCTGCTCGCGTTCTTCCGCCAGGCGAGCGTGGTGCGCGTGAAGTACCGGCTGCTGTTGCCGGCGATCGAAGCCGGCGGCCCGAACGCGAGCGGGCTCAGCCCTGCGGGCTCACCAGGATCTCGACCCGTCGGTTGAGCTGGCGGCCGGCCTCGCTGGTGTTGTCGGCCCTGGGCTCGCTCTCGCCGCGCCCCGCCGCCGACATCCGTCCCGGTGCTACGCCCCGGCTCGCGAGGGCGTCGACCACCGCCTGGGCGCGGCGCTCGGAGAGCGCCTGGTTGTAGGCCTCCGAGCCGATCGAATCGGTGTGGCCGATCACGGTCGCGAACGAGCGGTCGTACTTGACCAGGACCGCGGCCAGCTTGTCGAGGGTGGGCGCGAAGGCCGGCTTGATCTCGGCCTTGTCGAAGTCGAACAGCACCTCGTTCTGCAGCGTGATCTTCAAGAGATCCTCGCGCACCCGCTCGACCTCGGCGCGGCCGGCCTCCTGCTCGCGCGCGACCGCGGCGCGCATCTCCTGCTCCTGGCGGTCGAAGAGGTAGCCGATGCCGCCGCCGATCGCGGCACCCACAGCGGCGCCGATCGGCACGCCGCGGCGATCCTTCTTGTCGAGCACGGCACCAGCGACGCCGCCGATCACGGCACCCGTGGCGGCACCGATCACGGTCTTGTCGTACTCGCCCACGGTTTCCTGGGTCGAGGCGCAACCGGCGAGCAGCACGAGGGCGGCGAGCGGCAGGGCGAGGCGGAGCATGTCGGAAAGGTTTCCCGCAGGTCGACCGCGCCCAGATATGGGTGCGCCGGTGGTGCGTGGAAGGGGCCCCGGCGTCCCGCTCGCGTCTCTTCCGAGACGTCAGGACGCGATCGAAGAGCGTTCGTGTTCGCGTTTCCGGAAGACCGAGTAGGAGGAGATCTGCGAGCAAAGAAGGACAATCAAGATAAAATAGGAAAAAAAACTATTGAAAGAGGCGCGCCGTTGTCGCCACCTTAGGTTGCTTTTGCTTTCTGGAGATCGCCAATGTCTACATGCCCGGGGAAGCGTGGACCCTCGAAATGTAGCAACCCGGTTTACCGCTGCCGGAAGTGCGGGTCCGTGGGGTGCGACACGGGACGGCCCGGAACATGCACGAATCAGAACTTCGTCGCTGGCCAATGCCTCCGTTGCGGTGCGCACGGTCAGCGGGAGCAACTCCGTTAAGCCGCGGGGGCGGTTGGCTCGATCGTCCAATTCGGCGGCGCGGCTCGCTCGTCCGGCGGCGAGCCGTGACCGTCGAATACAACGGGCCAAAACGCGAACCGGTCCCATAGGGGACACCGATCGAGATCGACGGCTCCCCTATACCGTCGGCCGTTGGTCGACCGCGCGATGGCAGTCCGACTCCGCGGCCGGAAGAGTCTCAGCCGCCCGCCTCGGGCTCCGGCCAGACGTCTTCGACGAGCTCCTCGAAGGGCCAGGGGCAGGTCGCGGGCAGCCTCGCCGCAGCCGCGGCCTCGCCGTAGGCCTCGAGCTCGCGACGGGCCTGCAGAGCGGCGCGCTCGTAGATCGCCGGGAGTTCGCGCCGCAGATGGCGTTCCAGCGTCGGCGTCCGCTTGTCGGCGAGCTCGGCACGAGCGTCGGCGACGGTCGCGACCCAGCCCGGCCGCGGCTCTCTCGCCGGCGAGAAGCGCAGCTTGAGGAGGTGGACGAGGATCCGCCGCAGTTGCGCGCGGACCGTATCGCGCTCGCTCTTGCCCAAATCCTCCACCTCCTCGATCAGGTGCGGCAGGTCGAGCTCGAGGTTCGGTCGGGTCGCGGCGAGCTTTTTGAGGGCGCGGACCTGGGCCCGGGTCCAGGCGTAGAAGTCGCGCTCGTAGAGCTCGGCGGAGGAGCCGGCGGGCCTGCGGCTGGTCAGCGACGGGCTCCTACTCGGCGGCCTTGGCGATCCGCTGCGGGTTGCGCGGATCCTCCGCCCAAGTCGTATAGGGCAGCCCGGTCGGGATCTCGACCATGCTGATGCAGCCCTCGACCGGGCAGACATGGGCGCAGAGATTGCAGCCCACGCACTCCTCCTCGATCACTTCGTAGCGCCGGCTGCCGTTCTCCTTGATCGCCCGGATCGACTGGTGCGAGGTGTCCTCGCAGGCGATGTGGCAGAGCCCGCACTGGATGCACTTGTCCTGGTCGATCCGGGCCTTGACGACATAGTTCATGTCGAGCTGGCCCCAATCGACATAGTTGGGGACGGCCCGGCCCCGGACATCCTCGAGCGTGCGATAGCCTTTCGAATCCATCCAGTTCGACAGGCCCGAGATCATGTCCTCGACGATCTTGAAGCCGTAGTGCATGGCGGCGGTGCAGACCTGGATCGAGCCCGCGCCCATGGCGATGAACTCGGCCGCATCCCGCCAGGTCTCGATGCCGCCGATGCCCGAGATCGGCAGGCCGCGGCATTCGGGATCGCGCGCGATCTCGCCCACCATGCAGAGCGCGATGGGCTTCACGGCCGGCCCGCAATAGCCACCGTGCGCGCCTTTGCCGTGGACCGAAGGCAGCGGCGCCATGGTGTCGAGATCGACGCCCATCACCGAATTGATCGTGTTGATGAGCGAGACCGCATCCGCCCCGCCCGCCTTGGCGGCGCGGGCGGGGGCCAGGATGTTGGTGACGTTGGGCGTGAGCTTGACGAAGACCGGCATGCGGGTCGCGGCTTTGCACCAGCGCACGACCATCTCGATATATTCGGGTACCTGGCCCACGGCCGAGCCCATGCCGCGCTCGCTCATCCCGTGCGGGCAGCCGAAATTGAGCTCGACCCCGTCGGCCTCGGTCTCCTCGACCTTCTTGAGGATCCGCTTCCAGGAATCCTCGGTGCAGGGGACCATGAGCGAGACGAGGAGCGCCCGGTCGGGCCAGTCGCGCTTGACCTTCTTGATCTCCTGCAAGTTCACGTCGAGTGGCCGGTCGGAGATGAGCTCGATGTTGTTGAAGCCCATCATCCGATGGCCGCGATAGTGCACGGCACCATAGCGCGAGGAGGTGTTGACCACCGGCGGGTCCTCGCCGAGCGTCTTCCAGACCACCCCGCCCCAACCGGCCTTGAAGGCGCGGACGACGTTGTACTCCTTGTCGGTGGGCGGGGCCGAGGCCAGCCAGAACGGGTTCGGCGCCTTCACCCCCGCGATCGCGCAGCGCAGATCAGCCATCCTCGCTCTCCCGCTCGGCCGCCCCCAGGCGACGACCGCTTCACCCGCCCATGAGATAGCGGTGGATCGAGGCCGCGGCGAGCTTGCCGTCCTCCACCGCCGCCACCGTCAGATCGACGCTCGAGGCGATGCAGTCGCCGCCGGCCCAGACTCGATCGAGCGTCGTCCGCCGCTCCGCGTCGACCACGATCTTGCCGCCCTCGACGTCGAGCAGCTCGGCCGTGCCGTTGAAGGCGCTCGGGACGAGCTTCTGGCCGATCGCCTTGAAGAGCTGATCCGCCTCGAGCGTGAAGCGCTCGCCCGTGCCCTCGAGCCGGCCCTGGCCGTCGAGGCGTGTGCGCTCGAAGGTCACCGCGCGCACGTGACCTTGGGCCCCCTCGATCGCCACCGGACGCGCCCAGTGGCGGATGAGCACGCCGTTGGATTTCGCCCATTCCTGCTCGTGCGGCGTGGCCGACATCGATTCGGGCCCGCGGCGATAGACGATGGTCACCGTCTCGGCACCCAGCCGCTTGGTCTGGACCGCGATGTCGATCGCGGTGTTGCCGCCGCCGATCACCACCACCCGCCGGCCGACCGGCAGCGTGGCGAGGTCCTTCGCCTGGCGCAGCCTTTCGATGTAGGCGACCGCGTCGATCACGCCCGAAAGCCGCTCGCCCTCGAGGCCGAGGGCGTGCACGCCCTGCAGCCCCAGGCCCAGAAACACGGCCGCGAAATCGCGGCGGAGTTCGGAAAGCGTGACGTCGCGACCGAGTTCGATGCCGGTGCGCAGCTCGATCCCGCCGATCGCGAGGATGAAGGCGACCTCGCGTTGGGCGAAATCCTCGACCATCTTGTAGGCGGCGATGCCGTATTCGTTGAGACCGCCCGCCTTGGCGCGCTTTTCGAAGACGACGACCTCGTGCCCGAGCCTGGCCAGCGCGTGCGCACAGGCGAGGCCGGCGGGTCCGGCACCCACCACCGCGATCCGCTCGCCGGTCGGCGCGCCGCGGGAGAAGGGCTGGATGCCGCGCTCGAAGAGCCAGTCTACCGCGTGCCGCTGCAGCGCCCCGATCTCGACCGGCTTCTTGCCCTCGGCCAGGCGCACGCAGGCCCCCTCGCACAACACGTCGGTCGGGCAGACCCGGGCACAAGTGCCGCCCATGATGTTGGCCTCGAGGATCGTCTCGGCCGCACCCCGCAGATTGCCGGTCTGGATGCCGCGGATGAAGCGCGGGATGTCGATCCCGGTCGGGCAGGCCTCGATGCAGGGCGCGTCGTAGCAAAAGAGGCAGCGCGCCGCCTCGACCATCGCCTGCTGCGCCGTCAAGGGCGGATGAGCGTCGGCGAAGTTGCGCTCGTACTCGGCCGGCGAAAGTCTGCCCGCGCGCACGTCCGGCCCGTCCGCCATGCGACCCTCCCGATTCCGCCCGACCCCGCCGCCGGCGGAGGACGGGCCGAGGCTAGAAGGGCCCCAGAAGTCGGGTCAAGCCGCACTCAGCGGCCGAGCAGACGGGGAAGCGCGAGCGTCAGGAGCGGCACCGCGAGCAGGAGGAGGATCCGCACCGCTTCCGCGGCGAGGAACGGCAGGACGCCCCGGACCGTCTCGCGCATCGGCACGTTGGGTGCGAGCGAGCCGATGATGAAGAGGTTGAGGCCCACGGGCGGGGTCACGAGGCCCAACTCGACCACGACCAGGGCCAGGATCCCGAACCAGATCTTGAGCTCGTCGGTGTGGAGCCCGTAGGCCGCGGCCGCCGCGGCGACGTCCTCGCCGCCGTTGAGCTCGACGAGCACGGGCCAGAAGAAGGGCAGGACCACGACGATCATCGAGAGCGATTCGAGAAAGCAGCCGAGAACCACCAAGAGAAGGAGCATGGCGGCGAGCACGAGCCAGGGGTCGAGCCCCGAGGCGGCGGCCCAGCCGGCGAGCGCGGAGGGCAGGCCCGTGCGCGCGAAGAAGCCTTTGAGGACCTCGGCGGCGAACAGAATGAAGTAGATCATCGAGGAGGTGACGGCCGTATCCAGCACCGCTCGGCCGATCTCCAGCCGGCCGATCCCGCCTTTGCCGAGCGCTCGCAACAGGAGCCCGTAGAGGAGGATCAAGCAGACCCCCACACCCGCCGCCGGGGTCGGCGTGAACAGGCCGATGCCGAGGCCCAAGACGATCGCGGCGAACAGCGCGAGGACCGGCAGAAGCCGCAGCAACGCCCCCCGCCGCTCGGCCGCGGCCATGCCGGCCGCGGGCGGTGCGAGGGCGGCGTCGCGCCGCACCTCGAGGGCGATCACCGCCAGGAAGAAGGCGACCGCGAGCAGACCCGGCAGGATCGCCGCCTGGAACATCTCGAGGATCGAGGCCTCGACGACGATCGCGTAGATGACGAGCGGCACCGAGGGCGGGATGAGGATGCCGAGCGTGCCGCCCGCGGCGAGCGCACCGGTGGCCAGACGCGGGTGGTAGCCCAGGCGCTGGAGCTCGGGCAGCGCCACCTTGCCCATCGTCGAGGCGGTCGCGAGCGAGGAGCCGCAGACCGCGCCGAAGCCGGCGCAGGCGCCGATCGCGGCCATCGCCACCCCGCCCCGCCGCTTGCCGACCAGCGCCTGGATCCCGGCGAACAGGTCGCGGGCGAGGCCACCGTGGCTCGCCAGATAGCCCATCAGCACGAAGAGCGGGACGACCGAGAGATCGTAGGAGGCGACCGTGTTCCAGAAGAGCGTCTTGAACTGCCGCAGATAGGGCTCGAAGCGCAGGAACGGGGCGACCAGCGAGAGCACCCAGCTGCCGCCGATGCCGACCACGAGCATCGCGATCGCCACCGGCAGTCGCAGCAACAGGAGGAGGACGAGCGCAGCGAGCGCGCCGAGGCCGACGAACTCGCGCTCGCTCAAGCGGGTCGTCCCTTGCGCACGCGCTCGAGCGCCACCGCCGCCCAAAGCAGCAGGGCCAGGATGCCCGGCAGGTAGAAGGGCCATTCGGGCCAACCCAGCACGCTCGCCACGCGCCCGTCGGCGCGGGTCTCGAGCATCCCCTGCACCATCCAGAAGGCGAGGAAGAGGGCGAGTGCGGCGCTCAGGCTCACCCCCGCGGTCTCCAGCACGCGCTGCGCTGCTCGTGGCAGCCGCTCGGCCAACAGATCGACGGCGACATGGCCGCGGCGCAGCTCGCACCAGGGAAAGAGCAATGGCACGGCGGCGCTGACCAAGAGCCGGACGAGATCCTCGTAGCCGCGGACGATGCCGAGCCGCCCCGGTGCGACGAGATCGGCCAAATAGAGCAGCACGTTGATCCCGGTCACGGCGGCGATCGCGAGCAGGAGCGTGCCGCCCGCGATCGCCATGGCCGCGGCCAGCCGCTCGAGCACCGGGCTCAGCGGCTGTGGCGGGCGATCGCCTCGCGCGCCGCGGCGACCAGCGCCGCCCCGTCCACACCCTTGCCGCGCACCTCGGCGATCCAGCGCTCGACCACCGTTTCGGCCTTGGCGTCGAAGGCCGCCTGGGCGGCGGCGTCGAGGGTGAGCATCTGCCCGCCGGCCTTGACCAGCGCGTCGATGCCCGGCTTCTCGACATCGTCCCAGACCTGGCCGATCTCGGCCGCGATCGCCTTGCCGGAGTGCGCGTCCAGCACCGCCTTGAGGTCGGCCGGCAGCTTCTCGTAGCGCTGCTTGTTCATGGTGAAGATGAACACGGCGGTGCCGAAGCGCTTGCCCTCCGCCCCGACCGTAGCGAACTTGACGAGCTCCGGCACCTTCAAGGGGGTGGCGACCTCGAACGGGATGAGCGTCGCATCGAGCGCGCCTTTGGAGAGCGCCTGCGGCAGCTCCGGCACCGGCATCGAGACGGGCTGCGCGCCCCAGGCCTCGATCAGCATGGCCCCGGTGCGCGAGGGCACGCGGATCTTGAGGCCAGCCACGTCCGCGAGGCTGCGGATCGGCTTGGCCACCGAGAAGATCACCTGGCCCGCATGCGCGTGGATCAGGAGCGGATGGGTGTCGGTGAAGTCGGCGGCGATCCGGTCCATCACGTCCTGGATCGCGAGCGTGGTCGCCTTGGCACTGCCGCGGTGCACCCCGGGCAGCTCGAACACCTCCGAGCGCGGAAAGGCGCCCGGTGTGTAGCCGCCCACCGTCCAGACGATGTCGGCGACCCCGTCGCGGGCCTGGGCGTAGAGCTCGGGCGGCTTGCCGCCCAAGGACATGGAGGGGAAGATCTCGATCTTGATCCGCCCGTTCGAGGCCGCCTCGACCTTCTTGGCCCAGGGCTCGAAGAAGGCCGTCTGCGCCGGTGCCTTGGGGCCAAGGAAGTGGTGGAGCGTGAGCGTCACCTCGGCAGCACGGGTGCTCGTCCCGAGACCGCCCACGAGAAGTGCCGCCGCGAGCGCGCCAACGAGCATTCTGCGTCGAGCCATCGCCCCCCTCCCTCTCCTCGACCGGTGCGTGCGAGTGTGGCAGATCGAACGGGTCACCGCCAAGACGGACGACGACCATGGCGAAGCGCCTCTCGACCCGCGTGGCCATTGTCGGCGCGGGTCCGGCGGGGCTGCTCCTCGGTCAGCTCTTGCATCGCGCCGGCATCGACAATCTGGTCCTCGAGCGCCGGCCGATCGCGCGCGTGCTCGCGCGCATCCGCGCGGGCGTGCTCGAAGAGGGCACGGTGCGCCTGCTCGAGGAGGCCGGGGTCGCCGACCGGCTGCATCGCGAGGGCCTCGTCCATCGCGGCATCGAGATCGCCGTCCAGGGCGAGACGCGGCGGATCGACTTCGAAGCACTCACCGGTCGGCACGTCGTCGTCTACGGCCAGACCGAGGTCACCAAAGATCTCGTCGCGGCGCGCGAGGCGGCGGCACTGCCGCTCCTGGACGAGGCGGCCGACGTGCTGCCGGTCGACCTCGAGGGCACGCGGCCGCGGGTGCTGTTCCGCCGCCACGGCGAGGAGTTCGAGCTCGCTTGCGAGATCGTGGCCGGCTGCGACGGGTTCCACGGCGTGTGCCGCTCGCGCATCCCCGCCGCCATGCTGCGCACCTTCGAGCGGGTCTATCCCTTCGGCTGGCTCGGCATCCTGGCCCGCGCCCGCCCGGTCGCCGACGAGTTGATTTACGCCTTCTCCGAGCGCGGCTTCGCCCTCTTCTCGATGCGCTCGCCCACCGTCTCGCGGCTCTACGTCCAGTGCGACCCGAACGACCCGGTCGAGGCCTGGCCCGACGAGCGGGTCTACGAGGAGCTTTCGGCGCGCATCGGCCCCGAGATCGCGGCCCGGCTCGAGCGGGCGCCCTCGCTCGAGAAGAGCGTCACCCAGATGCGGAGCTTCGTGGCCGAGCCGATGCGCTTCGGCCGCCTCGTGCTCGCGGGCGATTCCGCCCACATCGTGCCGCCCACCGGTGCCAAGGGCCTCAACCTCGCCGCGGCCGATGTCGGGCTGCTCGCCCGGGCGCTCGTGGCGTTCTTGAAGGAGAACGACCCGCGCCCGCTCGACGCCTATTCTGGGCGCGCCCTCGCCCGGGTCTGGAAGGCCGAGCGCTTCTCTTGGTGGATGACCTCGCTCCTCCACAAGTTTCCGGAGGGCGATCCGTTCCGCGACCGGCTGCAGCGTGCCGAGCTCGATTTTCTTTTCGAGTCGCGAGCACAGCAGACCGTGCTCGCCGAAAACTATGTGGGCCTGCCGCTCGCGCTCGACTGAGCCTTCGGCGATGCGTCGCTTCCCGCCCGAGCGGATCGTCTGCTTGACCGAGGAGACGGTCGAGACCCTCTATCTGTTGGGCGAGGACGCCCGGATCGTGGGCGTTTCGGGCTATGCCGTGCGGCCGCCGCGGGTGCGCCGGGAGAAGCCCCGGGTGGCGGCCTTCACCAGTGCCGACCTCGCCAAGATCCTGGCCCTCGAGCCCGACCTCGTGCTGACCTTCTCCGACCTCCAGGCCGAGATCGTCCGCGACCTCGTGAAAGCCGGCGTGGCCGTGCACGCCTTCAACCAGCGCGATCTCTCGGGCGTCTTCGCCATGATTCGCACCCTGGGCGCGCTCGTGGGCGCGATCGAAAAGGCCGAGGCGCTCGCGCGGGAGCTCGAGGCGCGCCTTTTGCGGATTCGCGCCGCCACCGCCGGAAAGCCGCCCGTTCGGGTCTGGTTCGAGGAGTGGGACGAGCCCTTGATCTCCGGCATCGGCTGGGTCTCGGAGCTGATCGAGGCCGCCGGCGGGCGCGACGTCTTCCCCGAGCTCGCGAAGGAGAAGTCGGCCAAGGACCGCATCGTGCCGCCCGAGCGGGTGGTCGCGGCCGCACCCGAGGTGATCCTCGCCTCCTGGTGCGGCAAGAAGGTGCGGCCCGAAAAGATCGCGGCGCGGCCGGGGTGGCAGACCGTTCCCGCGGTCCGCGACCGGCGGATCCACGCGATCCCCTCACCGATCGTCCTCCAGCCCGGCCCGGCCGCGCTGACCGACGGGCTCGATGCGATCCTCGTGGCCTTGTGGGGCGAGGAGGAGGGCCGAAGGCTCGCCGCGCTCTGACACGCAGCGCAACGAGCGCCCTCAACCGGGCAGCTCGAGGCAGGCTTCGACCCCTCCCCCCGTGCCCGGGATCGGCGAGACGAGCTCGAGGCGGCTGCCGCTCGCGCGTGCCGCGGTGCGGGCGATGAGGAGACCGAGGCCGCTGCCGCCCGCGCTCGCTGCTGCGGCCGCAGCGGGCGGGTCGGCGAGCAGGCCGGGCGGCAGGGGCGGCCCCCCGTTCCGTATGGTGATGCGCCCGGGCGGCTCGATGTCGAGCGCGACCGGGGCTGCGGGATCGCCGTGGCGCAGCGCGTTCTCGAGAAGGTTGCGCAGGATCAGCGCGAAGCCGTCCGGATCGATCCGGGCGGCGAGCGTTCCGGGATCGCCCGCGATGGCGATCCGCTCGACGCGAAGCACCCGCGCGCGGCCGAGATCCTCGAGCACGAGCCCGAGGACCGGGCCCAGCGGGACGGCCGTTTCGGGACGGCTCGTCGGGCGCTCGGCCCGGGCGAGGTCGAGCACCTGTTCGACCAGCCGGCGCAGCCGCGAGAGGGCCGCTTCGATCCGCGCCACGCGCTCGCGCTGTGGGCCGGGCCCGAGCTCCGCCAGGAGCTGTTGCGCCTGGGCCAGCGCGCCGGCGAGCGGGGTCCTGAGCTCGTGGGCGCCGGCCCGGGCGAAGGCTCGCTCGCTCGCGAGCGCGCGACCGAGCCGGGCCAGTAGGCGATCGACCGAGGTCGCGATCGGCGCGAGCTCGCGCGGCAGATCGGACCGCCCGACCGGCTCGAGCCGGTGCTCGTCGCGGGCGGCGATCTCGGCCGCGAGGGCGTCGACCGGTCCGAGCGCCCGGCGCACCACGCGCCGGGCGAGCGACACCAGGATCGGCAAGAGCGGCACGAGCGGTGCCACGAGCAGGAACGTCGCCCAGGCGGCGGCGTCGCGGCGATGGGCGAGCGGCTCGGCAACCTGCAGGAAGAGGGTCTCGGAGATCGCGGGCTCGGTATACACCCGCAGCCCCTCGGCCTCGGCGAAGCCGCGGGCGAGCGGGGCCGGGAACGGCGTGTTCGGCGCCTCGTGCGAGCGGAGCAGCACGCGGCCCGCGGCATCGCGGAGCTGGTACACGACCCGCTCGCCGTGGGCGGCGACCCGGGCCGCGCGTCGTATCCGTTGGGCCGGGCCTTGCTCCTCCTCGCCGCCGGCTTCGAGGACGATCAGCGTGTCGAGGGCGAGCGGCAACAGGCGCTGGGCGGTCTCCTGCAGCGCGCCGTCGAGGGCTTCCGAGAGCTCGCGCCGGATCACCCAGGCGCCGGCCGCCGCTGCGGCGAGCCAGGCGAGCCCGACAGCGAGCGAGAGGGCGAGCGTGAGCCGTCCGGCGAGGCTCGGCGTTCGCCTCATCGGCGCACGAGCCGATAGCCGAGGCCGCGGACGGTCTCGATCCACTCGGCGCCGAGCTTCTTCCGGAGCCGGCTCACCGCGACCTCGACCGCGTTGCTCTCGACCTCCTCGCCCATCGGATAGAGCAGCTCCTCGAGCCGCTCCTTGGCGACGATCGCCCCGGGCCGCAGCGCCAGAGCCTCGAGCAGCGCCCATTCGCGCGCCGAGAGCGGCACGCTCGCACCGTTCTTGGTGACGATCCGGCGAGCCCGGTCGATCAGGAGCGGCCCGATCTCGAGCAAGGGGTTGGGATCGCCCGCGTAACGCCGGGCCACGGCGGCCACGCGTGCGGCGAGCTCGCCGAGATCGAAGGGTTTGACGAGGTAGTCGTCGGCGCCGGCCTGGAGCCCGGCGATCCGCTCGCTCACCCGATCCCGGGCGGTGAGCACGAGGACCGGCGTGGCGTCGCCGCGGGCCCGCAGCCGCATCAAGAAGGCGAGGCCGTCGCCGTCGGGC